>CAMDBH010000042.1 GCA_945889325.1 Klebsiella pneumoniae
GCGGTCGAGCAACTGTCCGGCCTCAAAGTCCGCTTGACGCAAAAAGATCGTCAGATTGAAGAGTTGCAGCGGCAACTCGACTTGCTGGAATACGAATTGCGCGCGGCGCGCGATGAAAACGAATCACTGCAAACCTCGTTTAACCGCGAGGGCGGCGACATGAGTCGCTTGGAGCGCAAGATCAACTTGCTGCAAGAGGTGATTCAGGAAAAGGAAGCGCTTATCGAGCAGTTGCGCATCGATTTGCGCGACAAGGACATCGAGATCCGCCAAGTGCGCATGGGCGTGGGCATCAGCGACCTGGAACACGAAAAGCGGCGTCTTTTGGAGGATTACCACAACGCCACGCGGCGGGTGGACGAACTCAACGACCGCATGTTGCAGCAATCGAGGCAGATGGATTCGCTGCGCAGCGAACTCGACGCGGCCAAAGACGCCAACGAGCGCAAACCAGCCGCCTTGGCGGATGTCACGGAACACCCAGATTTCAAAGCAAAAGCCCGCGAAGCCGACCGCTTGCGCGAAGAACTGACGGGCGTGCAAAAAGAGGTCGCCCGCGCCGAACTGCGTTTGGAAGCTGCGCAGTCCGATACCGGCAACACCAAGAAATTGGAGCAAGAGCTTGAATTAACGAAGAAAAAAGTCGATCAGCTGGAGCAGAAACTCCACGACGCGGAAAGCCGGTTGAACGACATGCTGACCACCGCAGAAGCCGCCGCAAACAAAGGCCCTGTCGTGACAGCGGAAACCGCGGAAACGCTGGAAGCTTTGGCCGATGCAGTTGCCGCTTCCAAGTCCAACGCGACCTTGGTGCGTCGCTATGCGCAAAAGATGGAAAAACATGCGGCGGCGACCGGCGACTTGGGTGAGTCCATTGAATTAATGAATGATATCGCGATTGTGCTCGCGCAGGATCTGACCGAGCAGGAACGCATGGTCACGGACTTGCGCAAAGAATTGACTGGCAAATAGCGGGCCGGTTGTGGATTCTCGAACCGCCCAGTCGTTGCAACGGACCGGCGGTTTAAGACGTACTTTTGAGGTCTTATGAGCCAAGCTGTTTCGCCCATCGCCGATGCTGTCGCCAATTCGCCCAATCGCCCCGTGCCGCCGGCCGTGGATGAATTGCATTACCTGATCCGCGCGCAATACAAGCTTTTGTATGTGGTTTCGGCGGAAGAGGATCGTGTAGAGCGTTGGCTGAAGGAACTGGCGACGCTTGAAAATCCGGTGCTGCGCGAACGCTGGGATGTGACCAACTGGCAGTCGCGGCAGTTGATCAAATGGTCGTGTTCGCAGGGGTTCCGCTGTGATTCAGCGGATGTGCCCGGTGATATCCGCGATCCGATCCGCGCGTTGGACTGGATCGCCAACAACCTGACCCGCGATGCCATCGTGGTCATGCGCGATTTTCATCCGTTTTTCAACGATCCAATGGTTGCTCGCCGGGTGCGCGACATGCCGGGTTTGTTCGGCGATGGTCAGGCCAAGCGCAGCGTGATTTTTCTGTCGCCGACCGTGAAAATTCCGATGGAATTGGAAAAAGACCTGCAAGTCATCGACTTTGACCTGCCGGATCGCCAAACGTTGGAAGACATTGTGCGCGAACAGGCGTTTCACGGGGCAAAATCGCAGCGTTTTGGCAAGAACTTTGTCAAGGTGCTGGAACAGCCTGAATTGCAACGTGAAATTGCCGAAGCCGCGCTGGGCCTGACGGAAGCCGAAGCGACGCAGGTGTTCAAGAAGTCGTCGGTGCGCGATAAAGGCTTTAATCTTAAGACGATTTTGCAAGAGAAAAAGCATATCATCCGCAAGTCGGGGATTTTGGAATTTTATGAAACGGCGCTGGGCATGGAAAGTGTCGGCGGTCTGCAATACATGAAGGAATGGTTGAACAAACGCCGCCACGCGTTTTCGCCAGCTGCGCAGGAATTCGGCCTGCCACCGCCCAAGGGTATCTTGCTTATCGGTGTGCCGGGCTGTGGTAAGTCGTTGTCAGCAAAAGCCATTTCGCAAGGGTGGGGCATGCCGCTGCTGCGTTTGGACGTGGGCAAAGTGTTTGGATCGCTTGTCGGATCGTCTGAAGAAAATATGCGCCGAGCGATCAAGACGGCCGAGGCCGTGGCGCCGGCGATTTTGTGGCTGGACGAGCTGGAAAAAGGTTTTTCCGGGACAAAATCATCGGGATCCAGTGATGGCGGCACGACGGCACGCGTTTTCGCGACCTTCTTGACCTGGTTGCAAGAAAAAACTTCGCCGGTGTTTGTTATTGCAACGGCCAATGATGTCAGCCAATTGCCGCCAGAACTGCTGCGCAAAGGTCGCTTTGATGAAATTTTCTTCATCGATTTGCCCAACCGCGATGAGCGCAGTGAGATTTTTACGATCCAGCTCAAAAAGCGCCATCGCAAGTCAGAAGATTTTGAAATTAAACGACTTGTCGACGCCACAGCAGGCTATTCCGGTTCAGAATTGGAAGAAATTATCGTCGGCGCGCTGTACGATACGTTTGATGAAGGCCACGGGGCGAGCGATATCGACACGGATCGCCTGATCACGGCAGCGCGAGAGGTGATTCCACTTTCGCAAACGATGCGAGAAAGACTTGCAGAAATGCGGGAGTGGTCCAAATCGCGGGCACGGCGAGCGTCACCCGCGGACGACAGCACGCCGATTGCCGAAAATGCGCCTCGTCTGGAAATGTAAGCTTTGTAGCACGCACGTTTGAGGGCCAACTATGTCGCATTTCACGACGGTTCAGACAAAGATCAACAATTTGAATCGGCTTGAGCTTGTGTTGAAGGAACTCGGCTTTGCCTACACCCGCGCCAAGGAGCACGAGACTTGCCACGTCAAAGGCTACCTTGGGCAGACAACAGAAGCGCAACTGGTGATTCATTCGAGCAAAACTTATGAAATTGGCGTGAACATCGATGCCACGACCGGCAATGCAACCTTTGTCGCCGATTGGGAATTTGTTGAAATGACCGCTGGTTACAATCAGGAAGAATTTACCCGTAAAGTTGTACAGCGTTACGCCTATCATACGGTCAAAGAAGAAGTCACCAAGCGCGGATACACGCTTGAGGAAGAAACGGTGGATGACAAAAATCACATTCACGTCAAAGTGTCGTCTTGGTCCGAATAGCCGTTTGATATTGGAGAGGTAAACCATGGCAAAGCGGCGCGAAATTCAGTTTACCATCGATGACAACGGTGAAGTGTCGATCCAAGTTCTTGGCGTCAAGGGCGACGAATGCGAGAGAATCACGCGTGAAATTGAGCTGGCTTTGGGCATTGTGTCGGCGCGGCAGCATACTAGTGAGTATTATCAAGTGACTGAGCAGACAGAGACCATCAAGACCGACGAATAGCGCATTTGGACGATGGACGAAGCAATAGGCGTAGAATTGCTATTAGATCCGCGTGCTTGGCCGATGGCCGGCGGCGTGTGGGCGCGTCACAAATTCTCGCGCCAGTTTCTACCTCTGCTGAATCATTCACTAAAAATCGATCGTTTTGCTGTGTTTGAGCCACACGCTTTTCAGCCCGATCGCATCAGCGAGTGGGTGGTGAAACGCAATGCTTTTGAGCAGACCTTTGCGCGGCCGATTCGGCCCAAACGCGACAGTGAAATTCCGTCGTCGGTGATTGAAGCGGTGGAACACGAGCAAATGCCGCAATTTACCCTGCGGAACATTGGCCGCTATGAAATGGCGATTGACCTAGCCGATCCGCTGCCTTGGCTGCGCGTGGCCGGGTTGGGCGGTGAGAGCGGCGATGAATTGCGCCAAGTTCGGTTGGAAAAACTGCCCAAAGTCGAACCGATCCAAATTTGGACGGTTGATTACACCAAGCGGATGAGAAATTCACTCCGGCGAATTCTCATTGAAGATCCATGGGAAATGCGCATTGGCCCCGAAGCGACCAGTACCCACGATGGCTTGGGGCGCAAGTTTATTGTCGAGGGCACCCATCCCGATGACATGCCTGGAGCGGATTGGGCCCCGAAATTGATTCCGATTCCACTAGAGTGGGTCGGGCCGCCGCCGGGTGAAAAGGCCATGGCGGAAAAAATCAGCATGGCTGAGGAAATTCGGCGCTATTCGGAAGCGCAGTAGCGCAGGCAAAGGACTCTGATTTTGCTCGATTCTTTGGACCTGAGCGACCCGCGCTATTTTATCAACCGCGAATTGAGCATGTTGCAGTTCAACCGCCGCGTCCTCGCGCGCGCGCTGGATCCGAGCGTGCCGGCGCTTGAACGTCTGCACTATTTGACGATTTCGAGTACCAATCTCGACGAATTCTTTGAAATTCGCGTGTCCCGGCTGCAACGTCAGGTGGAGTATGGTCTAGCGGCCATGAGCCCAGATGGCCAGTCGGCGCCGGAGATCCTGAATCAAATCGCTGAACAGACGCGCGAATTGGTCGCGGCGCAATACCACGCACTGCGCCATGAAGTGTTGCCGATGCTGGCGCACGCGGGCGTGCGGTTGATCGAACCCAAGATGTGGTCCGAGGCACAACTAGCTTGGACCAAGCAGTATTTTTGCAATGAAGTGTTGCCGGTGCTCACGCCGATTGGCCTTGATCCGGCGCATCCCTTTCCGCATGTGCAAAACAAGAATTTGATTCTGGTGGTGCAATTGGATGGCACCGACGCCTACGGTCGGGCAAGTGGCATCGCCGTTGTGCAGGTGCCGAGAACGCTGCCCAGAGTGCTGGCAATGCCGCCAGAATTGGCCGGTGCCAAAGACTTTGCGCTGCTGTCGACCGTGATTCAAACCCATATCGGTGAGCTGTTTCCCGGTATGAAAGTCCGCGATTGTGCAGCATTTCGCGTGACCCGCGACAGTGATTTGTGGTTGGCGGAAGAAGAAACCGACGACCTGCTGCAGGCGCTGCGCGGCGAGTTGCAACGGCGAAAGTATGGCGACGCCGTGCGTTTGGAGGTGGCGGCCAATTGCTCCGCCGATTTGGCGCGTTTTCTGCTCGGGCAATTTGAGTTGCAAGAGATTGATTTGTATCGGGTTGACGGGCCTGTCAATTTGCATCGCTTGGCGGCTTTGATCGATTTGGCCGATCGGCCCGATCTGCGCTTTGCGCCGCATGTGCCTAGAACGCCTTGCGATCTGGTTGGCCAAGTCGATTTGTTTGAAGTGATGCGCAGCCGCGACATCCTGATGCATCAGCCATACGACAGCGCACAGCCGATTCTGGAATTGCTGCGCCGAGCGGCGGCCGATCCAGACGTGCTGGCGATCAAACAAACGCTTTACCGAACTGGCGTAAAATCGCCTTATGTTGCAGCGCTTTCGGAAGCGGCGCGTGCTGGCAAGGACGTCACGGCGGTTGTCGAATTGCGCGCGCGTTTTGATGAGGCCGCCAATATCGATTTGGCGACCCTGCTGCAAAGTTCAGGCGCCAACGTGGTTTACGGCGTCGTGGGTTTCAAGACCCACGCCAAAATGCTGATGGTGGTGCGCCGCGACAAGGACGGGATTCGCCGCTATGTCCATTTGGGAACAGGCAATTACCATCCGCATACCGCGCGCCTTTACACCGACATCAGTCTGCTGACCTGCGACCCGGCGTTGGGCGACGATGTCCATCAAATTTTTCTGCAGCTGACCGGTCTTGGACAAGTGCGGGATTTGAAAAAGCTTCTGCAAGCGCCATTCACCATGCACGATACCGTTTTGGCACTTATCAGCGCTGAAACGGCCAAAGCCAAGGAAGATTTGCCTGCGCGCATTGTGGCAAAAATGAATGCACTATCTGAACCCGCGGTGATCGCAGCGCTTTATCGCGCTTCGCAGGCTGGCGTGCAGGTCGACTTGATCGTGCGCGGCATTTGTTGTCTGCGCCCCGGTTTGCCCGGCATTTCTGAAAATATCCGCGTGCGCTCGATTGTGGGGCGTTTTTTGGAACACGCGCGGATTTGGCGTTTTGGGCACGGCGACGATGCCCGGGTCTATGCCGCGAGCGCAGATTGGATGGAACGCAATTTCTCAAGGCGGGTGGAAGTGGCTTTTCCTATTCAAGATAGTGAGTTGCGCGCACGTGTGGTCGATGAATGTCTGATGCGGCCATTGACCGATAATTGCCAAGCATGGATTCTGCAAGCCGATGGCAGCTATGTGTGCCCTCAGGTTTTGGTCGGGCCGCGGGTCGCCGTACAGGAAGATTTGTCCAGGTAAAGGACGGCCATAAAAAGGGTGCCCCTTTCTGATCTCAGAAATTACAAAAGATTTTCTACTTTCCCGTCCTTACGACCAAGCCCCAGCCGATCTCAGCGAGCGCCTCGCGTTCGGTTTGCAAATCGGCCAAAGTCAAGCTGTGATCGTCGAGCCAACGCGGCGGAAAAGTCAGCGTCATCACTTGCTTTTCCGTAGTGATCCCGATGACCGGCAGCGACCGCGTGCTGCGGCTGCGGTTGAGCAGCACCGCCAAACGCAACAACAGCGCCAAGTGCAGCGTCAGGTCATTTTTCTGCGGCGCCAAGTCTTTGACGAGCGATGCCAACTTCTTGCGGTGGGTCCGGATGAGATCGGCCAGCAATCCCTGATCATCTTTGGAAAAACCGGCCAAATCGGCATTGCCGACCAAGTAAGCGCCGTGTTTGTGGTAGCCGCTGTGCGCGACAGCCAAACCGACCTCGTGGAGGCGCGCGGCCCACGCAAGCCATTGGCGCGACGACGTTTCATCGAGCTGCCACGTCGAAGCCAGCTGTTTGAGCAAATGCACCGCCGTGCGTTCAACTCGACCCGCTTGTTCCAGATCGACATGATAACGTTCGGCAAAACTCAGGATCGTCCGATCGCGCACGTCCTCATGGCGAATACGCCCGAGCAAATCGTACAGCACACCTTCGCGCAAAGCGCCCGATGCAGGCGTCATCTTCTTGATTTCAAAGGCTTCAAACAGAGCGCTCAGGACAGCCACGCCTGCGGGCAACACCGGCGCCCGCTCCGGTTTCAGACCAGGCAGGGCAAGTTTGGACGTCTTGCCCGCCGCGATGATGGCCTTGCGCAACTTGTCTAAACCACTGGCGGATATCGACTTTTTGCTCCAACCGTTCTCTTGCAGGACCTCGGCCACCGCCCCGATCGTCCCCGACGCACCGATCGCCTGATCCCAGCCCATGCTGCGATAGCGCCGTTCATAGGGTTGAATTTCCTGTCGCGCGGCGGTTTGCGCTGCAATCATCGCTTGTTCGCGACAGTCGCCGTTGGCAAAAAACCGTTGGGTGTAGCCGACGCAGCCCATGTCGAGGCTATCTGTCAGAAGAGGCTCAAATCGTTCGCCTAAAATGCATTCCGTACTGCCACCGCCGATGTCGACGACAAAGCGTCTGCCGTCGTCGTCGGCAATGCTGTGGGCCACGCCGAGGTAAATGAGGCGCGCTTCCTCGCGTCCTGAAATAATTTCAATCGGATGGCCGAGAGCGACGCGGGCGTTGAACAGAAATTCGCTGGCGTTTTTGGCCCGACGCAAAGTGCTCGTGCCCACGGCGCGCACGCCACCGCTTGGCACGTCGCGCAGGCGTTGCCCGAACATTTCCAGACATTTGAGCGCTCGCGTGGCGGTTTCATCGTTGAGCCGTTGATCATTGCCCAAGCCGCCTGCCAAGCGAATTGTCGCCTGCAAACGGTCGACGATTTGCAGTTCACCACGAACAACCCGCGAGATAACAAGGTGAAAGCTGTTGGAGCCGAGATCAACGGCCGCAAGCATTTCGGGCGACTGCATAGACAATTCCCCTCTGACCGCGCTAAGAGGAGGCGGTGATCGCACCGTAATCCACTAAGCTGCAGCGGACAATAGGCGGATTCTTTATGGCGACTTATGCCATCGGCGACGTGCAAGGGTGTTGCGACGCGTTGCAGCGCTTGCTGCGCATTTTGCCGCTTAAAGCTACGGATAATCTGTGGTTGGCGGGTGATTTGGTCAATCGTGGCCCCGATTCGCTCGGCGTTTTGCGCTGGGCGATGGCGCAAAGGCATTTGACCGCGGTGATGGGTAACCACGATCTGCACCTGCTGACGCGCCTGGCCGGTCTGGCAGCACCCAAACGCCGCGATACTTTGGATGCCGTGATCGCCGCGCCGGACTCAAGCGCGATCGCCAATTGGTTGCGCCATTTGCCGCTGCTGCACCGCGACGGCAATATCGCTATGGTTCATGCAGGGTTGCATCCGCAATGGACCTTGGAGGAGGCCGAATCTCGCGCGCGCGTCTGCGAAAGGTTGCTGCGCGGACCCGATTGGCGGGCCTTTCTTTTGGCGTTGGAGGCCGGAGGAAGTGCCCAATCCGATACAAGCGCTGCCGTCGAGACCATGGCAATTCTTACACGAATTCGCACGTGTACCGCCCAAGGCGTGCCCTGCGCGGCCTTCAACGGGCCGCCGCAGCTGGCTCCTCCCGGTTGCTTGCCGTGGTACAGTCACGCGTCGCGCCGCAGTTTTTCCCATACCATCGTGTTCGGCCATTGGGCGGCGTTGGGTTTGCGCATTGAAAAAAGCGAAATTTGTGTCGACTCCGGTTGCGTCTGGGGCACAGAGCTGACGGCCGTTAGGCTGGAAGATCGCGCGGTTTTTGCGGTGCCAGCGGTTGCAACAGCTTGAAAAATTGGGACAATCGAACCTGAACCAGGGAAATTGGATGCTGCATCGCCATCGATTGCAAAAAGGAGCGCGGCTTGGGCAGTCGCTGATAGTCGAGCAGTTGATCGGCCAAGGTGGCATGGGTGCAGTGTATTTGGCCCACGATGAGTTGCTCGATCGCAAAGTGGCGGTCAAACTGCTGCTGCCGTCTGAAAATGATATCGAGCTCACGGCGCTGCAAACGCTGCTTGAAGCGCGGGCTGCTGCGCGGGTGGTGCATCCACATGTCGTTGCAGTTCATGGGATTGGCGAGCACCAAGGCGTGCCGTATATTGAAATGGAGTGGGTCGACGGGCCGTCGTTGCGCGCGGTGCAAAACGCCGATCAATTGCCCGATCGCGCAACAAGAGCGACGTGGATTGCGCAGTTGGCCGCCGCGCTAGCCCATGCGCATGATGCGGGCGTTGTCCATTGCGACGTGAAACCCGAAAATGTGCTCCTGCGTCGTGACAGCCGCGGCGGCGTGGGTCACGTGAAATTGGTCGATTTTGGATTGGCGCGCAACCTCGCGGACGGCACCAGCGATCGCGCGCTAAGCGTTGCAACTGCTGCGTATTTGGCACCCGAAGCGGTCCTGGGACCGCCGACCGCCGCGGGGGACCAGTTTTCTTTGGCGATGCTGGCGGCAGAACTGCTGCTCGATCAGCGGCCTAACCGCGATCACCACGCGCAGGCACCGCAACTGCCCATGCCGTGCGACTTGCCAGCGGCGGCGCTGGCCGCACTTTCGCGCGGCCTGTTGGCCCAGCCTCAAAGTCGTTTTTCTAGCACCACAGCCTTTGCCGATGCGCTTTTGCGCGGCTTGGGCCTTGCGCACGCCCGTGGCCCGCTCGTGGGCGGCCGCGCCGACGGGCAGGGCAGCGATGCGTCAGTCACCAGCACGGAACTGGCGGTTCCCGCAGGGGCGATGCTTGCCGAAGAAATGCCGCATGACCAACTGGTCCTCGCACTACTGGCCGTTCTGCCGCTGGGCTATCCCGGCGCTTTGCGGTCGGCGATTGGCGGACAATTGCAGGAGGATTTGCTCCTATCATTGCGAAATCAGAACAAAATTGCAGGCGGCCACGACGACTGGCGTTTGCTTGACCCGTCAGAACGCGAAACCATTTTGCAAAGCCTGCAACCGCGCATCCGGCGCATGCTCTGTGCGCGCGCCGCTCTAACGGTCGAAATTTGTGGCGCAAAGCGCGAATCTGTCCGTGAAGATGCTACCCGTCTGTACCTCGCGGCGCGGCGATTGGGCGATGCAGCGCGGCTGGCGATCGAAAGCGCGGAAGCGGCGACGACCGCGCGCGACAAAGATCTGCATTATTCGCGTGCGGTTTCCATGCTCAGTTCACCTATCACGCCAATGCCTTGGCTGGCGAGTCTGTTGTTGCGGGTCGAATGGGCGCTGCAATGTGGCTGGCTGCAAATCGCCCGCGGCCCTTTGGCTGAGGCGCAGGGCGTACTCGCCGACGCGCGGCTGGAGCAGAACCACCCAATTCGCGCGCAAATTGCCATTGTTTCTGCTGAATTACGCCTGATGTCCGGTGACGCGCGCGGGGCGAGTCATGTGCTGGGCCATTTGTTGGGGCCTCAACAGAAATTGTCAGAATCACTGGCTTTGCGCGCTGAAGCGCGGCTTTTGCAGGCGATGTCGCTCAGCGGTCGCGCGGCAGAGTCTGTGACCCGCTCAAAAGCCTTGCTGCGCGAGATTCGCTTGGACGCTTCTCGCGACGAAGCCGAAGAATACCATCGTTTTGTCGCGGAGTTCTACGCGGCGCTCGGCGACGTGCGCTTGCGGATGAACGACTTGATCGGCGCCGATGCGGCCTACCGCCGCGCTTTGGCGTTGGAGCAAGAGCGAGGCGACGCGCTGGCCACTGCGAGGGTGTTGGTGCGGCTGGGTGACCTTGATTTACAAAGAGAATTGCCGACTCGCGCCGAAGCGCAGTACCAACAAGCGCGCTCGATGATCGGCCAACTCGGCGGCATTGAACTTTTGGGCTTGGTCCAATTGCGCTTGGGCGTGCTTGCGCTTCGTTCACGAAAGCCATGGATCGCATTAGAAAATTTGCAGCGCGCGCGTTGGCTTTTTGACGAACACGGCATCGGCGTCCACACACCGGAATTGTATAAGGCGTTGGTGGATGCGACCCAAGCTGTCGGCGACATCGATGGCGCGGCTGCGCATCAACAACAGTTGCAAAATTGGCACGCCCAACGGCGTCATTAAACTTATTGAGGAAAAACATGAGCCATCCGCCATTAGACGACGACCGCACCGCGCGCTTTCGCGACATGGTGGCCGAAGATCCAGACAATGAATTGGCACAATTCTCTTTGGGGCAAGCGTTGTTGGATGCCGGTCGATCTGAAGATGCGGCCAGTGCCTTTGAAGCCGCTTACTTGCTGCAACCCGATTTGATGATGGCGTATTTTCGCCGCGCGGAGTGTCTGATGCAAGCGCAGCGCTATGAAGAAGCCCAGGAAATGGCAAAGAAAACGCTGGCATTGGCGATTGCGCAGGACCACAAGGGCCCGCGGGCGGATGCGGAGGAGATGTTGGAAGAAATCGACGATGCGCTTGCGTGAAAGGCAAAGTATTTTGCGTTTCGCGATTGACACAATCGCAAGCGGGGTCTACAAGGCCCGACTGCGGGGTGGAGCAGCCCGGTAGCTCGTCGGGCTCATAACCCGAAGGTCGCAGGTTCAAATCCTGCCCCCGCGACTCAATGAAACCCGGCACTTACGTCACGGTAAGCGCCGGGTTTTTGCGTTTCTTGGGCCAATTTTGGGCCACGGACGGGTCGACACCCCGCCGTGCCACGATTCCCGGAAGCAACGGGGCCTTCTGCTTCAGGTGACGACGACACGCTTGTACCGTAGGAATACGGCATGAGCTTCAAACCAGTAAAACACGGAAATAAATGGCGCATTCGCTGGCTTGACGCCAACGGTGTTCGGCAATCCTTGGTCTTTGACCGCTACAACGACGCCGTCGCTGCGGATGCCAAGCTGCAATCGGACGCCGAGGAAATTCGCCGCGGCAGCCGCGCGCCGTTGCCGCCCCCGAAGCGCTTTGATGACATTGTCGCGTATTGGTTGGCGAATCGCGCGATTCACAAACGATCGCGCAAGGACGATGCCTCGATCATCCGCCGCCATCTGACGCCAGCATTTGGCGGCAAGCTGCTGGTTGAGGTCACCGTGCTCGAAATCGACGCCTTCCGCGTCAGCAAGGCCGCGCTTGCACCCAAGACCGTGCTTAACTTGCTGACACTGTTAGGATCAATCTTGCGCGCCGCATGCGAATTGGGCTGGATCGTCCGCGTGCCGCCGCTGCACAAGCCGAAAGTCCGCCTGCATGATTCGGATTTTCACTTTCTGCGCTCAGAAGATGAAATTCGCCGCTTTCTGTCCGCCGCGCAGGCCAATGGCCCCGATGCACATGCGCTGTATGCAACAGCTTTTTTTACCGGGATGCGCGCCGGGGAACTGGCAGGTCTGAAGTGGAGCGATGTCGATTTCGCGCGCCGCGTGATCACTGTGCAATCCAGCTACGAGGGGCCGACCAAGTCCAATGACGTTCGCCGCCTGCCGATCGTCAACGAATTGCTACCGATTCTGCGCGATTGGAAGCTGATGACGCCCAACGGTTGGGTTTTTCCCAACCGCGACGGCAACATGCTGCAACCGTGTTCGCGGATTTTCGCCGAACGCTTTCATCTGGTCTTGGACGCGGCAGGATTTACGCGCCCGACAACAGGGCGAGCACGCCACGCTTTGCGTTTCCATGACTTGCGCCACAGTTTTGCGAGCTGGTGGATGATCGGCGGCGGTGATATTTTCAAGTTGCAGCGCATCCTTGGGCACAAGACCAATGATATTACACAGCGTTACGCGCACTTGGCACCGGATGCGTTTGCGAACGACTTGGGGCGGTTTTCTGGGCTGGGTGGGCAGTTGCGCGGAGAAGTGGTGCCGTTGCGGGCGGTTGGGCGTTGATCGCTCGTCTCACAGTCACCGCCGTCTGCGCGGCGCTGCACGCTGCTCAACAGGCGCAGCGGTCCACGGCGCACCGCACCAATTGCAGATGCCCGATCGCATTCCGTTGAGATCAAACGTGGTTTTCTTACACGCTGGGCAGCTACCTTGAACGAAACTAGCGAGAACGTAAAGCAACTTGGCAGCCTGCGCCGCGGTCAAGCCCGACGGCGCAGGAGCGCCGCCTTCGTTCTTGGTAGCCGTCGCTGCGTTGTCGCCAAAATGTCGCCCGACTGTCACGCGATGCAACCCTGTCGCTTTGGCGATCGCGACGCGCGTATAGCCAGCTTTGGCCATTTTTTTGATTTGACGGATGGTTTCAGGCGACAGTGGTGCAGACATGGCGCTGGGTCTCGCGATCACGGTGACAGGATCGTTCCAGAATGATAACAGGCCAGTGACAGAATTCTAGCGCCCCGACGACATTTTGCATGACAAACTTGTGATGAAATTTGAGTGCCAGAACACCGCGATCGACGATCAGCCAAACAGAAGCGAGCCGCTGCGCTGGCTCAACCCATCGGCAACGACAATGCCGCCAGCCGCGCGGTCTGCCAGCGGATAGCAGAATTGCATGGCGCGAAGCGTACTTCCATAGCGGGCTTGGATCACGGCGTATTCCGGTCGCGCGTGCAGATTGGCGATCGTCCCGACACAATACGCTGTCATTGCCATCGGATACACCAGCGCCGAGGATACAAGATCAGCCGCTTGCAGCAGCGCGTGATTGTCGCTGTGCCCAAAGACCGGCATTTCCAGCAACCGCGGATAGCCATCGCGGGACATTTGATATTTTTGGGTAAAAATCGAATGCGACACACCGACGTTTTGTGCGGGCGAGCGCGAATCCGCGAGCACGATGCCCGAGTCGGCGCTGGCATTCAGATAATGCTGAAAATCTGCGCAGATCGCTTGAATGGAAGACGTGTAGATCGAAACGTGTCGGATCAACGCGCCGAGCGCCTTTATCCAGACCCGGCCAACGATTTGGACATGGCAATCTTGCAGCAGTTTCAGGAAATGATCAATGAACCCAATGGCATGACGCGATTCTTTTCGGCGCACCGACACGGCATCGCGGCGCAACTCGGAGCCTTTCACCTCGATCAACAACCAGTCAAGCGCCAGCGCGTGCGGCTTGGACAAGCCCGGATAAAATTTTCGCTTCAACTGCATAAATTCGCGGGTAAATTGCTCAACTCGGCGCTGTTCAATAAGCAGGCCGATTACGACAAGCGCGGGCTGGACGTTGCTTGCCCCGACAGGCAACGTGCCTGTGTCGCCTGACTCATCGACGTAGCAAATTCGCACAGTTACTCCGCCACGATGCCGCCCTAAAAACAACTACGGCCACCCGAAAGTGGCCGTAGGACCTGTGGCCAAGCCAAGACGAACTTGACCCGTTCCACGCCTTCAGAATAGTCGAATCGGATGGGCGGTGCAACTTGTTTGTCGCCCCGCTGCGCAGTGGCGATTGACGCACCTGATCGTAACGTCTACGCTGGGATGGAGGCGGGCAGGGTTTCGGAGTTTCTAGCCCGCCGGGGAAGGTGACCATGAGGCGGCCAACGATTCGGTGTCGCGCAGGGCTCGTCGCGATGGGCCTACTTCTCATGTTTAACGGCTGCATGTCGAACATGCAGGACATCCGCATCAACGCGAGCCCGCCCGACACCGTCGTCTTCGGGGGCGGCGTCTCGACCGTCGGACGAGGCACGCTCACACTCGAGCGCGGCGAGGATGTGACGCTCGTGGCGCGCGCACCCGGGTATGTCTCACAATCCAAGACGCTCAAGTCGCATTTCAGCGGGGGGCGGCTTGCTACGACAATCATCCACGACGTGCTCTTCATCCCGCTTACGATCGGGCTCTCGCTCCTGATCGGGCTGCCGGTCCACCTCGAAAACGGGACAGTGGACAGCCTCGAGCCTGACGAAGTCACCTTCAACCTCGTGCCCGAGCCGAAGGAGAACCGGGATCACGCGCGGGATCCTGTTCAGGTGAACGTGCACGTTGCGCCGCAGGCGCCTCCGCCGCAGCCACCGCCGTCTTCGAGCCCACAAAAAAAAGCTCGACGGTTCTGCTCGAGTTGTGGGGCCTCTGTGGCGCCGAAGGCGAAATTCTGCGCGGGTTGCGGAGCGCGGCAGTAGCCGCCGCCTCGAGAATCGTCGCTTCGTGGCGCTGCACCGGGGACCTTTGGATGCAAGGCGATATCTGCAGAGGCGGCAATTGTGTCGGCGGCAACAAGCTATTGTGCGACAACGGCGATCCTTGCACCGATGAAAGCTGCGACGGCTTAAAAGGAACGACATCGCATTTGGCCCAAAACCATCTGCTTTCAGTCCACTTTTGAACCGCACTTGCGGCCCGCAAAAAACCGCGCCGCAGCGCCACCCCGCCGGGCAGACTTTCGGACCGCGAGCGATCAGTCGTCATCGTCGCCGACTAGCAACTCGCCGATCGTCAAATCCAACGCCTTTGCCAGCGCAAACAAAGTCGGGATTGTCGCTTCCTGCTGACCCAACTCGATGCGGCTGAGCGTCGCCCGCGACACGCCAGCGACTTGCGCCAGCGCCGTCTGGCTCGGACCGGCAGTTTCGCGCGCCAGCCGGATTCGCGCGCCGACGTGTTGGTTTGTCTTGACGACTTCGGTGTGCATTTCGGCGCGGAAATGAGAATCGGCGCGATAACGCAGACTTCCCCACGGAATCGGATACTCGCGACCTTTCGCCATGTGCAGCACGACCACTTCATCATGCGTGGAAATCGTCACGTTGCGCGGCACGCCACCAGTCAATTCACGGACTTCGGCCACAGGTATGTGCGCCCGCAGACCGTCGCCAAACCAAACGTCCAGCCCGGTTGGCGACAGGCGCACCCGTCCGATCGACTGCCGCGCCCAAGGCGTTTCCACTTCAACGGTTGGCATTTCCATGTCTCGGCTCCTTTGCTCAATGAATAGTAGGATTTAGACGCAGCCAAGCCAAAAGCAGTTCACCCTGAATCGGCTTCATCGCGTTACGGATTGCGGCAACGTCGCGCATAGCCGTGCGGTTGTGCCGATATTTTTCCAACAATATCAGCGTCTTCAGGTTGAAAACCAAAGTGCCGCCACTTTCCTTGTTCACAAAAACGTGGGCGTGCGGGGGCGGATGATCTCCGGGGTAAATATTGAGAATTTTTCCCTCAACCCGAGTTTGATACGGTGAATTTTCATCACGCGGCGTCATCCATTCCCCCGTTTGATTGTAGCGTCTGCGCTACAGCTGGTCAAGCCAGAAGTTGCGTCGCCTTCCGCCAACTTCCGCCGCAAAGTCGACCGAGGCAGGCCCAACATCGCCGCAACTTGGCGTTCTGCATGGCCTTGCGCCAGCAACAGCCGTGCCGCGCGCAGGTCGAACGCGCGCGGCGGGCGCCCGCAGTGCTTGCCCGCAGCTTTGGCGCGCGCGACGCCCGCCTGCACCCGCTCGACGATAAGTGCCCGCTCAAACTCAGCAAACGCGCCCACCATCGCAAGCATGAGCCGTCCGCCCGCGGTTGTGGTGTCGATGCCGGAATCGCGCAAACTGACAAAGCCGACGCCGCAGCCGCGCAGATCGTCGAGAACAGCCAGCAAATTCTGCAAGCTGCGGCCCAAGCGATCGAGTTTCCACACCACGACGAGATCGATTTTGCCCGCGCGGCAATCGGCAAGCATTCGATCAAGCGCCGGTCGACTGGCTTTCTTGCCGCTGATGCCGTCGTCGCGGTATTCGGCGGAGATCGTCCAGCCGCGTTGCGCGGCCACGGTGCGCAGTTCGCCGAGTTGCAGTTCGGCGTCTTGGCCTTTGCCGACGGTCGAGACGCGGGCGTAGAGGGCAACTCTTGGTGATGGTAATGGATTCATCTTAGCCCCAGTTTTTGCGCTTGCTGGTGTCGCCGTTGGCCGCCGGAGGGCTTCAGCAAAAATCTATTTCAGATCAATCGGTCTGAAGGGGCTGAATACCTGAGCCCTATTATTCAAAACCTTTTTCGATGTTGGAGGGTGGGGGGGAAAGCCGTGCTGCGCTCCGCGCCCACGTCGATGACGCCGGTTGCATTGTTGTATTTGGATTTGCAAAAACGGCCTTCATGCCTTCAACCCTTCACTCTCTTGTGATCTTCGCCAGTTGACCTGCCATTCCCGCTTCATGCCCCCTTCAGGGGGTTCAAGCTCGGCGATCCGCGCAACGGCCAGCGGTTTCCGGTCGCCGTGTGGCCCTTGTTCGGGCCACGGTCCGCGCCCAAGTCGATGAGTATCTTTGCAATCCGGTTCTGTTCCGCTTCGGTCGGTTCGCGCACCCTGTAAGTCGGCAAGCCCATAGCGATTTCCTTCAGCGGCAACCAGTCTCTCACATCGGTCGACGATGGGAGAATCGTGTAAGTCGCTAATATCTCATCTTTCAGTGCGTTGACCTGATCGTGCTTGCTGTTGCTTGCGGCGAGGCGCGCCTCCTCATGCTTGTCCAAATGCCACGGCGCACCTTGTTGAGCCAAAATATAAACTTGCGCCCACAGCTGCTGCATATCAATGCCGTGTTTCCAGTCCAGCGTTTCGATCGGAGCGGTCCACCATCGGCGGTTACCCGTCGGATCGACAAGAAAATCGGGCCGGTTGACCGTTGCGGCCAGCATCGTCCGGCGGGGGATTTTTTCCTCTCGCCGGTCGTAGGCGCTGCGGTATGTGTCGACATCGCGGATCAGAAACGCTTTGAGCGCAGCAATGTCCGCCTTTTTGAAAGTCGCATCCACCTCGCCCAGTTCAGCGATCCAATGCGCAGTAAGTTTCTGTATGGAATCGCGATCATGTGGATCGAGATTCAGCCCCTCGCCGATCCATCCGCTCCCCGTCGGTGCCAGCGCCATCAGCCACGACGTTTTGCCGAGAGACTGTTTACCCTGAAAAGTCAAAACTCCTTGCGGCTTGAAGTTGGCAAACTCGCCAAAATCTTTCATGACTGCGCACGCGCAACCGACAAGCCAGCGATCCAGCAACAAATGCACCAAACCTTCATCCGCGCTGCCAGCGAGTCCGATCGTCGCGCGCAACTGCCCGATCCGATCGATGCCGTCCCACGGACGCGACAAGATCCATTCGCGAACCGGGTGCCAGTCAACCGCCAGAATCTGAAGGTGCTTGAGCGTCTGCCTCTCGCTGAGCCCGTTGCGCTCCGCAAGTTCAAGAACTTTGGCCAGCGTTGCGTTCTGTCGCCGTTCGGGCGCAACTATAAAATCCCGCACGCGGATGTCTGGCGCGTGAACCATGAGATTATGTCGGATTTCAATGCTGTACGCTTGAAGCAAGGCGTCCGTATTTTCTCGATGAACTTTCGATGGCCCAATCACTTCGCCGCGCTTGTTCCTTTTGGCAACCGGCCAGTCGATGAGCGGATCGCCGAGCAATTCAGCCTGCCAAGCGCGCACATCGGCGCGTGCCTGTTCCGCGCCCACATCATACTTGAGGAAATCCAGCACTTCTGGCAGCTTGCGGCCTTCGCAATGGGCGTGCGAGCAGTGGAAGCCAGCCTTTCGCTCGCCGTCGCCCGCCCAGATCACCGTGCCACTGCCGCCGCTCGTCGGATCAAGATCCGGCGCGGTGTGCTCCGACTCCCACGGGCAGATTACCGCGTGCTTTCCTTCGCCTAAGTCCCGGCGATACAACCCTGCGTCTGTGAATAGTGACGGCAGGTCAATTTTGCGCCAGTCGCCGTGGTATCGCTGTTTGTCCGTTGTCGTCGTCGTCGCGTTCTTCTTGATCGGCGTGGTGAATTTCGTCGGCAAAGGGTCTAACCCTTTGAGAATCTCCTCCAGCGTGTAGACCCGATCGGCGTGGGATTCCGCCAGCATGACAGGCTGCGGCTCGGCCTTCTTGTGCAGGAAACCGGGCACCCTGAGCACACGGTTCAAGTCCCAAATCTTGGGATCGCTGCCATAATAAGCAATTAGGCGCTTTTGTGCAGGCCCGAACGCCTCCAAGTTGCAGTCCAAAACCAGCCAGTACGCGTGCGGGCCAGCCTTGCTGTGCACGATGATAGACGGCGGCAAATGCCACGGTGGCAACACGCCCTTGTCGTGGTCGATGAAAAGCGCACGGATTTTGACAACGTTTTTTGCCTTTCGCCCCTTGAGGTCGGTCCCGTTGACGCAGACGAAGACACCGCAGCCGCCCTCGTTGCAGCGCTGCAATTGCTCTAATACTTCCGCCAACGTGCCCTGAATAATTCTGGCTTTGCCCTTCGCTTTCTGCGCTGAGTCGTCAAAAATCTGCCATGTGCAGATTGTGTCGGCGCTGCCGGTCAACGCCTCAATGTAGGCAATCGCATCGGCGGGGATGCTGGTGGCGGTGGTGCTCATTTCGCACCGCCCGCAACAGGAGCAACCGCGTGCGAATCCCGCCAAGCGAGCAATGCCGCCCGATTGAACCGAACCAGCCTTCGGCCTAACCTCAGATGCGGACACTGCTTTTTGCAAACCCAAGCATGCAACGTCCCCCGCGGGATACCCAAAAGGCTTGCCGCGTCCGAATACCCAATGATTTCGCTGTCGATCGTTTCCAGCATTGCAGACCTCCGCGGCGCTTGTTGCGTTTGTGGCGCGCCGTCAGTGGTCATTTTCGGTGCGGCGGAGGGGGTGTCACCTGAAGCCGGAGTGGTGTTTGCCTCAGGGAACGCGATCGAGCTGTCGCTCGGGGTATGTTACGGCGGACTGCGACAATAAAACCAAGCACTTAACGCCCGGATTTTTTCTCAATTTTTTTGATCAGCCGATCGAGTGCCGCCGGGTCGGCTGAATCTGGGCTGGCGCTTTTTAGGTACTCGACGACTTTGGACGGCAACACCTTGAATTGCTCGCTCAATTGTTCCTGCCGTTTTTTGCCGACTTTTGCACCCGCCGTTGCCCGCACGGTTCGTCCCGCGACTCGCTTACCGCGCGCCGCTGCGCCGCCAGCAACCTGTAATATCGTTGGCGCGACAGGCTCCTCGGCTGGAAATGGGTTGGGCGGAATAGGAGAATCCGTCGAATCGCCCGTCTTTTTGCCCCTCGCGCGCCAGTGAGCAATTCGACCCCAAAGCCACGACTCTTGTTTCGTCCAGATCGGACCGCGACCTCGCAGCAATCCGCTCACGAATTCAGGTACTTTGTCGTTTGCGTAATCGAGAAACGCGCCGAACGCTCGAAGCAGCACCATCTCAAACGCCAATGGAAAATGCTGGTTAGACGCGCGAAAAAACAGGCCAAAATCTCCGTCGGGTGGAGCCTGAACGCGCGACGCCGATGAGGGAAGCGCCGGGCTTGTTGAAGACCGTGCCTCCGCCTGCTGGTCTAGGTCGTGTGCGTCATGTTCATCACGGTAATCCTTCAGCGTCCGACCTGTCACCTGTACATGCGCGAATTCACGAATGATCTGTGCCGCCGTGTCAAAAACAAGTGCATCGAAGTCTCTTGCCGCTCTCTGGTGGGCTTGGCCAGCGAATTCGGCGGCGCGCGCTTGTGGCAACTCGGCCAAGTCAGGCCGCCGGAGTTGGATTTCTTGCCAAGCTTGGCTGATTCGCTGCTGGCAAAATACCTCTTGATCGTCGGGACTACCGTCAAGTAGTGCCCAGTCCGTCTGCCAATCGAAGTGAAACCCCGGCGGAAATGGCCGTTGCTTCCTTCCGCGCTGGCCCCTTGGGTCATACGCTTCTCGGAGTCCGGGCACGAGGACTTGCGCGGCCAGTACCAAAGTCTGTTCGTCGCGCTGATCGACGGCCATCCGCTCAATCGCCAGAACAATGTTCTCAAGTGCTTTCAGCTGGTTTGCGTCATGTTTGGCCCCGAGTTCTCCCGGACCCGGCCCCCGAATCATCTGGCAAACGCTAGCCGCCGCCAGCGTGCGCAGCGCGCCAACCATGCGCTCTGGCGTAAGTGGCAGACTTTCAGTACCTTGTGTCGTTTTCGCACTTTTCGCTTGCTCGCTCATGCTAAAATTCCTTGGGCCATTGTTTGGGCCACAGCGAATGCTATCATGACAATCTTGGCAAGCTCCGCAAGCTCGGACGCGCTGCCAACGATGCGAAAACACTTAACCACAAGGGGTACAAGCTAATTTGTCGCCGCTCATAACCCGAAGGTCGCAGGTTCAAATCCTGCCCCCGCGACCAGTAAAAGCGCGCACTTAGGTCAGCCCTGAGTGCGCGTTTTTTCGTTTTGTGGCCAATCTGTGGCCAAACGAGGGTCGACCTTCGGTTTTCCTGCCCAGTGTCCCTCTTTGACGCTGACTTGCAATTTGATGCCAATTGCGTTGTCGTTTGCGGCGCCCCAGCGGCCGGCGCGCTTGTCGCGCTGTAGACGCGGGCAGACTGCCACGAGTGAACAACCCCATGAAACTACGAATCCTATCCGACCCGCACTTTGCATTCCACCGCGACGGCGGCAAGGAATTTGTCCAAAGGCTTGTCGTTGATCCCGACGAAATCCTGCTTCTGCCAGGCGATTTGGCGACTTGTTGGCAACTCGACGACGCGTTGACACGGTTGTGCAAACGTTTTCGGCATGTTGTTTATTTGCCGGGCAACCACGGGTATTACCACGCACGTCCCGCGGAAACGCAGGCCGAATTGTTGCGAATTTCAAAAAAACTGCCCAATCTACATTGGCTTGACTGCGGCACGGCGACCATCGACGGTCAGCGCTTTGTCGGCGGCACCCTTTGGTTCAACGAAGATGCGGGTCAATTGCCGTCGCGGCATTTTCTAAACGATTTTAACGCTATCGAAGATTTTGAACCATGGGTCTATCGAGAACACGCCCGCGCTCGTGCGCTTTTGCGCAAACGACTGCACGCGGACGATGTGGTGCTGACGCACCACCTGCCAAGTCAACGCAGCGTGGCGCGCCAGTACGCCAATTCGCCGCTGAATCCCTTTTTCGTAAGCGATGTTGAAGATTTGATTGCCGATCGTCAGCCTAGATTGTGGGTGCACGGCCACACGCATTCGCCGTGCGACTACCACATCGGCGACACGCGGATTGTGTGTAATCCCTTTGGTTACATGGGCAACGAGGATGTAAGTGGGTTCAACGACAATTTTCTCGTCGAACTGTAGATGATGTCGCCGCCGGTCGCTGTACAACGGCCATCGGTACCGCGGCTTCAATGGCAAGCATAACTCGAAGTCTCCTGCCAAGTCGCGCCCTTAGCTGGTTCCACGCCTTGCTCCGTCAACACCAGCAGGCCTTTTGCATTGTAAGTGTGTGCAATATACCAGTTATTCGCGTATTGGCTGTGCGGCGTCGTGGTGGCGTGCAGCGTTTCTCGGCCCGCTTCGTCAAAATTCCAGCTTTCATTGGTTTGTTGCCCACCGCTGACAATTGCGCGGGCAACCAATTGCGCTTTGGCATTGTAGGCGTTGAAGCGTTGGTAGGTCGGTTCGGCAGCCCCCGCAGCAAATACTTGTTCTGCTGCGACTTTATGCGCATCGGCAAAACTGCGCGTCCAACGCGTCTGTTCTGTGGGCAACGCAATCAGCGTGTCGGCTGCAAGTGCCGTCGGCGCCAACACTTTCCACGGTTCCTTCTGCGCCAGATGCACATGAGCCACGGCGCGGCCTTGCGCATCAAAAGTGAAATCGTCGGACTCTGCAACCTGCGTCACTACGCGCAACTCGCGCCGCACCAGACGGCCGTCGTGGTGGCGTTGAAAACGCAAGGACCGCAATTCCTGACCGGTTGTAGGCAAAAGCACAGCGTCGTTGGTCAACCCTCGGCTGTCGAATTGCCGCTGACGCAGCAACTGGCGCGGCACGGTCGACTTTGGATCGGTCGGCGTGACTTCCAGACGTTCCAGCGTCATCCGCCCCAAGCCATCGTATTCCATGTCAAATCGCGCCGAAGTGTGGGCAACAGCGACAGCCAAACCGTCCCAATTGCTACCCGCGCCACTGTGGCCATACCAGCTTGCGCCGCCGCCACCGTAGCCGCCATAACCGCCGTATCCGTAGCCGCCATAGCCGTACCCGTAGCCATAGCCGTAGTAATTGCTCGCAAATCCATCTTCATCTTGCTGCGCCGCATCGCTCCACGGACCATCAAGCGCGTAGTCAGATTCCGGGTAACCGTGGCCAACGGCCGTCGCGACCGGTTGACAGGTTGCCGTTGCAGCAGGCATCGCGTCGGCCCAAGGCGCTGCAACATTTGATGATCCGCCGAAACCGCCGCAGCCGTAGCAATTGCCCGCGCCCATGGAACCGGTCGGTGCGTCGTACGAATCCAACTTGCTGCCGCTGTAGCCGCCCACCAAATTGACTTGAATTGAACGGGCTTGCAAGTGATTGCCGTTGCCCCAGCGCCAACTGGCGAGCATCGATACCTTGCCATTTGCCCTGCGTTGCAGGCTGACTGGTCGGCCGTTGCTGTCGTAGCTCCAATCCGCCTGCGCGACGATGGTGCCCTTGGGACCGTTGCTGCGGCTGGCCTGCGTCATGCGGCCGTTGCTGTCATAAGTCCATTGCATCGTTGCATTTTGTCCGCTGGTGCTGTTCCAATCGCTCCAACTGATCTGGTTGCCGTGCTGCCATTTTTGGCTGATGCGGTAGACCTGTAAGTTCTGACCCTTGCTGCCGTAACCGACAACCGATGACGTTTCATGCACCAACAGGTGGCCATCGCCATCGAACTCTCTGGTTTCCTTATAGGAAATCTTGCCATCGGGCTGCACTTGTTGCACACCGGTCACTTGGCCGTGCTTGTCGACCGTGTAGACCGTTTGCGCGCCGTCTGAGCCATAAACCGCATTTTGCGCTACAGTAACAGTGCCTTCACCGTGGTCATATTTCGTGACCACATCGGCTTTGCCATCGGCATTGCTGTCAACGCTGACGCTTTGCAACGCACAATTGCCGTCCAAGGCGCCCGCAGGCAACGCGATGGGCGGCGGCAAGTACGCGATCGCGGTGGGCGCGCAAACCGGCAGCTCGCCGACCGCGGGCGCGGCAGCCAATCCTGCACGCGCTGGCGGCGCGGCCACGCTGGCCGGCGCTTCGACCGTCGAAATTTCCGCGACGTCTTGGCAAGCCGGCGCAAATAGGATCAAACCGAGCAAGCCCAAAACGGCGTGGGACGTCGGTGGCAAACGCGGGCATTGGCACGCAACGCCGAGAGAATTTAGTTGCTTGAACTTTTTCATGGCGAACCTCAGCGAGCCACTTCGGCTCTGACTGTAAGTATCGCTCTGTCGCTGCCGGTGTAAATCCGGATTATTGGGATTCGATTGTCCGTATTCTCCGGATAATGCGCAGCCGACCGTTGAAACTAAGCATTTGACACCTCTTTTTGCCAAGCGTACCCTCAGAGTCGTAGGGCGTCTGACGTCCGCAAGCGCTGGGGGGCGATATGCGATTTGTTCCATTTCTGTGCGTAGTTATGCTGTCATCTTTGGGCGCCTCTGCATGGGCTGCGCCACCCAATGACGCCGATCTGCTGTTTAGCGCCGCCTCGCCCGCGGCCGTTCAAGCGCGTCTGGCCCATTATGCCAAAGTCGATTTGCGCTTGCGGGCCGGGACCATAGCCGACGAATTGCAGCCGATGCTGGCACCGTTGCGCAAAGCGGCCGATGCCATCGATCGGGTGTTTTGGAACCAGATCTCCGCCGATGGTCTGGCGATGCTGGAAGTGCTGAACAAATCGGCCAACCCCGACGCGCGCCAGTTGGCCCGCCTGCTTGCGATACACTACGGGCCGTGGGACGGCCACGCCGACGATGCGCCGTTTATCGGGCGGCAGCGGCGACCGCCGGGGGCGAATTTTTATCCAAACGACACATCAAGCCGCGAAGTCGATGATTGGATTGCCAATCACCCTGAAAGTGCGCCGGCCCTGATGAATCCGCTCACAGTCGTGGCGCGCAAAGGCGGCGGTTTTGAAGGCATCGCGTACGCCAAAGCCTACGCAGCCGATTTAGCGACAGCTTCCGCGGCCTTGCGCGACGCCGCGGACGCCTACAAGTGCACCGACGCCCACAAGGGCGCCTGCCGCTGCAAGGAATTTGCCGAATACTTGCGCGCCCGTGCCGACGCCTTGCTGAGCGACGACTACGCAAAAAGTGAACGAATGTGGATGGATACAGGCACCTGTCCGCTAGATATCGCCATTGGGCCGTATGAAGTTTATGAAGATCGCCTTTTTGGCGTCAAACGCGCGTATGAAGCGATCATTTATTACCGCGATGCCCATGAAACCTCGCGTTTTGAAAAACTAATTGAACTGGATAAGGAATTGGCCGCCAAGCTGCCCGTGCCCGATCATGTTCGCGCGCGTTTTGACATTTCCAAACCATCGCCGATCGTCATCGCTGATGTCTTGTATACCTCTGGCGACGCCCGTTCTGGTTATCAAATCCGCGCTTTTTCTTTGCCAAATGATGAAACGATCCGCGCTGCCCGCGGCACCAAAAACGTGATTTTGCGCAACGTCGTGCGCGCCAAATTCGACGCGCTGGCGCGGGCGGTCGCTGGGCGGATTTTTGAACCTGACATGGCCGATGTCGTTACTTTCGATGCCTATTTTCAATTTCTGGTCACGTGGCAATTGTCGCACGGTATGGTGGCCAAACCGGTGGAAGCCGCGGACAAGACGGTGCGGTCGGCGCAGAGCCTCCTGCGCGCGCGTTTTCCCGTGATTCAGTCGCTGCAAGGCGAAGTGGTCGCGCTGCTGAACTTTCTGTATTTGAACGACAAAGGCTTGTTGACCAACGGCGGTGCGGCCACGGCGCAGACTGAGCAAGCGATGATAGCAACGTATCTGGCTAGCTTAGTCGATTCAGTACGTATTTCAGAAGGTTCACCGCAAACCGTAGCACGCACAGTCGTCTACAATTGGTTGGTGAAAGCGTACGCGTTCACCTACAAGCCGGAGACGCACACTTTTGAGGTCGGCCGCGAAGGCATGCGCGTGGCCGTCGGCAAATTGGCCAGCGAAGCCTTGGAAATTCAAGCCACCGGCGACTACGAACGGGCAGGGCGCTTGATCATCAACTACGGCCTGATGCCCGGTGAGTTGCGTGAAAAAGTGACCGCGTTGGCGGATGTGCCGCTGGACATATTGCCGAATTATTTGGCGATTTCTGGTAGGTAGCTCTGCAATACTCGACTCTTTATCGGAGGCTGCATGAAAACGCATCAAGTGCTGGCGATCGCACCCAAGTTGGCAAGTCGGTTTAGCCTCGTTGTTCTGGCGCTGCTTGGCACGCTGGCGTGTGCCCAAAACGGTGTCGACTTGTTGCCGAAAATGACGCTGTCGGTCGTCGACAACGGCGGCATAGCCATACCCTATAGCGATCCGGCGGCCTGTTTCAACTTTAGCCCGGACGACACCGATGGCCAAAAACCGCAAACGCAAACCATCACAATTGGCAATGCTGGCAGCGATGGCAGTATTTTGTGCGTGAAAACACCAACGTTTGCCGCAGGCGCAAACAAATTGTACAAAATGGCCCTCAACAAGGCGCCAGCACCTTCAGCCGCGCAGTGCTTGGACACGGCTGGTGGCTCAGCCGTGCCTGGGGTGTTCGCCGCCCTGAAGAAAAATGAAACATTTACCATCACAGTGACTTATACAGGTTCCCCTGGCCTGAAGGACACTGCAAAACTGACGCTCGCCGCCAATGGCACAGGCGGCGACCCGTTCGCCTACACCAAAACAGAGATGTGCTTTGGCATTGGACCGAGCGGTCCGCGGTTGACTTTGGACGGGCTGGAAATAACGTTTCAAAATGCCACGCCAGCGGCGCCCCAAGAGAAATGCCTCGGCGCAGGCAACGCAGGCGATGCGCCGTTGTGCTTTGATTCGGCGTATTTCAACGAACCCAACAGCCAATACGTAGTCAGCAAGCAACCGAACAAAGGTCAATGTATACAAGCCCTTGGTGACCCGCAAAATCCAATTGCGGCGCCAATGCAGTGGAAAATTTGCGTACGCTACACCCCTGACTCGACGGCGGACAATGAAAAATTGCAGCTCAATGTCAAAACCAACGACACCGGCGCCAAGGTTTCCACCATCGGATTGAACGCGGTCACGGACTCGCCGGGTAACTACAAAGTCACGTGCAAAAATGGCAGTGGCGCTTTGATGTACGATTTCATAGGTATGACGTCCGGCGTCAAAGAGGCAACTTGCACCGTCGTCAACTTGGGGCCAGCCACGTTTAACCTCAACGCGTTTGCCGAAATCGCGGCCGTGGGGCCGTATCCACAAGAGGCTAATATCTCTTCGATTTATACATTGACGGAGGTACAGATTGGCGGCAAGGCGCTGACCGAGCCGCGATTCGCCTTTACGGCCGGCAAAAGTTTGGATTTTACGGTCAAGCTGACCTATCCGGGCGACGGCAGCACCCCCCCCCAAGCCCAAGTGATCATTACATTTACCCAAATGCCCAAAGGCGCCGACAAACTGTATCTTCCCATTGTCGTGGGCAATGGCAACGTGCCGGCTCTGTCCTACGGCCCAAATACGCTGTGGCAACAAGCGGCTGTCGGCGCCAAGGCGAAGGTGACAGTGGTCTTGGCCAATCAGAGCCCCACAGCGCTTCAGTTGCTCGACGGCTGCATTTTGGCCGCCACAGTCGCGGTCGATCCGACCAAGGACCCGTGCGGCACCAACACGGCGTCAAAATATACGTCGATGTCGCCTGCTTTTGCGCTCAAGACGCTGGCACCGTGGCAACTTTTCCCGCTGGAAATTGTGTTCGCGCCGACGGACGACAAAATGCTGACCCGCACGGAATTGTTGCACTTGACGTGGTGCACAACGCAATGGGATGGCAGCAAGTGTCTGCCGACCAGCAAGGGCGCCAGCGGCGTGACGGTGCAATCGATAGCGCTGGCGGGCAATGTGGGCATCGCGAATCTGCCGACGTTGAAGTTGCCCGCTGACAATGCAGCTTATGCCAAAGCTGTAGCGGGCCAACCACTGACCATCAAAGGCTTATTTGACACTGACGGCGGCGATGCTTCCTGCAACAATTTTGCTTGGACTTTGAAAAATCGCCCTGATGCATCGATGGCGTGGAAGTCTCCGCCCGAGCAAAATACCACCGAACCTAGCTACACATTCGTGCCAGATGTGCCCGGCGACTACACAATTTTGGCGATGGGGCAATCTTGCACTGCGGCGGATCCAATGCATCTCGCGTGGTCCAAGCAAGTGGAATTGACGGTCAAGGTCGGCGCCGCTGCACCTTAGAGAGATACAGCATGCCGCCGATTCCGGCACCCTCGAAGCACGAAACGCCTTTCGGTGGTTTCAGTTATTTCAAGAAGTTGGCCGCAGTTTCTATATAGCCGACACGTGGGACTGAAGTCCCCCGCTACAAGTCAAGATGTCCTACGGACAGGTTTTGGGGGAAAAATGCTTCAATTTTCACCAAAATCGCCCACCCATTTTGCACCAAAACTGCCCCAGCAGTGGTTGCTGTTATGAGGGCTGAAGCGCGCCATCGAAAAGCCATTGAGCAAGGCGCCGATCGGCGTAATCTGGGCCTGCGCGGCCCAGGCCCGCGCCAAAGGGCCCTTGGCCCTCTGGACACCTGCGGGGGGAATTGTTATTTAGTTTCTATGGGTTGGGAATACTAGAATCGATGGTTGACTTGTCCAAGTGAACGCCCTAGACTCGCGGATGCGGCTTGGAGTAGTCGCTTGGATCGCGACAAGGACTCTTTGTCGCACGACAAAAAACGAGCAGTCTTTGGCCCGGGCCAAAGCAAAACGCAACTCCAAAATATTCCATTATTTCAGTACGTTAGATGCCGGCGGCTTCAGAAGTGGCTGCGTCAGCTCGTCGTCCTTTGGTTGAATACTCCATAATTCCAATGATGTACTATTTCGACCGCCGCGAATTGAAATTGCTATTGCCAAGCTGGGTTAGTTTTGGCGCTCATTTGGTGGGCGATGTTGGTGGCTTTTGAGGAAAAATGGGAA
The DNA here is from genome assembly GCA_945889325.1 of Klebsiella pneumoniae. Taxonomy (GTDB): domain Bacteria; phylum Myxococcota_A; class UBA9042; order UBA9042; family UBA9042; genus CAMDBH01. The sequence goes on from CAMDBH010000042.1 coordinate 28,670, forward strand.
AATCTGCCAAACGTCAACTAGAATTTGTCATCGCATTGACTCATCCGATTTGTTACCCGGCGTGGATCGTTGCCTCATCAAAATTGCTACCGGCAAAGCTCCGCTTCTGGCGAGTTTTCCGCTATTTTAGGCTGGACCTGCGCGGTCCGGGCCAGCGTCCGAGGGCACTTTGCCCTCGGG
>CAMDBH010000043.1 GCA_945889325.1 Klebsiella pneumoniae
ATTTTGCGCAATTATTTTAGCCATGTCCAAGGCAGCTTCCAGCAGCGACGTGTCAGGTACCACCTGATTGACCAAGCCGATGCGCAGGGCTTCGTCTGCTTCGACCAAGCGACCGGTAAAAAGCAACTCGCGTGCGCGCCCAAGCCCGATGAGCGCCGGCAAACGCCACGTGGCACCAGCTGCGGCCATGATGCCCAAACCGGTCTCCGGTTGGCCAAAGCGCGCCGATTCGCCGGCGACGCGCAGATCACACGCCAATGCCAGTTCACAGCCGCCGCCCAACGCGTAGCCGCACACGGCCGCGATGGTCGGCACCGGAAAATGCGCTATCCGATCAAAGAGAACGGAGTTGATCCCCGCCAACGCATCGCCCGCGCGGCGCGCGCGAAGTTCAGCAATATCAGCGCCCGCGGCAAACGCGCGGCGACCAGCGCCGGTCAGCACCAACGCGTGAACTTGCGGATTTTGTTCGTAAAGATCCAAGGCCAAATGCAGCGCATCGACCATGGTTTGGTCCAACGCATTTAATTTGTCCGGCCGATTGAGCGTAAGCGTCAGGACGCCGTGTTCAAGGTGATCGAGCAGCGAACCGCGAAATGTCTGTGGATTCATGCTGCTTCACTCGGAACTGGTCGTCTAAAGTTTGACGTATTGGTAGTCAAACTCAAGGCCATTGATACCACGGCGCGGCGGTGAAATCCAATTGGCAATTTTGCCTTGCTCGTAGACGGGATGCATGATGCTGACAAGATAGTCTTTATCCGCCTGCGTCGGCAGCCATTGATCGCGGTTGGCGTTAAATTCGGCCTCGGTGATGATGTTGCCCGCCAGATCGAAATGCAGGCCGCTGTAAATGCCCTGGTGGCGATGGAAGCGTTGGCTGGGCAAAAGCACCTCAAATTCAATACCTTCACCTTGAACTGCCTTGCTCCAGCGCCGAACCGCGTTGACGCAATCGTCGATGTAGTCCTCGCGCAGGACTTCGTTCATCGCGTTGCGCAAGTCGATGTCTTCGGTGGTCAATTGGCCATTCTTGACCATCGTCATCGTTTTGGTTTGGCCCAGTGCCGTGTGCTCCGTGTAACGCTTTTCCTCCTGAAAACGGCCTTTGAGGCCTGCCCCAAAGAAATCAGCCGCATTGGACGAAACTTCAGACCCGAACAGATCCAAGCAATAACTGAACCAAAAGTTAATGAACTTTTGCACGGTCGCCAAATCAATGCCGCCTTGCGCACGCGCATCGCCCGAAGGATCGAGCGCGGTCAACTGCGCAGAACGGCGCAGAATTCGCTCCAACCCCGTGTCACCGACGAACATGTGGTGGGCTTCTTCAGTCAACATGAACTTACAGGTGCGACTGAGCGGATCAAAGCCCGATTCCGCCAGCGACGCCAACTGAAACTTGCCATCGCGATCGGCAAACATCGTGAAGCAGAAAAAACTCAGCCAATCGTTGCAGGGCTGGTTGAACGCGTCCAAGATCCGCGGCTTGTCGGCGTCGCCAGAACGACGAGCGAGCAATTCCTCTGCTTCATCGCGGCCTTCAGCGCCAAAATGGCTGTGAAGGAGGTACACCATAGCCCAAAGGTGCCGACCTTCCTCCACGTTGACCTGACACACGTTGCGCAAATCGTACAGCGATGGCGCGGTCTTGCCCAACTGGCGCTGCTGCTCAACCGATGCCGGCTCGGTGTCGCCTTGGGTCACGATGATGCGCCGCAGGGCATTGCGGTACTCGCCCGGCACTTCTTGCCAAGCCGGCTGTCCCATTTGATCGCCAAAATTGATTTTTCGATCTGCCTCGCGCTCGGCTAGGAAAATGCCCCAGCGATAATCCGGCATTTTTACATAATCAAAATGGGCCCAGCCATCTTTGTCTGCGCTGGTAGCTGTGCGTAAATACACCCCTTTGTCTTGAAAGCCTTCGGGACCCATCTCATTCCACCACTGCAAAAAGCGCGGTTGCCAATGCTCGAGCGCGCGCTGCAGCCGGCGGTCGTCGTTGAGGTCGACGTTATTCGGAATTTTGCTTTGGTAATCGATGCTTGACATGCTAGGTTTCTCCTGGTCTCTGTTGCCGCTTCGGTCCGCGATTTCTAAGTGCGCGTAAAGTCAAAGATCGGTGGCTGCGGATCGCCGTACATCACCAGAGCCCCGCGATCGCCAACGGCGTTTGGCCGTTGGAAGATCCAGTTTTGCCAAGCGGTTAGGCGGCCAAATAGTTTGGTGTCGGCGTTCTCGGGACCGGCGAACCGCAGATTTTGCTCCATGCCGGTGAGCGCATCGGGCGAAAACGACACGCGTTCTTCAATTGCCAAGCGAATTTCATCTTCCCAATCGATGTCGTCGGGTGCGCGCGTCACCAAGCCCAATTTTTCTGCCTCTGCAGCGCCGATCTTGGCGGTGGCCGCGAATGCTTTGGCCACGCCGCCGGGATCGGCCAAGTTGCGAATCGCCAAACGAGTCATGCCGTTGTGCGTCAAAAATGCGCCGTTGTTGACCGGATGCAACGCAAGTGTGTTGGCGCCATCGGCATCGTCGAGCATGTACGCGCGATCGGCCGACCACAAAATTTCCGCTAGCACACCGGCAAAAGCCGACGCAGATTCAGCCAACGCAAACATCGAGCGCGACATGTTGTCCAAACGCCGCAACACCCGAGCCTGATGCAATTGAATTTCGCGCGCCAGCCAATCGCCGGAATTGCGCAGCGATGTCAATGCGGTATCGTGCGCAAGCACCTGATCCATGTCGCCCGTGGTCCGCAGCAACAACAGCCCGTCCTGCGGGTGATTAAAGCGCAATTCCAAAAGCGCCGTGTCGAGTTGGCGAAATGCCTGCAGCGCCCAACTTTGATCGCCCTGCGCGTGCAGTTCGGACGATGTCGTGGCCGGGGCGGCGTTTGGCGCCTGAACGGTCAGCTGGGCAATTCGCTTGTGATGTTGTATTGTTACGGTGACGTAGCCGTAGGACAGCGTCTCTGTCGTGCCGTCCACTTCTACGCGCGGCTCGATCGGCGACAGCGCGATGCCGTGTTCAGCACCCACACCACCCGAATCTGCAACGATTTTTTGTGCGCGGTCGGCCACGCCGGCGTCCCATTTTGATTTGGCCCAACCGCCGTCGACCAAGCGCATTTTCAACGCGTCGCGCAAGCGAAACCCTTCCGCTTTTGTGCAAAACACATCGGCGATGTCGCGGCGAACCTTGCGTTTGTCGACCAAGCGCGTCAGGCCGCCGGTGCCCGGCAGGACGCCCAGCAGAGGCACTTCTGGCAACGACACGGCCGAAAAACCATCGTCGATCAAATAGATTTCGGCGCAAGCTTCTGCGAGTTCGTACCCGCCGCCCGCTGCCGTGCCGTTGAGCGCAGCGATGAACCGTTTGCCGCTGAATTCCGTCGCGTCTTCGATTTCGCAGCGAGTTTCATTGGTGAATTTGCAAAAATTGACTTTGAAACCGTGGGCGGAAGTCGCGAGCATGCGGATATTGGCACCCGCACAAAACATTTTTGGCACGCCGCCGGTTATGACCACGGCGCGTACCTGCGGGTGTTCAAAGCGCAAACGCCGCACAATATCAGCCAGTTCGATATCGACACCCAGATCGTAGGAATTCAACTTCAGTTCATAACCGGGCCGCAGCGGCGAATCGCGATCGACCGAAAGCGTGATCGTAGCGATGCCGCCATCGACCTGCAATTTCCAATGTTTGTAACGTTCAGGTGTGGTCTGAAAACTGACGCGGGGCGCGGCGGCGTGGGCGTTGTCGTGGGCCATGCGAACTCTCCAAGCGCTCAATGCGATCACCGGGCAGCGATACTCAGGGGTCGCTGCGGCGGGCGCGGTTCTATCATGCCCGCGCGGCATTGTCAGGCGCAAAAACGCCCGCGGCAATCACGACGCGTGGCGGGGATCGGCGTGGACGATCACTTCCGCTCGCGGCAAAAGCTGCTGCACGGCTGCGGCGACTTCATCGCAAATGGCGTGAGCCTGATGCAGCGGCATTTCCCCATCCAATTCAAGGTGAAATTGCACAAAATCCTGCGTGCCTGAGCGGCGCGTGCGCAGATCGTGCAGCCCGTACACTTGGCGCTGCGCGCGCACGACGTCCTCGATCTGTTTGCGCAAAGCTGGGTCGAATTCACTATCCATCAGCAAATGCACGGCTTTGAGGCCTATTTGCCACGCGCTGTGTCCGATGATCCCCGCGATCAGGATACCGAGAACCGGGTCCAGCCACTGCCAACCGAGCCAAGTCGCGCCTGCCAGCGACAGCATGACCCCAAGATTCATGTATAAATCCGAAGTGTAATGCATCGAGTCGCCGTCCACGGCGGTCGATCCGGTCTGGGCCACGACGCGGCGCTGAAAGCGCACCAGCAGCAACGTGACGGCCGAAGCGAAGACCATGACCGCGATGCCCAGCGCCCCCGCGTGCAGCGGTTCTGGTGTAATGAGCCGATGAATCGCGGAGTTCAACAGCGCACCCGCCGAAACGGCGATCAGCAGCGCCTGCCCCAATCCCGCCAGCGGCTCCAATTTGCCATGACCGAAGCGATGATCGTCGTCCGCAGGCTTGAGCGATTCGCGCACTGCCAACATGGTGATGAGCGATGCCACCGCGTCAACGGCAGAATCCAATAAACTCGCGAGCATACTGACTGAATCGGTGGCAAGCCACGCCGCAGCCTTGACGCCCAGCAGCAACAGCGCCGCGGACAGCGACGCATAAGTCGCCATTTTCATTGCAGAATGGCCTTGGTTCTGCTCAGTTGCCGGCATTGTCTGCTTCACCTGCTTCACTTGCGGCATCGCCCGCGGCTCGTGCATCGGCGATGGTGCGGGATTCCGCCGTAGTTTCAATATGGCCGACAATGTCTCGTACAAAATTTCGCATCATATCGCGCAGCGCGGTTTGCAATTTCTTGCGTCGATCGCCGTCGATCGCAGTGCCCAATTCGGTTTCGAGCAGCGCAGGCATCGTCGTGTACGCCGCGCGATCGTAAGCGTCATGCGTTGCGCGCAAAAGCGAAGCCAAATCGCGCTTTTTGCATTCGAACAGGAATTCTCGCGCGCCTTCTTGCACCAGATCGGCGACCACGCTCTGTTCGTGCGGTTGCGGCATAACTTGCGGTAAATTTAGTAGATCATCCAATGACAGGTAGCGCAGGTTCGCCGACCGTGGCCGCGACACCTGCGCCGGTGCCCCCAGATCGATCACGACAAGTTTGCGGTCGCTCGGCAGATCGCCCGCGTGCAAGTGCACCGTCGTGCGGCGCGATCCGGTCGCAACGACCACGGCATCCACGTGTTGCAGCAACGCGGGCAGCGCATCGTCCAGCAGCAACCAGTCGCCAACGCGATCGGCCGGCACGGTGCGGTTGACACGATGGACTTCAAACCCCGATTGCGCCAACAGTCCGGCGGTTTTGCGGCCTATTTCGCCCATGCCGATAACGGCAACGCGGGGCTTCACGTCTATCAGCTGGCCAAAATGTTCGCGCAGCGCATCCAGAGCTAGCCCGTGTACACCTCTGGAATGATGGCGAAAATTGGTCAACCGTTGCACTTTCTTGACCGTGCGGCCCACCGTGGTCTGCAGCGCGTTGAGGTGCGCGGACGCCTGCCCCTGCGCGCGCGCGGACGTCACCGCGCGGTTCAATTGGCCCGCAATTTCGCGCTCGCCGAGCACAAAAGACTCAAGCCCAACCGCCACCCGAAGCAGGTGCAGCACAGCGCGGCTGCGAATATGCGCATAAGGTTGCAGGCCGTTGCGGCCTTTGTGGCCATTGGGATCATTGCGCAACAGGCGGGCGACCATCTGTGCCCTGAGCACTTCCGCGGCCCATTGCGGCGTTGCAGAGGCGACGATCCACTCCACCCGGTTGCAAGTTTCAAGCACCACGAGCCCGTCAACCGCGCAAGCTTGTTGTAATTCCGCGGCAAGTTGCGTCCGCTCCTCGGGCGTCAAGAGCAACTGATTGCGCAGCGCCGTCGAACAAACGCGAAAATCACAACCGACGACCGCGATCGGGATCTCGGCGTCGACCGGCGGCACCGGCAACGTCAGATGGGTCGCAGTTGGTTGATCGTGCATCATGTTAGCCGAGTTCCGGGGGCACGGACGACGACTGGGCACGCGCAAGGATTTCAACGGCATGCAAACCAGACGCCGCGGCATCGTTCACACTGATGCCGTCGAGATAATTGCCCGCCAGCGTGACGTTGGGCAGCGCCTTTTCCAGTTGCTGCAGGGCCTGCTGCATCAGGGCGCGGTGCCCGACGCTGTATTGCGGAATCGCTTCACGCCAGCGCACGACGTTGTGAAAATCGCACTGCAGCGACTGCCCCGACATCGAATGGCCAAACGCCTGTTGATGGGCACGCAAGACCAGTGATATCAGCGTCTCATCGGGCAAGTCGACGACATCTGGATCGCGAGCACCACCGATAAAGCCGCTGCACAACCAGTGTCCCGGCGGGGCGCGGTGGGCAAAAATACTCGACGGCAGCAGGATGCCGAGGGTTCGCAGGCCCTCTCCGGGCGGAATCAGCACGCCAAAGCCGCGCGGCGCCAACCGTTTTGGATCTGGACCGCCCAAATGAACGACGGCGACGCGACACAACTCGATTTGCGCCAGCGCATCGGCCACGATCGGAAAAGCTTTCAAAAGTTGCGCGCTTTGCCGCGGTGGCAACGCAAGCACGACGCGGCGCGCGTGAATCACTTGCGTTTCAGAGGCATCCTTGCGCGCGCCATGGCGAATCAGCGTCGTGCCGTCGGCTTGAGCCGCCAACTGCAGCGCCAATTCACCCAACAGGACGCTTTCGGGCGGCAGGGCGGCTGCGAGGGCGCGGGGCAGCACCGCAAAGCCGTCGTCAAAGTTGAACATCCCGTGTTTTTTGGCGATTTCCGGCGATTGGGCTGGGCCCGGCAGTTGGGGTACGGCCGGTTTGCGCCGATCAAACAATGCGCCCAGCAGGATGCTGCCGGCGGCATGTTCCCAGTTCCACAACCGCGGAAACGCGTCCGCGGCGCCCAGCTGGGCAGCGTCACCTGCATAAACGCCTGACACGAATGGGGTCACCAGATATTGCGCTGCCTCTTCGCCGAGGCGGCGCTTGGCAAAATCGAGCACCGAGTCGTCGCGTTTGGCGCCGCCTGCGATAAAAGGCTCCGCAAGCATGCGCATCTTGCCCGAAAAACTCATAAAATCGCTGGTTAAAAGAGACAGAGGCCCTGTCGGCAAGCGCCGCGCGCGACGGTTGCGGTAAACGAAGCGATCGGCTGGCAACTGCGCTGAAATGACGCGATTTTGCAACCCGAGTTCAGAGATGAGCTGCCAAATCGTCTGGTGCGAGCCGAGAAAACTGTTCGGCCCCCATTCCAGCAGGTAACCGTCTTTGCGCTCGCTGTGCACTTTGCCGCCGACTTCGCGGCGCGTTTCGAGCACACGCACGCTCCAACCGCGGCGGTGGGCTGCATACGCGGCTGAAAGTCCAGCAATTCCGCCGCCCAGAACCACGCAATCGATGAGTTCGGGTCTGCCGTCGGTCGGCAAAGCGGGATCGGTTTCCAAACGCTCGCTCATGCCGTTGTCTCTGCCGCGCGCAGGTTTTTGACGGCGTCCACAAACGTTGCAACCCCATCTATCGGCGTGGACGGAATGCAGCCGTGCCCCAAATTCGCAATATATCCTGTACCCTGCCCCGCAGCGCGGTACATTTCCGCAACGCGGTCGCGGATGCGCGCGTGCGGCGCGAAAAGTTCGATCGGATCCAAATTGCCCTGTAAAGCCACGCGACTGCCGGCACGCGCCCGTGCCGCAGCCATGTCGCAGCGCCAATCCAAACCGATGCCCGTGGCATCAGCAGCCAAAGTGCCGTCCAGCAAATGACCAGGATGCTTAGCAAATAGCAAAATATTGCCGCCGCGCTGGCGAATGGTTTGCACGATGCGGCGCGTCGAAGGCAGCACGGCGCGAACGTAATCCTCAGCGCGCAGTTCGCCAGCCCAAGTATCAAACAGTTGCACGGCATCGGCGCCGGCGTCGAGTTGCATCTGCAGGTAGTCGATCACGACATCGGCGAGCTTTTCCAGCAGATTATCCAGCAGTTGAGGAGCCGTGTATAACATCGCTTTGATGCGCTCAAACGACTTGGAACCCTTGCCCTCAACCATGTAACAGGCAAGCGTATAAGGCGCTCCGGAAAAACCCAACAACGCGTGCTGCGGAAGTTCGACGCGCAGTTGCCGCAGTGCTTGAGCGACAAAGCCCAGTGATTCATATACTTGCACGGGCCGCAAGCCGTGAAGATCGCTGTCAGACCGCACGGTGGACGCTAGCACTGGACCGCCCTCTGGAAAATCGACCTTGATGCCCATGGCTTCTGGAATCGTTAGAATATCGCTGAACAAAATAGCGGCGTCCATGTCAAAGCGTCGGATCGGCTGCAGCGTCACTTCGGTCGCGATGTCGGGCGTGTGCACCATCTGCAAAAAGGTGTGCTTGGCGCGAAGATCCCGATATTCCGGCAGATAACGCCCAGCTTGACGCATCAACCACACAGGGGGCCGATCGACAGGCTGACATTGCAGGGCGGCGTTCAAACGCTCGCGGGCCGTCATGTTCAAAGGTTTGGCGTGCACAAACTCGGCCTTGCGGTGCAAAAACCGCTCCGTAGGATAAGGAGGTGTGGGGCAATTACGTCACAGAATTGTCATGCAGCGGTGTCAAGGCACCCCGAACGGCTTGCTCCAACATTGGCGCTGACAGAATTTGCCTTGTGAGGCGCCTTTGTCGTCCTTGATTTCTGTGCAACCGTAGCCTTGGGGGCAAGGGCCTGATGCCGCACTGCCGCAAGTTAAAAAACAGAAAGAGCCTTTGTCGACTTTGTTCTGATCCTGCATTTTGATGCACAAATTGGGGGCGCCTCCGCCGCAATCTTTGGCTTTGTCGGTGTCGGTGCAAGGCTTGCAGTAATCGCCGACGGCCGTTTTGCACTCGCCCGTCGTGTCGTCGCAAACTTGGTTGAACGCACACTGCCAGTTCTTGGAACAGCCGGTCTTGACACATTTGCCGCTTTGACAAGTCATTGAAAAGTCTTTACAATCACCATCTTGCAGGCAACCAGCGATGCATTTGTGGCTCGCCATGTCGCAGTGGGTTTCTTTGGTGTCGCACTCGTTGGAATTGACGCAGCCGCCGGGAATCTTGCAGTGGGTGTCAACGCATTTGGCGATATCGGCGATTGTGCTGCAATCACCGTCCTTTGCGCAGGGGGGCACGCAATGGCCGAGCGAACACACGCTGCCCGTGACGCAGTTGCCGTCCTCGGTGCAACCCTTGACGCACGTTCCGTAATCAACCTTGCAGACGCTTTGGTACGGGCAGTCGGTGTCCAACTTGCACAGCCCGCTTTTGGGTCCGCAGCTTTTTGTCTTTGGCACGCACTGCATTTTTTCCACGCCGTCGGCTTTGACGCAGTCAAAACCCGCCGGACAGCCGGCGTTGCCCAAACAAACCAAGCCGCAGTAGTTGCCGCCGCCAGAATAGGTCAAGCATACTGAACCGTTGGACGCTTCTTTGCATTGGTTGTCGCTCTCGCAAGGCTCACAGGGCAACCGCTCAGGTGCGCATTTCTTGGTGCAGGTGTCGCAGTAGTTTCCCGTGCCACATTCACTATTTGTGTCGCATTCACCGCTTTCATTTTTGCCGAGGCAGATCTTGGCGGCAACGTCTGCGACACCGGCGCTGTCGGCCGTTTGGCCATCTGTTGCAGCGGTTTCAAAGCCTTGAACGTCAGCGCCGCCGCCGGTGGCGTCGATGCCAGCGCCAAGCGGTGCAGCCGCTGTGCCGCAGGAGGCCAAAAAAAGACAGAACGCCACTAATTGATTGAATGTTTGCATGACGTCCCGCCGCCAAAAAAGACTAGTGCAACGCCATCGCGTACAGGATGCCGCCATTGGACAGCGAGTATACGCGCCCGCCGAGCAACAGCGGTGCGGCGAAGTAGCCATTTTCATTCATCGCCCGCGCCATCTGCGCGCCATCGGTCATGGCTGCCGCGTCCAAACCGCCCTCATTTGGCACCAGCACCAGGCCACGGCTGGCGTCGGTCACTGCGAGTTGGCCGGAGACAGCACCCGCCCATTTGCGCGCAAATACCCGGCGACCGCTTGCGAGTTCGAGCTTGTGCAGTTCGCCAAGCGATGAAACCGCATAGACAAAGCCGTCGCGCACGACGGGTTGCCCCATCGCCTCGACCTTGATCTGCCAGACCACAGCGCCCTCGCTCGCGGTCACCGCAAACAATCCGCCGCTGTGGCTGGCGGCGAGCAGCCAATCGCCCGCAAATTTCTCTTTGCTGCCATGCCCTTGAGGCCGTTTTACCAACACGGGTGTCGAGTCGATGTCAGCGTAATGGCTGCGCGCGGTATTGGCCAAATCGACCGACCAGGTCAAACCGCCGTCGCGCACCGCCAACGCCACCAGTTTGCCGTTGGGCAATCCCGCGACAACCAACTTGCCATAGGGCAGTACACCGCCCTGACCCTCAATGAGAAAATCTCGTGTCACTTCAGCGCTGTAGCGCCAAGCAGGCCTTCCCGTCATGCGATCCAACGCGATCACCGCGCCCGGATCTGCCACTAGGTAAACTTGTGTGATATCAGCCGCAAGCGGCGCTTCGACACCTGCTTCAAGGCGAGTCGGTTGGGCCCAAACAGGCGCGCCCGACGCCGCATCAAGGGCGTACACGGCACCAGCTGTCGTGGCGGCGTACAACGTGCCAGCGAATAGCGCTGGCGTGCCGTCGACGTGTTCAGGCGTGTCAAATCGCCAAATTTCTTTGCCATTTGAGGCCTGTACGGCGCGCACGCCGCCAGTGCACGGCACGTATAGCGTTTGACCCGAAGGGTCCGCGATCACGGCGCCGTGCTCGCGTGGCTTCCAATAGGATTCGGGTTTGACCACCATAGGCGTGCGCCAGACGACTTCAAACGTCGGCAGCGCCTGTTCCGCGCGATCCACGGCCCAACACCGACTTGAGCCGGTCAAACTGAGGGCGACGCCCAGTTGCAAAAGCAACACTGATAGTAATTTCATGTTATTGTGCTTTGCAGGCAGCTAAGAGGGCGTATTCAAATTGTCGCCGGCTGCGGTCCAAGATGCTGCACATCTCGCGGCTTACGTCCTCACTCCCTCGGTCGCCGCACTTCAGTGCGGCTCGGTCGGTCGATCCGGGCGCGCTCGCGATCTGCGAACAGCCTCTTGAACCTCGCGATGTCGCCATTTTGAATACACCCTCTAAAAATTCGCTCAAGATGGCACGGTTACAGACGGGCGAGCTTGCCACGCGCATCCAGCACAACATATCCGACGGCGCCGCGCGGCGTATCTTTTTCATTTACTTGCGCGGCTTTGAGCGCCGCTTCGTACGCGCCCTTGGCCCTGCCCGCGTCCGCGGCCTTGCTGCCCAGCGCCGGATTGTACAGGTCGCCAATTCTCAACTGCGCATTTGCCTTCGCAAAATTGGTCGGCGCGTCCTTGGCCAATTTGTCCAATTCGGTGACAGCTTCCGCGGTCTTGCCCATCGCGGCCAAGGCCGTCGCCCGTTGATCGCGCAGCGCCAGTTCTAGCGGCTGCCCGGCGACTTGCTTGAGCGCGACATCGATTGCCGCCAGTTGTGCTGCATAATCACCGGCTTGGGCCTTCGCTGCGCCGATCACCAAATCCGCCCATGGCTTGCCTTTGGCGTCCTCCCCCACTGCGGCCTTGACGATCGCAGCCGCCCGATCCTTGTCGCTGACAAAAGTCGGCGCTTCGTCCTTTTTGGGCGCATCTTTCTTAGGTGTTTCCTCGCCTTCGGCCGGCTCAGGCGGCTTTTCAGGCGGCGGAACGACGGCGGTTGTTGCGGCCAAAAACACCGCCGCAGTGGCTTCCGCACGCTTTTGTTCGCTGTTGCTCGACACGATCTGGACAATGCCGATCCCGCCCCAAATTACTGAAACAACAGCAATTCCGCCGAGCACCGGCCGCCAATGTTTTTCCATCCAATGGCTCAAAGACCACAGGTTTTCTTCAACAATTTCCGGCGCTTCAAGCTCGCGCAGTTGCTCTTTTCTCGACTGTTTGACGCGACGCGCCATAAAGACCTCCGGTTGGATTGCAGGGGCGCACAGGTAATGCAAGACTCCCTATTTTGTCAAGGTTCATCTGCCAGTTCGGAGTGAAAAGGCCATGCCGCGATTTCCCAGTTTGTCAGCCAACGCCCAAAAGTTGCGACCTTCGGTTTTCACCAGCCTTGCCGCGCAGTTCAAGTTCTTGTCGGCGCCACCAATCCCGCTGCACCTCGGCGATACCTATCGTTCGCCGGTGCCGCAATCGCGCCTTGAGCACGTCGCTGCGCGACTGCCCAGCACCGCGTACGCCTACGCAAATCCAAATGGTCTAGATGACTTACGCGCCGCAGTGGCTGAACGCGCGGGCCGTGAAGGTTTGCCGGGACTGACGGCCAATCACGTGCAGGTCACGTTGGGCGGCACAGGTGCCATCCACGTCGCGCTGGGCACTTGGCTGCAGCCGGGCGACGAAGTCCTGATTATGGCGCCATTTTGGCCACTTGTGCGCGGGATGGCGCTGGCGATGGGCGCCGTGCCCATCGAGGTGCCATTTTACGCCGACGCGCGCGCAGGGCAGCCAATCGAAGAAATTCTGCGGCCTTATCTGAGCGATCGCACCATGGCCCTGTACATCTGCAGCCCGAATAATCCGTGTGGCACGGTGCTTGAATTGGATCAGTTGCGCCAAGTCGCGAAATTTTGTTGCGACCATGACTTGTGGGCGATCGCCGATGAAGCCTATGAACATTACGCATTTTCTCCGGCTGCACACCACTTTTTGGCAGCGCAACCGGGGATGTTTGGCCGCACAGCGACGATCTTTACCGCCTCCAAAAGTTATGCCCTCGCCGGTATCCGCGTGGGTTTCTTGTGCGGCGATCCGGCGTGGCTGGACGTGGCGCGGCGTGTTTCAACCCATGAAATTTACAACGTGCCCATGGCCTGCCAATTGAGTGCCCTTGCGGCCATTGAACACGGCGACGCTTGGCTGCGCGAAACCCGTGATTTGTATGCAGAAGCCGCAGCGCTTACGGCGCGGACCCTTCAGGCAAAGTTCGCCCCAGCCCGCGGTGGCGGCTATGTCTTTGCCGACTTGGCAGAAGATTTGGACGGTGCACCGTTGATGGAATTCTTGCACGCGCTTTTGCGCCAAGGCGTGTCTTTGAGTCCCGGCGATGCGTTCGGCAAAGATTTTCCCACTTTTGTGCGCCTGTGTTTTATTGCCGTCGACTTGCCGCAGTTGCGCATCGCGTTGGATCGGCTGAACATGGCTCTGCATAGCTTGCGCAACGGCGCCACGCCCCAAAGCCAAAGGCCAGACTGAAGTGATTGAAAATAGACCCTTGCGCATCGCCCACATCAGCGATTTGCACATTTTGGACCTAGCCGGCACCCGCTGGCAGGCATTTATGAACAAGCGCATCACCGGTGCGGCCAACTTGGCGGGTTTGCGGCGCAATGCGCATCCCGTTGAATTATGTGAACGTTTGGCCAAGCGCTTGCAGGCTGACGACATCGATCACGTGATCATCACGGGCGACGTCACCAATTTGGCGTTGGATTCTGAATTCAAACGCGCGCGGCAAATTGTTGAAACGATCGGCCCGCCTGCTTATGTCACAATGATTCCAGGCAATCACGATATTTATACCCGCGGTGCTCTAAAACACCATCGCTTTGAACGCTGGTTTGCCGAATATTTGGTCGACGACATCGGCGACGCTCATCAGCCAAAAAATAGCGGCCGGTTGCATTACCCATTTGTGCGCAAGCCCGCCCCTCACGTGCGCATTTACGGCGTGTCAAGCGCGATTCCCACGCCGCCACTGCTGGCTTTTGGCCACGTCGGCAAACCGCAACTCGACCGCCTGCGCGACTTGGTCCTGCACGAACCACCTGAAGTCACGGTGCGCATCGTGCTGGTACATCACAATCTACATCATCACTTAGGCCCGGCGGAACATTTGGCATCCCTGTTTGACCGGCAGAATTTCGCCAATACGATGCGCGATATCCACGCTTCGGTCGTGTTGCATGGCCACACGCATCATCCGCACCAAGGGCACTTGTCGGTTCGGCATAAATCGCTGAAAATTCAAGGAAATAGTAAACTTGTCGTCGAGAGTGAATTGCCGGCGCATATTCCCGTCTTGGGCTGCGGCTCGTCGACGTGGGCGAAAAATGGCCGTGAATTGGCGCGCTTCAACGTGCTTGAAATTGTGCCGACGGGCCTGCACAAAGTGCTGTCCTACATTTTTCGCAAACAAAGCGCTGAATTTGAACCAGAACACACAGATTTGCTGGCAAAAGCGCTGCACCAGGACGGTCAAATCGCGCTATAACCCTTTTCCAAGCGATTGAGACCCATGGCAACCCCGTTTCTGCAACTCCAAACTGGCATCGGCAATTATTTTCGCAACAGCGCCGCGCCAGCGCAGGCCGCCGCGCTGACCTTGCCGCTTTTGTTGTTGTACGGCGTTGGCATTACGCTTATTCCGACTGCGGCCAACGGCGTCGATTTTCTATCGACCGCGCTTTACCACGCGTTTTACCTGCTGCCCGCGCCGGGCCTAGCCTATTTGGGCTTTTACGGCATTTTGCTCATCGGCAATTTGGCGTTGTTTTACTATTTGGAGCGAGCAAACAAGCTAAATGTGCAGTATTTTCTGCCCTTGCTTCTGGAATGCCTGTTCTATGCCGCTTTGACCGGCAGCATCAGTGCGTGGATCACCACCGATTTGGTTCATGCCATTTCGGGCCCTGCGTTTCATCTGAACGCCGCGACTTCCGTGCGCCATTTTGGACCGATTGAAGGGATAATCGTCAGCGCGGGTGCGGGCTTGCATGAGGAGTTGGTTTTTCGGCTCCTCGGCATCGGCGCAGTGGCGAGGCTGTGGCTGGGCAGGGAATGGCGCAAGCCTACGGCCAAGCTTTTGGGGCTTATCTTAGTGAGTTCGTTGCTTTTCAGCCTAGCGCACTTCCTAGGAGAACCGTTCCGGTTGCACGCACTGGTCTATCGGAGCGTGTCCGGCGTGCTCTTTGGCGCGTTGTTTCTTTTCCGCGGCTTTGCTGTCTCGGCTTGGACCCATGCGCTGTACGACATTTGGGTCATTTTGGTGATCGGAACCTGACCCCATTTGAGAGCGGTGAAAAGGTTTTTTCACACGCTCTCAGTGGGCGATTTTGGATTCCACCACGTCAGGCACCACCGGCGATTCACTTGGCATTTCAGGCAGTTCTAGCCCAAGATACTGGGCATCATCCTCACCCGCGCGCACGCCGGTGACGCGATAGATCAAACCTTCCAGCCGCTGAAAGTAGCGCATGTGGTTCAAAAAGGGATTGAGCCATCCCGTTGTAATGCAATAGTATTTGTCAAAGGGCGCCTTGTGGTGAATGTCGTGGTGACCCACGCCCAAAATCAGGTGCGCCGACTGCAGTTTGCGCACAAACGCCGGCGGATCGTCCTCATGCGACCATTTGTGAAACTGATTGGTACCAAAGGTAAAAATCGCCAAGGACGCGAGCACCGCGCCAGTAAACAGGGCCCAGGCTTGCCCCGACTCAAACGGCAGCAGCAGGGCCACGGCCAAAAGCGGCGCGGTGACAATGCAATTGTTGCCATTGGTTTCGACAAAATCGTGGCGGGTAATGCCTTTGGGATCGACGTGGTGTTCGCGAAACGGTTTGACAAAGCCCATGCCAAAAACCGGCGTATTCACGGTGCCATAGCGGTCAAACAGCCAGTGCGCCATGCCCGAGCCAAAGTCGGCCAACACGTAGCCGCCCAACATGGCCGTCGCAAGCACGAACCAAGTCGACGGCGCGTTCATCATCCCGGCTAGGCGTGCGACCAGCCAAACGAACAGCACGGCAAAGGTCAGAATGCCGATGATTTCAAAAATACGATGTGCTTTTGCCATCTTATAACCTACCCAGCTATCCTACAAACTACCCAGCTATCCTACAAACTACACTGCCATCCAATAACCCACACTGCCATCCTATAACCCATACTGCCGCCGATTGAGGCCCGGTCACCATTCGCCGATGCCGCCCATGTTGAATGAATTTGCATAACCCAAGCCGCGCAAGATGCGCGCAGCCACATCGCTCCGAGCACCCGAGCGGCAATAAAGCACTATTGTTTCAGAATCTTTGGCGTAGTCGACAATCGTTTGGGCAATGACCTGCACGGGTACGTTGACGGCTCCGGGCAATGCCCCGCCAGCGAATTCCTCCGGCGTACGCACATCGAGCAATTTCGCGCCGTCTGCGACGTATTTGTGCGCGGCGGCGCGGTCGATGCGGACGTTGTCCATGCAATCCCCTTTAGTGAAAGCTCAAGTTTGGCCATTGTAAGCAAAGTCACGCCGCAGCGCGAGCGCATTTTGTCACGGTTCGGTCTCAGCGTCATGTCTGCGCGTCGAATGTGCGGCCACTTCGGCGATGTGCAGCGCCATTTGGTCGCGTTCGCGGGCGACGTGTTGGGCAATGGCCTCACCAAGTATCGGATTTGCAAGCCAATGCGCGCTGTAGATCACGACGGGCTCCATCCCGCGTTTCAGTTTGTGTTCGCCGCCCGCGCCCGCTTCAAATCGCGTCATCCTTTGATCGATGCAAAATTCAATCAGAAGGTAAAACGCCAGTTCAAAATGCAAAAACGCGTGATCCGCGGTGCAGCCCCAATAGCGACCGTAGAGGTGCTTGCCCTTGATAAAATTCAATGTTCCAGCCACATAGCGATCGCCGTCCCGCGCAAATGTGCAGACGACCCGGTGGGGAAAATGCTGGCGCAAATAGGCAAAAAATGCCTCGTTCAAGTACGTTTCACTGCCATGTCGATCGATATTTTCCACATAAAACTGCCGAATTGCCCGCCACTCGGCGTCGCCCATGTCTTGGCCGCGCAGCAAACTTAGCTTCAAACCGTGGCCGTTGGCGTCGCGGCGCTCGCGGCGGATCTGCTTGCGGTTGCGGGCCTTCATCGTGGCGAGAAATGCCTCAAAATTGGCATAATTTTCATTGAGCCAGCGCGATTGCGTCGTGTGTCGCTCCAGCCAACCCAGGGTGCGCAACTGTTGTGCCAGATCGGGCTCAACGAACAGCCAATGCACGGAATGGCAACCGATTTGTCGAGCGATCTTTTGCAAGGCATCCGCCAACACCCGCGTCAGCGCTTCGCCATCAGACGCGGGGTGCGTCAGTGCGCGGGGACCTGTCGCCGGCGTAAATGGAACGGATACAACAAGTTTTGGATAATAGGGATGCCCTTGTTGGTGGTAGAAGTTGGCCCAACCCCAGTCGAAAATAAATTCGCCCATGGAATCGCCTTTGACGTACAAGGGCAGCGCGGCGACCAGAGAATCTGCATTTCTTACAGTCAGATACAATGGTTGCCAACCGCTGTTGCCGCCAACGCAACCGGTCTTTTCCAAACCGAGCAAAAACGCGTGCTCAACAAATGGGTTGTCCGCGCCGACCAGCGCATCCCAGGCAGCGGCGTCCACATCGAGTAGCGTCGATGTTGCGGCAATATGCAACGATTCCATGGCTATCGGCGACAACTAGCGGTTCTCCATCAGGTCAAAATGGATCTCTTGCTCGAAGCGCACCGTGACGGGGTGGCCGTGGCGCTGCGCGGGCTTGAATTTCCATTTTATCAGGGCTTTGCGCACCGATTCTAAAAACGCCGCATGACAGCCGTAACAATGCGGCTGCACAGAGCGCACGTTGCCACTGGCATCAACCACCAACGTCGCCACCACGATGACACCTGTTATGCCGCGGCGTTGCGCGATTTCAGGGTATTCAGGCTCCACTCCCGATGCCGGCTGCGGCGGCGCATCGACGTTGCCCAAATCGTAAACCGCGGCTGGGTCGTCGCCGCCCCCGTCCAGCGGAGATGGCGGCTTTGCGCTGCTTGGTTCGGCTGAAGCTGCCTCCGCGCCCCCTGCCCGAACGCCAGAAGGTGCAGGGGCGGGGGCTTCGCTGGCTGCGACCGGTATCGGTTTGCCATTTGAATCATCTGGTAAATTTGGCTTTTTACCTGCCCTTTGCTTGGGCGGCTGCGTCGCAGTTGGCGCTTGCGACGGAGGAGCAGTGTTTAACGGCAACTCGGCTTTTTGTTGGGCAACCACAGGAAGTTGTGGCTCAACCGGCGCAGGGGCAATGGTCGGAGCGATGTACACATTTTCCGCGCCAGCCGGCTGCGCAACGCCAACACGCGTTGAAATCGCGTGCGGCAGCTTGGCCACGACAATCGCACCGCTCAAATACAAAATAATCGCAAAAAGCATACCAACGACGAGATTGCGATCGGCCAAAGGCCACACCCGAATGATCTGGCCCGGTTGACGCGCTAGCACGCGCCCTGCCGCCCGCGTCGCAGGCCTATCACCAGCGCAAGGAATGCGAAAAATACCAATGAATCCGCAGTACGACCGGCCGCGCAGCCGCTGGCGGGCGCGCCGCCGCCGCCTCCCTTCGCGCTGCCCGTTTTGCTGCTGCCGTCACTGAGCAAAGCGCCTTGGTCGACCACGTTGCCATCGCCGCTTGCGACGTCGCTTTTTCCGCCGCAGATCCCGTCGAAACAAGGCGCATTGCTGGGGCAATCGGTGATTTTTGGCGCGCCGCCGCAAGGGTTGATTTGCACCGAGCGTTGGCCCTCGCAGGTGGGCGGAGCCACCACTGGGCCCGCGTACTTGCACACCCCTTTTACACAACTGTCCGTCGTGCAAGGGAATCCATCGTCGCAATTCATCGGCGCACCCGACAAACAATTGCCACCAGCGCAGTAATCGCCGGTGCTGCAGCCATCTCCGTCATCGCAACCGCCCTCGATCGCAGCATTTTTGCAGATGCCGTTGGCACAACTGTCCGCAGTACACGGGTTGGCGTCGTCGCAACTCAGCATTTGTCCGCCGCGACACTGGCCGTCGCTGCAGGTCTCGCCCGTGGTGCACGCGTTGCCGTCGTTGCAGGCGCCGCCCGCAGGCGCCTGCTTGCAACTCCCCGCGGCACAACTATCAGTAGTGCAAGGGTTTGCATCATCGCAGGCCTTTGCCACACCGGCGATGCAAGCGCCGGCGCTGCAATGATCGCCCTCGGTGCACGCGTCGCCATCGGTGCAAATCTTGGCAATGCCAGCGCATTTGCCGCCTGAACACTTGTCGCCGTCCGTACAGGCGTCGCCGTCATCGCAGCCACCGCCCGAGTTGGCGTGCTGGCAACCGCCGCTACAACTGTCTGAAGTACAAGGGTTTGCGTCGTCACAGTTTTTCAAGCCACCTGAGGTGCATTTGCCCCCAGCACACTTGTCGCCGTCCGTGCAGGGATTGCCGTCATCGCAACCGCCTGAATTGGCGGTGTGTTTGCAGTTGCCATTGTCGCAAACATCGTCGGTGCAAGGGTTGTTGTCGTTGCAATCGGGACAGGGCAATGCAAGCGAGCTGACGCGCACGGCATCCACACCAAGTGAAATATTTTTGTCATACGCTTGGCCAGTATTGTCGCCGACTTGCACATATTCATCGCAATTCGCTGCAAAATCATAGGTGCCCAAATCGACCCACACATTGCTCAGCGGCTTTTGATCAACCACGACATTGCTTATCTGGCCCGCGTGCTTGATTTGGTACGTCGGTTTGGCCGACGCGCCGTCAGCAGGTATCCACGCCTCCACCTTGTATTTACCCGCTTTTTCAAAAGTCAGCCGCCAGCGAGCGTAGTTTTCCGCGTAACTTTTGGCGCTTGTGTAGGTGAACGTCAGTGATCCGCCGTAACCCGATTTTGTGTCATTCCACCATGCATCCGCAGGGCCGAATTTCTGAATACAATCATTTCCCTGGTCATCGATGATCGTTTGCCCGTTGACCGGCTGTTTCAAGCCACAGCACCCCGCGATCGGCGGCGGCCCCGGATTGATGCAAGCTTGGATTTTCGCCAGATAGCTGTCCCACGGCCAGTACTTACCCGGGTCGACATGCGTCTGATTGGGCAGTTCAACATGCCCTTTGATGTGGGCTTTGTCCGCCGCAAGTCCCCATTTTTTTACCAGATAACACGACAGCAGTGCGCTGGCGTCGAGCATAGGCGCCTTGACCCAGGTCGCATCGTCGACAAAGCCTTCGTGTTCAATGCCGATCGTGTAGCCATTTTCGCTCCCGACGTGCCAGCCGACGTCTTTTTCATGCACCATTTGCATGATATCGCCGTTTTTTGACACGACGTAATGGGCCGAAACCTGCGCCTTTGGATTTTGAAACCAACTCAGGGTTCCGCTGTAGCTGCCTTGGGTTGTATGGACAACGATGACCTTGACTTTGCCGTCGCCGGGGGTGCGATTGCCGCCGTAGAAATTCGGACTTGCCAGCCAATTCGCTGGGGCATATTCGGCTGCGCCCAATGCTGCCAGTGTCTCAGCGTAAATACTCGGTTTTTCCTCAACGTACGCGGTGACGCCGTAATCGGTGACGCAGCCAAAAACAGCTGCGATTGACAACGCAAACGTCACAGTTCTTGCTACTTGCGAAAAATGCATCTGAATCCTGCGCGACAGTCAAGAAATTGGGCGCAGGCCCGATGGTACCGGAAATTGCCCACACGGCCAAGGTCAAATTCACATTGCGTCGCGGCGGCTTTTCTGCTAACTCCGCGCGCCGAATTGCCTGCAGACGAGCTTAAAAATGTCCTTAAAAATTGGGTCCCGCACAATCAACCACGTCGTCGTTATCGGTTCGGGTCAAATTGGTCCCGATATTGCGCTGCATTTCGCTAAAAGTTTGCTGGCCTGTGGCGGAGCGGTGACGGTCATCGACGTCAATGCTGCCGCGTTGGCGAGCGGACTAGCCAAAATCACAAAGAAAATCGACAAGGGTGAACAAACGGGCGCTTTCAAGCCAGCGCAAGCCGCTGCACTCAAAGCCATGTTGAAATTTACGGCGGATTATTCCAGTGCAACAACCGCGGACTTGGTTGTCGAAGCCGCGACCGAGGACGAGGCGCTCAAGGGCCGAATTTTTCGACAATTGGAAGGCCTTTGCCGCGCCGACACGGTGTTCTTGTCCAATTCCTCGCATCTGGAACCGGAGCGTATCTTTGCGTCTTTGCAGCACAAAGACCGAACCGCCGTCGCCCACTATTTTTTCCCGGCTGAACGCAATCCAGTTGTTGAAATCGTGCGTGGCAGCGATACATCTGTGGAATTGAACACTTGGCTTTTGCGCTTTTATGAAGCGATCGGCAAGCTGCCCGTCGCCGTCGGTTCGCGCTATGGCTACGCCGCTGATCCGATTTTTGAAGGTATTTTTGCCGCCGCCTGCCTGTGCGTTCAGGACGATTTGGGCACCGTCAAAGAAGTCGATTACGCCGCGCGCAAGGCGTTGGGCATGACCGTGGGTCCGTTTACGGCAATGAACCTGACCGGCGGCAATCCGATTACCCAACACGGTTTGGATTTGATGCACCAACGTTTTGCGACCGCGCAAAATCCGCATCCATGGTATAAGGCCCCGCAATTGCTAAACGATCTTTTGGCAGTTCAAGGTCTCAGCGGGCAGTGGTTTGTGTGCGGGCGCGGCGAAACGGCTGAAATTGAGCCCGCGCGCGAAAAAAAGATCAGCGACGCGCTGCAGGCCGCGTATCTCGCGCTGACGTTCGGCATTGTCGATTCGGGCATCATTGCGCTGGATGACTTTGAATTGTGTCTTGAAATGGCGCTGGATTTGACCGGCCCGTGCCGGTTGGCCAACCAACTCGGCGTGGCCAACGCGCTTTTGCTGGTGCAGCGCTACAGTGCCGCCCAAGCAGGCCTTCCGGTCCCACAAGTCCTTCAGCAGCAAGCGGAACTTGGCAAGCCGTTTGAGCCGTCGCACTTGGTCCAACACGATGTCCAAAGTGGAAGCAGTGTTGTGCGCGTGCTGACGATTCGCCGGCCAAAAGTGTTGAACGCTTTGAATCACATGACTTATTCGCAGATCGCTGCTGCGGTGCAACAGGCGCAAGCCGACGGCACCGTCTCAGCCATCGTGTTAACTGGCTTTGGCAACAAGGCTTTTGTGTCAGGTGCGGACATTCACGCGCTGGCGAACGTGCGCACACCGGACGACGGGTACGCGATCGCGAAATTGGGTCAGGACGTGGCGCGCCAAATCGAACAGACCCAAAAGCCCGTGATTGCGGCGCTCAATGGCCTTGCATTCGGCGGCGGTCTGGAATTGGCGTTGGCGTGTCACGCGCGGGTTGCGATCGCCGATGCGCGGGTCCTGGCGGCGCTGCCTGAAGTGAATTTGGGTATCATTCCGGGCTCCGGCGGCACACAGCGTCTGCCGCGGCTGATCGGTCTGGACAAGGCCAATGTCGCGCTGCGCACAGGCCAGGCCTTCAGTTCGCAAGACGCGCTGCAGTGCGGTTTGGTGCAACAGCTTGCGGCAGCAGATGATTTGCTGCAGGCGGCTGTAGAGCTGGCGGCGGCCACGGCAAGCGGGCGTCAAACACTGACCCAGTTGCCGGAAGGCGCGCTCACCGACGGAACGCTGCAATTGCCCGATGTTGACATCGGCCATCGTTCCCGCGCCGTCGACGCATTGCTGTGCGACGCGATCGCGTACGGGGCCAGCCACAGCCTTGAGGCCGGCTTAGCGAAAGAATTAGCAACGTTTCGCGCCATTTGTGGCTTGCAAGACATGCGGGTGGGCATCGATCACTTCGTCAAGAACGGCGCCAAGACACCCGCTCCTTTCATCCATGCCTAATTTGGCCTATTATTTTGCGAAGATGGCCGGCACGACGCCACCGTGCGCTGGATCGTATTTTTTCAGGAATGGCCCATAGTGCCCGCGCATTTTTTGGGTTTGCCGCCGTAGCCCGATGATCGTGTCGATCGGCAACCTTTTGGTCGCGCGCGACACCAGCCAGTCCGGCAGCATGCCGCCTGGATCCGCGTCAATTTGGTAGGTTACGCGGGTGTGGGTGTCGTCGACCGCCTGTAGGTGATAGAATCCTTTTAGCCGCGGCATCCGCACGATTCCGTCGATCGGGCCGTTGCCCGGTTCGCTAACGGCCCTAAAGTGACTCCAGACTTCACGTTTGATCATGCTGCCTTCGATGGAACCGAGGAGCACCACGTCGCGGTCCGACACCGGCCAGGGCGATGCCGTGCGGTTGTACACGACGCGATCGAATTCGCCGATATGGCGAATGACTTTGGCTTTTGCGCAGTTGGCCATCCATTCGGTGTGGCGGCCGGTGTCGTCCAAAACCGCAAGAATGTCGAGCAAGCTGGCCTCTACCATGCCAATTCCGCGAAACATCGGCAGACTGCGCGAATCATCGTTGCGCACGGACACGCTGATGCCCGCTTCGCTGGTCGCAAAAACCCAGCCCGTATCCCCATCGGCGGCCGACCACCGCGAAACACCGACCGTGAGCACGACGGCGAGCGCGAGCGCAAATATTCTTCGATAATTTAATAACTTACTCGACATTGTCGCGCTCCCAAAGCCCAGACTCCACAGCTCATGGCCAAAGTAGGTTAGCGGCATTGTCGCACAACGCCAACACCAGACTGCTAACCAATGCCAAGGCAACGACAAATTCGCGCGACTTTGACGTAAACCCTGCGCCGTGCCAAAGTTCCGCCGATCCTTTTCGTTGGCTGTCGCGCCAACCCTTGAACGCCCAAGCAAACTTACCGAGGAACGCTTTTCTCCATGAGCCACACCCCAGACCTGCTGCAAACCGACCCCGAGCTGCACGCGATGATTCTGCGCGAAGAAGCGCGCCAATTTTACACGGCAAAGTTGATTCCTTCGGAGAATTACGCCTCACTGGCCGTGCTGCAAGCATCGGGCACCGTACTGACGAACAAATATAGCGAAGGTTATCCGCGCAAACGGTACTACGAAGGGCAGCAAGTTATTGATGATATTGAAGAGCTTGCGATCAACCGTGCCAAGGCACTTTTTGGCGCCGAGCACGTCAACGTTCAGCCCTACTCTGGATCGCCCGCCAATTTGGCTGTGTACGCGGCGTTGATGCCCAAGGGTTCAGAAAATCAGCGGATTCTCGGTCTGGGTTTGCCTTCCGGCGGGCATTTGACCCACGGCTGGAAGGTGTCGCTGACCAGTCGGTTTTTTCAAGCCGCGCAATACGGCGTCGATCCCGTGACACATCTGCTTGATTTTGCAGAGATCCGTCGAATCGCGCTCGAGTACAAGCCGGCCGTGCTGATCTGCGGTGCCACGGCGTATCCGCGTCAAATCGACTTCAGTGCATTTGCTGAAATCGCGCATGAAGTTGGGGCTTTGCTGGTCGCGGACATGGCGCACATCGCGGGCCTTGTCGCCGGCGGCGCTCATCCAAGCCCGGTACCGCACGCCGACGCTGTGACCACGACCACCCACAAAACCTTGCGCGGTCCGCGCGGCGGGATGATCCTGTCGCGCGCGCAATACGCGGCCGCGATAGACAAAGCTGTGTTTCCGGGCATGCAGGGAGGACCGCACAACCACACCACAGCTGGCATCGCAGTTGCTTTGCTGGAGGCGCAGGCGCCGGCGTTTTCAGCTTATGCACATCAAATAGTTTCCAATTCACGCGCACTTGCCGAAGCTTTGCTTATGGAAGGCTTAACGCTAGTGACCGGAGGAAGCGATAATCACTTAATTTTATTTGATGCCTCTCTGCTTTCAGCCACTGGCAAGCAGGCGGCAAAAGCCATGGATCGCGCAGGCTTGGAAGCAAATTTCAACAGCATTCCTTTTGATTCGCGCTCGCCTTTCGACCCGTCGGGGGTGCGCATTGGCACGCCGTCGCTGACGTCGCGCGGACTGAAAGAGCCCGAAATGAAACATATTGCCCGTTGGATCGCGGCTGCCATTCGCGGCCGCGAAGAAGACGCGACGCTTGCGCGAATTGCCGGTGAAGTCTACGATCTCATGACGCAATTCCCTGCCCCTGGCTTTGATTTGCCGTTTCCGCGTCGTCCGGACCTTTGATTGTTTGAGCGGAGTCCGATGACCGACGATCGCCTGCCTCAGCCCTTTGGCCGCTACGTGCTGCGCGCGCGCGTCGGCGCTGGCGGCATGGCCGAAGTATTTCGCGCGTCGTTACCGGGCTTTGGCGGATTTGAAAAACCTGTCGCCATCAAGCGCATGTTTCGCCAGTACGGCCACGATGTCCAATTCATTGAAATGCTGACCGACGAGGCCAAGATTGTCAGCCAGTTGGCGCATCCAAATATCGTTCAAATTCTTGATGTTGGACAGCAAAATGAGGACTATTACATCGCATTTGAATTCGTCGAGGGCGTCGACCTGTTCAGTCTGTTGCAAAGTCACCATGAACTAGGTCGCGATTTGCCCGTTGGCATGGTGGTTTACATCATTTCGGAACTCGCCAGCGGTCTGGATTACGCGCATTCGCGGCGGGCGCTAGACAATTCGCCGCTCGGTATCGTGCACCGCGACGTTAGCCCGCAAAACGTTCTGCTGAGCCTGCAGGGCGAGGTGAAATTGACCGACTTTGGTATTGCGAAAGCGGCCTACAGGTTCACGCACACGCAAGCTGGCATGGTCAAAGGCAAAATCTACTACATGAGCCCCGAGCAGGCTCTAGGTCACGCTATCGATCACCGCAGCGACCTGTTCGCGGCTGGCATCTTGTTGTTTGAGACTTTGGTAACCCGGCCACTTTATGACGAAGACGATCAAAAAATCCTCTACGATCGGGTGTGTCACGCCGATTACTCTTGGCCGAGCGAGAAAATGGCCAGCGTTCCACAGCGCTTGCGTGACATCGTTCAGCGCGCGCTTCACGTCGATCCGCAGCAGCGCTACCAAAGCGGTCGTCTGTTTCGCGATGCGCTGCTCGCTGCAGCGAGAGATTTGAATTTATCCTGTGATCGCGACGTCTTTGGCGCATATTTGCGCGCGATGTACAACGGCGCAGAAGATGCCCAAGCGCCGGTCGTTGTGCCAAAGGTGCGACCGACTACGGTGCACGGTGAGACAGAGCGCTGGAATTCCGTGGTCGCGGCGATGCCAACCACCGATGACGGCTTGGAAATGACCTCGCCAAACCGCAGCGCCGCGGCGGTCCCTAGCGTGCGCGCAACGCCACCGGCGCCGCCTGCGCGGCAGAATTCATCGTTGCCGCCGGCTTTGCCGCCCACGCTGCCGGCGACCAAACCGCAGCCGCGCCTTTCGCCTGCGCCGTTGACGCTGCGGCCTCAACAAAAAAATGATGCAGATCTAGAAGATACGACTGCACCGCGCAAACCGCAAAATTTCGTTGCCCCCTCGGTCGATGCCGCATTGCCTTCACACGCCCCCTTGCCGCCGCTTCCTGCGGTGGGAGCGCCGCCAGCTGGTCCGCCATCCCCACCGGCATCGCTCGGGCATTCTGAACGCCAAACCGCAGCAGGTGCCTCTGGTTTACCGCCCGCGCTAGCATCCACCGCGTCGCGACCGATGCCGCGACCGATGCCGCCCCGTCCCAGCCAACCGTTGCCGCGAGAATTGCCGACCTCGTTGCCGCAGCGCCCCCCGTCGGGGATGCAAGCACAACAGCCCAATGCGCGCCCGCCAGTTGCACCGCCGAAAGGACAAATTGCCGACGGGGAATCGACCTCGCTGCTCGACCCTGCCGAGATTGCCAAGCGATTACAGCCACAAATTTCTGAAAGCAAGTCGCCATCGCCGCCGTCGGCCGCCACCGAGGCCGCTACCCGTTTTGTGCAAATTGCACCTGATGATGACCCGCGTTTGGAGCAAAATTCGCCCCCGCCCGTGCCCCAACGCGCGCCGCCGCGCTCAGGCATCCGCGTACACCTGCCGCCGTCTGCGCCTGAGCCGCTGCAGATCGACCCGCCTGAGTTGGACGCCGATGCCCAACCTGCGTCGTGGCAACTAATTGGGATTACTGCATTTGTTTGGACGGGCGTGCTCTTGCTCGGCGTCTACGCAACGATGCTCTTAATTCGCCGGTAAGTAACGCGATTCAGGCTTAGAGGGTGTAGCCGAAAAAATTGACGCCTCGCGAATCCATGCGAGAACACCGTCCAACTACTTGGAGGTGTTTGATGACAATGGCTTATTCCCCCGAAGCGAAAACGGCGGCGCTTGCGGCGTTGGTCGCCGGCATGTCGATCGC
>CAMDBH010000044.1 GCA_945889325.1 Klebsiella pneumoniae
CCGGTAGCGGGGGAATCTTGTTCCCACGCCGAACCATCTGTAATTACATCATAAATGAAATTGCTGAAGCCACGGGCATTTCGAAACGGCAATTGCGATTGCTCGGACCACATTTTCTTAAGTTAGCGCGTATGGGGTGAATGGGTACAGTTTCAGCATTGTCCTGCCGTCCGGGAACGGCGTGGCCTTTGTCGTTTTGATTTCGCTAAATGTCGCGCACGTTCCTATCGGCGTGCCCTTGCAGTCCGATGTGTAGGTTGCCGTTGTTTCGGCTGATTCGCATGCGCTGATGACCGTGGTCGACTCGGGGGCGCACCCCAAAAAGCTCAATGCGCCAATCGCGATAGCAAATTCTTTCATCTCGTTGGTCCATTCTGTTCAATTTTTCTGGCAGGATCCTCGCTGCGGCGGCGCAGCGGCGCGCGGGCAGCATAGCGAACGCTCGCCACTGCGGCAAGCCGATCCTCGTAACGAATAATTTCATTGGGTTCGCGGGATGGCGACCTGCCGGTTGCCCCTACGGTTAGGCTTTTTCAACAGCTTTGCATGGGGGGCAATGCCGCTCGGTTAGGCGAAACCGTTTTGAATTTCAGTCCCTTGCTCGCAATCGGCCGGGGGGCTGAAAGCCACGGTTGCTTCACCTCTTTTTCTCTGCGGCGCGGCGGTCGCTTTCCAAAACCGCAAGCTAACAGGTGACAACCATCCGCATTCACACCATATTTGATGGCTACAACTGGAACACAACCTTTGATAACTTGGCGATTGTCTGCAAGAAATGCCATTTGGCTTGCCGCGTCAATGACTTTGGCGGACCGTACGTCGTTTCGCCGCGGCGTCTGCGGCTCACAGGCTGGAACGACGGCGACACGCGCGCCAGTGACCGCCACTATGTATAGCACTTTCGCGTCTTAGGTTGTGTTGCCGATGGTTCAGTAAATTTTTTACTGAAAGTGTCTCAAAGTTGTTGACAGGTTCCTGCATGAACGCCAGCGCAAAAGAAATGAAATTCGTCTTCATTTTTAAGTGCACGGATAAAAAATAATCCAGCACAAAGATCGATTTTCCGTTTTCAGCCTCTGTACGGTTCTTGCTGCATTTTTGACCGTTAGTTTTGCACTCAGTTTTGTAAATCACTGTTTATACTTGACATTCGGTTTGCGGCGTGCTATGACGCAGCAGGCGAGTTCGTTCTCGGCCCGCAGCGCAGTGCTGCGGGCCCGCGGAGCAGGTTTGCGCCCGAGAGGAGTCCAATGCCCACGCAAGACAACGACCGTAAGCTTTTGAATGACGATGACAAGCCCGGTTGCTTTGGAGAGAACGATGAAGACGAGCGGTGGACTCGAGACGAGGTGGGCGCGATCGAGAGTGATGAAACCCTCGAGGCGTGCAGTCTTGAAGAACTGCTCTTCGATTTGCCGCTCGTGCCTGCGTGCCCACCTGCAGACGCTATGGATGGTTTCGACGATTTCATCCTCGCGCTTGAGGGCCCGACTGAGCCGCTGCCCAGACAACACCGAGCGCGCAAGCCGGGGCAGCGCCCCAAGCAGCGGCAGGTTGCGCTAGAGGTGGCGTTTGACCCGGCTGTCTGTCCGGAGTTCAAGTCTGGCACGCCGCGCCGCGGTCCAGACGTCACGCTGCGCGCGCGGCCAACTGCCGAAACGTCGCCGAGGTCGTCGCCGCCTCCAACGCCGGCCGCGACTTCTTGTTCAGCGACATGATGTCGAACAACCACTTGCTGTCGGTCCGCCGCGATGAGCTGTCGGGCGCCGGCCACCGCACCTTCACCGCATACTACCACAACAACGAACGCATGATGGGCTTGATGCCCGTCGTCCGTGCGCACGGCCGCTGAAGCGGTCGTCGTCATTCATTTCAACCACAAGCGAGGAACCCCATGATTGAAGGACTGAAAGTTTGTATCCCGACCGCAGAACTGCGTGAACTTTGCATCGCCAACGCCGAGTTTCATCGCGAACGCACTGCGAAGTATGAGGCGCAGATCAATAACCTGAAGGCCGCTCAGGTCGAGGGGATGAAGTACACGAACGGCGACCCGATCGAGTCGTTGACCGAGCGTAAGGACGAGCACGAGGCGGGCGAGATCGAGATGCGCTTCATCGCCAAGTACTTGAAGGAGGGTGAAGAGTATCTGCTGGACCGCGATGAGCTGCTGAGCCTCGGGATGGTGGGCGACAAGGGTGGGCGGCGGAGGAGGTGGTAGGACGGCCGCGGTGATCCAAGCGCGCTGGGCGAAATGGCGCTGACTTGGTCGTGGTGGTAGCCCCGTCTCGAAAAAAAACTGCTGTCGCTTACAGAAAACACGAGGAAGAAAATGAGGAAAATGCTGACACCACAAGAAATCGCCATGCTCCGGGCGTTGAAAGGCCAAATCTGCGTATTCCGCGAGAAATCGATCATTTGTACAGTCATCGTCGCCGAAGTGACCGTGGATGCTTCCGCAGCGCGCTTCACGCTCCAGCCCGCCCCGACGCTGGGGTTCAATAGACGACATCCAATTGTCGACGCTTTGCGGGTCGGCGCGGTGGCGGATTGGCTGGGTGTCTCGCCGTTTTTGGTCGGCGGCAGTGGCTACACGGGCTGGGAACTGGTCATTGACCCAGGCCTCGTCGGCAAGCTCATCGCGTTTGCACGAACCGCTGCCGATGACGATGAAGTCATGGACGAAATGACCCGGATCGTCCACGATGCGGAACGGCGCGTCGTTCAATTAGGGTGAGTCCACCGTTCGGGCCAGGGGTCAGGTGTTAACAATTAAGTATTTCCGAAGGAAACACTTAATTGTTAATACCTGACCCCGTCCTCACTAATCCACCAAAGCCGGTCGCAATCCGGCGGCCGCAGGTTTTGCGGCCCTGGCGGGTTGGGCCGGTACTTCGTGGGTCCGCGGCCCTGTTTCGTGTTTCGCTGCAGCCGGTTTCTTCAGTTGTTCGGCCGGTGGCTCTGTCGCTTTGGGCGGTGCTTGCGCGGCTTTCTGCGCCTGCAACGTCGCCAACAGTTGCGAATAAGCGGTAACATCCGGTGCAAGGCGCGCCGCTTCCATGGCGTAGTCGAGTTTTTTATCTAATGTCTCAGCGCG
This sequence comes from Klebsiella pneumoniae, assembly GCA_945889325.1. GTDB lineage: Bacteria > Myxococcota_A > UBA9042 > UBA9042 > UBA9042 > CAMDBH01. The sequence continues at coordinate 3,098 of CAMDBH010000044.1, forward strand.
TTGTGCCATGTCCGCGGCCAGCTTGGCTTGTTGGTGGGCTGGGTCTGGCGGCGGAGGTGCGGGTGCGTTGACGGCGGGCGCAGTGGGTGCCACTGCAGCCGGCGGCGCGGCGATGGCCGGAGCGGTTTCGGCGGGAGCGGGAGGAATCCCTAATTTTTCTGCGGTCTTGTCGCGAAGCGCCAGACCGACGGCAACACCTCCGGCTAACAGGAGGACAAGTGCGGCGGGCCAAAGCCACGGCGGAGAAGTCGGCGTCGTTGCAGCCGCCGATACTGCAACAGCCGACGGAGAACGTGTGGGCGCAATCGCTGGAGATTCAACGGAAGCTGTTGTGACCGCCGCTGCCGGAACTGCGGGCGTGCTCGATTGGGCGGCGACAGCAGGTGTGATTTCTAGGGCAATTTCAGCGGTTTTCGGCTTTTCTAGCGCCGAAGGTGGCACAATTTCGGTCATATTAGATTCGCGCCCCGGCAAGCGCGGCGGATAGGCCACAGTCGGCATTTCCGGGGAAGCTAGGTGGCCCTGCCACGTCCCATCGCGTACTTGCTGTAATTCTTCTATCATCGCGGCTGCGTCGGCAAAGCGATCGTCGGGGGCCTTGGAAAGCACCTTGAGGACACAGGCGACAAAGCCATCGGACAGTGGCACTTTGGCCTTTGTGCGCGGATCGGGGGCGGGCGTTTTGGCGTGCATGGTCATCAATTGCATCGCATCTTTGCTTTCAAACGGCAAAGCACTGCAAACACAGGCAAACATCAAGATCCCGACGGCATACAAATCGCTGCGCGCATCGACCACATCGGCGTAACACTGTTCCGGACTCATGAAAGCTGGCGTGCCGGGCGCGGCACCCGCAGCAGTTAGCGATGAATTGGCCGTGCGCGCGATGCCAAAATCCAGCACTTTGACCAGCAATTCTCCATCGGCATCCTTGGTTAGAAAGATGTTGGCCGGCTTTAAATCGCGGTGCACCAACTGCTGGCTGTGGGCTTCACTCAAACTTCCCAGCATCTGCAGCGCGACATTGAGCGCTTCATCTTCGGACATCGCTATTTGCAACTTTGCATTTTCTTTAAGCTTGACGTTGAGCGGTGTGCCGCGCAGAAGTTCCATGGCGATGAACAGCGGCCCGTCGTCATCTTGACCGACGTCAAAAACGCGCACGGTGTTGCGGTGCGTGAGGCCGGCGGTGACGCGCGCTTCGCGAAAGAACCGCCGCATGGCCACGTCGTCTTCGCCATCCATGCCAACTGCCAGTAATTTCAGGGCAATTGGCTGTTTTGTCCCTGTGTGCTCGGCAGCGTACACCGCAGCAAAACCGCCGGCGCCCAAGGTGCCGGTGATGCAGTAGCGTTGCGCAACAATTTCACCGTCTTTATAACTGCGCGGCTGCTTGCTGAACTTGCGCATCGCGACGGTCGGCGTGGAGTCGCTCGGGCACAGCGCGGCCGGCGTTGTGCGACCGCAAACAGGGCAATAGCGATCGCCCTTTACGGTATCGGCCGCTGGTTTATTTGAACTTTCAGACATTGCACCTTGGCTCGCTTGGCGCCAATGCGCGCCGAGCGCGAGCATTTTGGCATCGCGCGGGCACACGCGCAAGGCATTAGTTTGCGCGCGCCCTCGCCAACGCGTACGCTACGCGCGCTGCGCACGTTTTTGGGTCCGCGGCCGGAGTCGTTGTGCGAGCTACTGATTGCGCTTTCATTTTGCTACTTTGTGCCGCAGCGGCTTGCACCGATATCGTGCCGCCCGCTGACCAATTTGCGGCAAAGGACGTTGCTGTTGGCGCCGACGGCGTTGACGCAAGCGCAGATGTCGATGCGAATACCGCAGATTTATTGGATATTGCCGCCGAAATTTCCGTAGTCGACGCAGATACGCAAGCCGTTGACGCTGAAATTCTCAGCGTTGATGGGCAAGCCGATGCGGATGCGAATCAAAATTGTTCAGTGGTCTGTCCAGAAAAGGCTTGCCAAACGGCTACTTGTGACAAGGCAACTGGGGAATGTGCGTACAAAGCTGTGGCCGATTCGTCGCCGTGTGACGACAAAAATGCATGTACATCAGAAGCTTGTGCGGCTGGCGTGTGCAAAGTCAGCAGCATGGTTTGTGAATGCCAAGTCGACGCGGATTGCAAAGGCAAGGAGGATGGCAATTTTTGCAACGGCACGCTTTACTGCGATACCAGCGGCACCAAACCAAAATGCGTTATTAATCCAGCCACATTGGTCACATGCCCGTCGGTCGATGACACACCGTGCGTAAAGAACGCTTGCGATAAGAAAACCGGTAGTTGCGGCATGGTTGTCACGCCGGGCGCGCTAGTCGCTTGCGACGACAACAACAAATGCACCAGCGGTGATACTTGTGACGCTGGCGTCTGCGTGGCTGGAACCAACACCTGCAAATGCACAAAAGACAGCGATTGCACTGGCCAAGAAGATGGCGACGTCTGCAACGGCACCCTGTACTGCGACAAAACGGGCAGTTTGCCGGTGTGCACCATCAACCCCGCGACGATCGTCGTTTGCCCGACCGGCAGCGACACGGCTTGCAGCCAAACGACCTGCGACATCAAGACCGGCAAATGCTCGCTAATATTGGTAAAAGACGACACAAAGTGCGACGACGGCAACGCCTGCTCGATCGGCGATATTTGTAGTGCCGGTGTTTGCAAAGCGGGTGCGGACACGTGCAGCTGCAAAACTGACAGTGATTGCAGCAAGTTCGATGACGGCAATTTGTGCAATGGCACTTTATACTGCGACAAAAGTGGCCCCGCACCACAGTGCAAACTCAACCCGAAAACACTGGTGAAATGCGTAACGGTCGACGACACGGCCTGCCGGCACAACCTGTGCCACCCGAAAACTGGCGTTTGCGCGATGGTCGATGCGCCCAAAAACACGTTGTGCGATGCGGACAACAACCCTTGCACGTCGTCGGACGCCTGCGACAAAGGCCAATGCCTGCCCAGCGCCAATTTGTGTTTTTGCACCAATGATGGCGACTGTGCCAACAAAGAAGACGGCAATCCCTGCAATGGCACGTTATTTTGCGACAAAACGGTGAGTCCAGCCATTTGCAGCGTCAACCCCAAAACCGTGGTCGTGTGCGACAGCAAAAGCGATAGCCAATGCCATACCAACACTTGCAACATTTCGACCGGCAGTTGCGCCATGGTGCTCAAGGCCAATTTCACGCCGTGTGAAGACAACGACGTCTGCACAACCGGCGATGTGTGCATGAACGCTGCCTGCGTAAGTGGAACAAATACATGCATTTGCACCGGAGACAACCAATGCTATGACGACGGCGACAAGTGCAACGGCACGCCCGCGTGCAACTTGCAGAAGCAAAAATGCGAGATAAATCCAGCCACTATCGTCACTTGTCCGGCGACTGGCGGTGGTTGCGTGGACAATGTCTGCAATCCGCAAAATGGGCTGTGCGGCTTGCAAAAAGGCGCCTGCGACGACAAGAACCCTTGCACGGTGGACGCTTGCGACCTGGAGTCGCAAAAATGTGTCTCAAAATCGGTTGTCGATGGTGTACCTTGCGGCGACGGTTTGGCCTGTTTTGGCGGCGCGTGCAAAGGATCGCCTAAGGACATGAAAGTAGTTCCCGGCGGTACGGCTTGGATGGGCTGCGATTCTTTCAATGATGCCAACTGCTTGGCCGACGCGCAGCCGATGCATGAAGTGACATTGGCAACTTTCTTGATCGACAGCGTTGAAGTCAAAGTTGCTGATTACAAAGACTGTGTCACGGCCGGTGTGTGCTTGCCGCCGCAAAACAACGATCCGCACTGCAATATCGGCCAGGTTGGCAAGGGACAACACCCGGTCAACTGCATCAAACATGCCGATGCTACAGCGTATTGTGGCTGGAAGAGCAAGACATTGCCGACGGAAAGCCAGTGGGAGCGCGCGGCGCGCGGCGATTGCACGCCTTATGGCGCCGATTGCAAGGTGAAGTATCAGAAATTTCCGTGGCAGGGTCCCGCCGCCAACTGCTCGTATTGCGTGATGTTTGGCAATGCAACCGGCGGCTGCGACACCGATTCAACTTGGGCCGTCGGCGTGCATCCGGGTGACAAAAGTCCGTATGGCGTGCGCGATCTCGGCGGCAATGTCCGCGAATGGGTTGGGGATTGGTATGATCCGGCCTGGTATGCGGCGCCCAGTGATCCCAAAGGGCCGGCCGCGGGAACCAAGCGCGTGACCCGCGGCGGCAGTTTTGTCTCCAGCGGCAAACAGGTGCGTGCCGACTTGCGCGCCGCGGAACTGCCTGAAATCGCGTCGTTTGAAATCGGCTTTCGCTGCGCTAAGACTCCGTAATTTCAATGCAACTTGGGCATCTGCAGCGCAAACTCGACCTGCATCTGCAACCGGCTGCCATCGGCCTGACGCGGGCCACACGGCTGCTTTAACTGCATGACATAACGGCCTTCCGCGTTGCGACCCAAGCCGACCTGCGTGCCCTCATGCGGTGGCGGCGGCGGATTGGGGCCAATATGCAGGCCTTGCATCTGGTGCAAGATTTTGCCGTCATTTCGGGCCATTTCGCGCAATGCGCACAGGCCGACCACCAGTTCATGCGGGTAATCTTCGGGCCAACAAAACACCCGCATGCCGCCCAAACCGGTCGCAACGACAAAAACCGCGTCCAACGGCACGACCACCCGCACCGGCTTGCCCGCGAGATCCGGCATAACAGCCGAAATCTCTTGATCATCGACCTGCACCTCGGCTGGCAGACCCGGCAGCGCCAGCGGCACGGCAAGGAGCGCTTGCTTGCGCAGATCATCGGGCAATTGACCGCCGCCTTTGCGCGTGTCGACTAGCAGCACTGCACCGCCACATTGCAAACATCTTGTAATTGCACGAGATTTACTACCTTCTGCCGGTTCGGCCAAATAGGCAAGTGGCGGTGGATCGGTTGGCAGTGGATCGTCGGGGGTCAGCGGCAGGCCGACCAAACGCTGCAAATGCGGCCAGAGTTCCCGTTGTTGCATCAAATTGGCTCGGATCGGTACCGGCAATTGCAGCGGCCAAAACCAGCCTTTGCCGTCCACCGGATGCTTGACTGCCCCGATCGCCGCCCAAGGCAGCGAAAAGCTCAAAATTTCAGCCTCATGCTCCTCTCGCCAGCGAATGCCGCGCTTGTCGAGCTTGACGTCGCGAAACGGCGGCACCAAAGCAACCGTAAGCTGCAACACCACTTGCGCGTCAAGACCCGGCGGCAATTGCACACCCGGTACAGTTGGATCGACCATCAGCAGGGCAAAACCCGGCGCACGGGCCAAAATCCGCTGAATGGCATTGGCCAATTCCGGTTCAAATTCAGCGCGATCGGCATCGGCTTGCAGCAATTGCGGTGACAGCGCAAAGCGCCATTCTTGGGCATCGTGCGGCACGTCGCCCAGGCCCAATTTCTGCAGAACCCAGCGCAGCCCTTGGCGTTTATCTAGGCCCAGACACTCGGGAACGGCTTCGGTGCGCGCCTTGGTTTCGCGTTCGCCTTCGGCGCTCTGGCCGCTCAGCGCAAAAACGGCCTGCCAAGGAATACGAGCAATTTCAAGGCGATCGCTGTCCGCTGCGTAAGGCACGGCAAATGTGGAACCCGGTTGGGCCAAGCGCGCGCTGTCATCTTCACCGGCGAATTGCAAAACCAGCACGCGATCCTTGGCCATTTCAGGCAAATTGCTGCAACCGGCGGCATTCGGATCGACCAGCAATATCAAAGGGCCGCGCTGCAAAAATGCCGTCGCCAGCGCCCGCGCTGAACCGTGCTGATTGGGACCTGTTGCGGGAGCGGAAGCATTCATCACCTCGCACTTTAGCCGATACGCAGCCAGTTCAAAATGTCTGGGCCAAAAGCGCACGCAAATTGCGACAGCGCTTGAAAGCTGACGCTGACGCGGCGTAAAGTGCGGGCAGCGCGGCCCAGACCCGCGGCATTCAACGACGGAAAAACGAATAATGTCAGATCTATCTATGCAATGCCCGCCAACGCCCGCGGCGGCTCAAGTGCTGACCGATGCGGCGCTGAATTTCGTGGCCGCATTAAACCGGCGTTTTGCCTCTGATCGCGGTACTTTGTTGGCGCGGCGGGCAGCGCAGCAAGCGCGCTTTGATACGGGTTTTCTGCCTGATTTTTTGCCTGAGACCCAGCACATTCGCAGCGCGGATTGGCAAGTCGCTGCGATTCCGCAGGACTTGCAGGATCGCCGCGTGGAGATCACGGGGCCCGTCGATCGCAAAATGGTGATCAATGCGCTCAATTCTGGCGCGCAAACGTACATGGCCGATTTTGAAGATTCTACGGCGCCGACCTGGGCTGCGCTGATGGAAGGTCAGGCAAATTTGATGGATGCCGTGGGCAAAACCATCACATTTCACAGTGGTAACAAGCATTACGAGCTCAATGACAAAGTGGCCACGCTGCTCGTGCGGCCGCGCGGCTGGCATTTGCCGGAAGCGCATTTGCTGCAAGATGGCCAGCCGATTAGCGGTAGCTTGCTGGATTTTGGCCTGTTTTTCTTTCACAACGCAGAAGTTTTGCGCAAGCGCGGATCGGGGGCGTATTTCTACTTGCCCAAATTGCAGAGCCATCTGGAAGCCCGTTTGTGGAATGACGTTTTTGTGTTTTCGCAGCGCTATCTCGGTTTGCCGCATGGCTCGATCCGCGCAACGGTTCTGATCGAAACGCTGCCAGCCGCGTTTGAAATGCATGAAATTTTATGGGAATTGCGCGACCATTCGGCGGGCCTAAATTGCGGCCGTTGGGACTATATTTTCAGCACGATTAAAACTTTGCGCGCCCATGCCGATCGGGTGCTGCCGGACCGCAAAGACGTGACGATGTTGCAGCCAAGTATGCGCAATTACACGCGACTTTTGGTACAGACCTGCCACAAGCGCGGTATCCACGCCATGGGTGGCATGGCGGCACAGATCCCGATCAAAAATGACATTGCGCGCAATACCGCGGCCATGCAGCGGGTTACCGCCGACAAGCAGCGCGAAGTCAACGACGGCCACGACGGCACGTGGGTCGCGCATCCGGCGCTGGTGCAATTGGCGCGGCAGCAGTTTGACGCGGGCATGCCAAACGCCAATCAGATCGGTCGGCCGATCGATCCGACGGTGTATACTGCTCTGGATTTGCTAGCGAAACCCACGGGCGCGCGCACGGAGGCGGGTCTGCGCGAGTGCCTGCGCGTGGGCGTACGCTACACGGAAGCGTGGCTGCGCGGCGTGGGCTGCGTGCCCCTTTACGATCTGATGGAAGATGCTGCAACTGCAGAGATTTCTCGCGCTCAGCTATGGCAGTGGTTGCACCATGGGGCGCAATTGGACGATGGGCGGATCGTCGATCCAGCGCTGTTTGCTGCGGTGCAGCAAGCTGAAATGGCCAATTTGCGCGTGCAGTTGGGTGATGAGCATTGGCTGGCGGGTAAGTATGACGAAGCGATCGCGCTGTTTGCGCAGTGGTCGTTGGCGGAGCAGTTGGCGGATTTTTTGACGTTGGAGGTTTATCCGCGGTTGGTTGTGTCCGAATAAATGAAATCTATTCAGTAACTTCTACGGCTTGCGCAAACCAAGACTCCACACAGTCCGCCGCCGTGCCATTTTCCCACACCAACATGGCAAAATCGGCCGGACCATCTAGCGCGGCAATCGGATGGTGCCACACGCCCGCATGGTAATTCACGCCTTGGGCCGGTAGACAGATAAACGCTTTAAGTCCAGCCAGATCGGGCGTGCCATCGGCGAGCTTCGGCGCCACGCAAACCAGAAACCTCGTGCATTGCATCGGCAAAAAGCACTGTGTTGAATGCGGATGCTGTTCCAAAAGCTTGATTTGCAGCGGCATTTTTTGGGCCACACAGCGCGCAACTACAAGATTTGGCTGGGCATCTGGCCGATCGTGCTGCAACGCAGCCGCGTGATCGATGCGGACCGCGGTGCCTTGGTTCATCGCGATGCCGCTGCGCAAGTCGGCAGAAACGACATCGCCAAATGGCGAAAAATCTTCAGCTGTCAATGGTTGCGCGACAACCCGGCGCATCACGAACCTCTGTAGGTGCTAAAACCAAACGGGTTGAGAAGCAGCGGCACGTGGTAATTCTCTGCTGCGGAAGTCACGGTAAAATCAATTGAAATGCTGGGATAGAACGAATCGAGATCCAACCGCGCAAAATACGGCGCAACCTGAAACAAAATGCGATACTGGCCCACGACCGTCGGCGCACCGTCTGGCAGCAGCGCTTTGACGCGGCCGTCCTTGTCCGTCGTGCCCGCGCCGACGAGCGCGAAATCGCTGCCATCCCAGTGGGATAGCGTGATAACCACGCCGTGCGCCGGTTTGCCGCGGGTGGTGTCCAAAATGTGTGTGCTGATGCCCATGTTGAAAAATCCTTTGCTGCGTTTAGTGTTGCGCGTTAAGCCAATTTTCCAGCCGCAGCCGCAAAATCCGCGCTTGTTCCTGCGCCGCGTTGTCGATTTCCAAAGCGCGGCTGTTGTGGATCCGCGCTTGCAGTAAATCTAGCATTTGTTGCGGTGTTCGCCCTGATGCAAAGCAAATAAAAATAAATCCGAATTTCTCAAAGTATTCGTCATTTAATTTGCCTAGTTCCGCCGTCACATCGACCGCCGCGTCAGCCATTTGCGCTTGTTCATTTTTGGACCAAGTGACCGACTGCGCCGTTTGACCTTGTGCCGCTGAAGTTGCGCCAATGCGCGGATGAGCTGAAAATGCTTGCAGAAAATCGTCCGTGCGCAAAGCCCAAAACGTATTTTCCGCCGCGGCAAAAATACCGCGCACGTCAGCAAAAGTGCGCTGGGACGCCATCGCTTCGGCAAAAGCGCTGCTGCCGCAAAACGACATCATCCATTGGTGAAACTCGGTATCCGGCATAAAATTAAGGACATGTAGCGCGTGCTTTTCCGCGTGCGTATCCAGCGCGTGCCCAAAAACACGCAGCCGATTGATGCCGCCGTGCGGAAACATGTGCACGCGGATGTGCGTCAGCGGCTGCGGCCTCGCAGGTTCCAGAGTATGTTTGCGGTGTTGCACCAGTGGCGTTTTCTCCACCAAGGTCTGCCAACCGTCCACCGCCACCAGCCGCGCTTGCAGTTCGTGCTCGCTCAGACCAGTCGCGTCCAGCCACTCAACGCGCGCAGCTTGGGGCGCATTGCCTTTGAAAAAATGCGTATCTAGTTCAATCCGCTCGACAATTCCGCGCCGCGCCAACTTGATGGCGCACCAATCCGAGCCCGGTGTGCGCCGGCGCTTGGTCTCCCAGCCATCGCCCATGTTGACGCCGCGACCGGGGAGTAAAAGATTGCTCGGCGGGCCAAAAAACTGATCGCTCACCGCTGCAATCGTGCCGCCGTGCTCGATTGCCGCCAAATCGAGCGACCCCGGCCGCCAAAAAAGCCGAGGCTCCGGCAGCACTTGCCCGTACACGCGCAAGCGCGCCACGCCGCCGTCCGGGTAGATGTGCATGCGCACGTGACTTGCGCGCGAGCTCGCCTGCAACAACGGGAGGACATTGCCAAAATCCGGCAGCACCGCCGTTTGCGGCAGCACCTCCAGCCACGCCCGCCCGCGCAAAGCGTGCTGTTTTTGCAATGAATCTACTACCGGCAGTGCAAGCAGTTCCGCCGGCGTCAGCGTGTGCGCCACATCGCAGATTTCAAGGGAAATTTCTTGAGGGGCGTTGCCCTTGAAATGCGTGGTGTCGCACAAGACACCGTGAATGCTGCCCGGCGTGCCGAGGCGGATGATGCAAAAGTCATGTCCGGGCTCGCGCTTGCGCATCGATTCCCAGCCGTCCATCCATTTGCCTTTGTCGGTGTAGGCTTCGGCGCGCCACTCGGCGGCGTGGGGTTTGAGCAAGTTTTCTTTTTCGGCAAAATAATCGTCGGTGGCATACAGGACAAAAGTACCTGTCAAATCATCGGCTAAGTTGACGAGATCGGCAAAGGCTGCGGGGACAGGTTGGTGTGAGGACAACTTGGACTCCTATTTAGCGATTCACCGCAACAAAACGCCCAACGCTCTTCGCCGCCAACCCGTGCTGGCGCGAATAGGCCAACTGCCCGCCGATAAACGTATTTTCTACCACACCGCGCAAAGTCTGACCGGCGTACGGCGTGATTTTGTTCTTGTGGTGCAGCTTTTGGGCATCGACCCTGAACTGCGCTTTGTCATCCCACAGCACAACATCGGCGTCAAAACCGATCGCCAGTTTGGCCTTTTTGTGCTGTAATCCAATAAGCTTAGCCGGCGCTTCGGCATTCCACCGCAGCATTTGCGCCACGTCAAAACCGCGACTTTGACACTGCGTCCACATCAGCGACAACCCCAACTGTAGCGAAGCGATACCGCCCCAAGCGCCGAGAAAGTCACCGGTTTCCTGCCTTTTTAGCTGCGGCGTACAGGGCGAGTGATCCGACACGACCATTTGCAGCACGCCGCTTTGCAGACCTTGCCACAATTGCTGCTGATTGTGCAGCGAGCGGATGGGCGGCGCGCATTTGTACTGCGTCGCGCCGTCGGCGATGGCTTCGGCGTTTAAGCTGAGGTAATGCAGGCAGGTTTCTGCCGTGATCGGCACACCGTCGGCTTGCGCAGCGGCCAGCAACGGCAGCGCGCTAGCTGATGAAAGGTGAACAATATGCGCGGGTGCGTTGTGTTTGCGGCTCATCTCGATGACGAGCGCGACCGCGAGGTCTTCTGCAAGGTTGGGCCGCGACCGCAGGTAGGTGTCGTAAAGTCGTGGATCGGCGTTGGATTTCGCCAATTCTGCTTCGGCTAGCTCTAGCGGTTGCGGGATTTCAGCGTGGACCAGCAGGGTTTGCCCCAGATCGCGCAGACGCGGCATGGCCAGTTCCAGATCGCCGCGCGTGACGTGGCCAAATTCATCGACACCGCTTGGGCACAAAAAACATTTGCAACCGGGGACGCCAAAATCGGCAAGACCCTGTAATGCAGCAGTATTTCCGGGAACAACCCCGCCCCAAAATGCGACATTGACGTGCAGTTGATCGCGCAAAGCGTTGTATTTTGTTTCAGCGGCCGCGCGATCGATGGTCGCCGGAATGCAGTTGAGCGGCATATCGACAACGGTGGTGATGCCACCGGCTGCCGCAGCTTGTGTTGCAGTTTCAAAGCCTTCCCATTCCGTGCGCCCCGGTTCGTTGATATGGACGTGCGAATCGACGATGCCCGGTGTGACCAGCAGATCGCCCGCGTCCACAATCCGATCGGCGCGATCGATCTGGGAAAAATCCGTAATATCGGCAATTTTGCCATCGACGATGTGCAAAGCCGCCGGTCGCAATTGACCGTCCAACAGCACGCGCTGACCGCGAATAAGCAACCGCGTCACAAATACCTCAAACAACTAATCTTTGTGTTGTTGCACGATCCAAGCGCCCAAAGTCAGCCGCTCGTCTTCCGTGATACTAGTCAGGTTGCCCAGCGGCATCGTCTTGCTGACCACCGCGCGAAACAGGATGCGATCGGCAAAAAGCTGCATTTGTTCAACGGTTTCCAGCGTCACTCCCGCTGGCGGCGCTTGGTAGGCCGGATGCGTTGGATGCGCCGAGTGACAGGTCACGCAGCGCGCTTGCACGATATTTTTCGCTGTCGTTACGTCAACTTTGGCGTGCGTGGCCAATTCAGCCAGCACCGGCGGATCGCCCGGCGGCATCGTCAGCGCGCCCACGCCCCCCAGACAGCCAAGCGTGCCGACCAAAAGCCATTTTGGCGTCAAACTGCGGAAATTCATGGTATATTTGATGCCGGAACCGGCGACCATCAGCAGCGCCAAGATCGCCCAGGCATCGCTCGGGCCGTCCGACATCGCGTGTCCGTACAATCCGGGGAAATGATTGGATAACATCGTGAACAGCACAGGTAAGGTCGCGTAATGGTTGTGCACAGAACGCTGCTTGGCCCGCGCGCCGTAGGAAGTGTCGACAGGCGTCCCCGCGGCCGTCGCGGCCAGCATGTGTTTTTGCGACGGAATAATCCGGAAAAACACGTTGCTGGTCATCACGGTGCCGACCATCGCGCCGATTTGCAGAAAAGTCGCGCGCGCGCTCAACAGGTGCTGGTTTAGCAAAATATACGCCGTCCCGGTCAGCAGCGCCAGCGCTACAAGCCCAAAAGCTTTATTGTTTTTCACCAACGGCGTGCGGCACAAGATGTCGTAAATGCCCAAAGCCAGCACGATCAAACCCAGACTCAAACCGATGGCCTGCGGCTGCGACAGCGGCGAATTGGCGTCCACCAGCATTGCCCTGCCGCCGGCGTAATACACGATAATCAGCAGCAAAAATCCGGTGATCCAAGTGGTGTACGATTCCCATTTGAACCAAAATAATTTCGGCGGCAAAGCACTGAGCGATTTGCGTTTGATGACTTCATAAAAGCCGCCGGAGTGGGCCATCCACAATTCGCCGACGACTTCACCTTCGCGTGCAACTGTGGGTTTTGACAGGCTGGAGTCGAGCCACATGAATAAAAACGAGTCGCCGATCCACATGATGGCCGCGATGACGTGCGCCCAACGTACGATTAAGTTTAGCCATTCGTGGACGACGGGCGACATGACACCTCGGGCGCAGCAGCGGCGCAGGCGCGCGATTGTAAACGGGTCGCGGCGGTTTTGCACGCGCAAGAAAAAGGGGTCAGGTATTAACACTTCATAGCCTACTCCTTAGCGAAAAAGTTCTATGTTAATCCAGATTTGCGATTGTGAGCTCCAATCCCACACTGAGCCGTCCGGTTTTGGCATCGCGCTTGGTGTGCGCCCGCTTTGCCGCGTTGGCAAGAAAGGCAAGGGTTAACTGGAGGTTGGGTGTAGTCGGAACACGCGCGAGCGTCGCCTGAAGCAGCCCGCGCAGGTGTCCAGCGACGCACATGGCTGCGGTTCGTGTCGAGGTGGCAACGCCGTGAACAGCTTGAGCCGCGCGCGCGAAGGAGGCGTTTGAGCAAGGCAGCTGCGAGCGCCGCCCAAATGAGGCCCGCCACGATGTGCGGGTTGGCCGTGTTGACTTTGCGCAAATTGGCATACGATTTCCATTTCTTGAAGGCCAGTTCGATCTGCCAGCGCACGGCGTAAAGCTGACGCACTTCGCGCGAATCGAAATCTGCCGCGGCCAAACTTGTCGCCAGCAACATGTGCGATTTGTGCACTGGATTCCAGATCAGCACCATGCGGTAGCGCACATCGCGCCCCTTATGACGGCCGCGCACCCACGGTCCGCACTTTGTCCGCGCAGTTTGTTCATAAATTCTTTGAGATTTTTACCAGAAAATCCACGCACGACCCCACCGTCGATCCAGCATTGTTCGACAAACGGATTGGCTTTGGCCTTGCAGCGCACCAGAAACGATCCGCCAGCCGCAATGACTCCGGCAAACCAAGAGCGATCTTCGTAACCGCGGTCGGCAATGAGCAATTTGTTGACCAGCGTCAACGGGTCGGGAAGTTGTGCCCGTTCACCGGTGGTGTCCGGCGTCAGAGAAATGCTGACCACGGCATCGCGCGGAAGACTCATGGTTGCGTGCAGTTCCACCGCTGCAGGTGAATGATTGGTGAACCGTCCGGGATAGTGCTCCGCTAGCGCCTTGGCCACGCTCAGCGACGAACCGTCGTGCAGCAGGATATCGTCAAATTTGCTCAGCGCGGACCCGGGCTTGGGCCGCAGCACGTCCAAAACCAGATGGCCAAGCATATTGCACAGAACCAGCCGCATGAACTCCGCGAACGACGACTTTGCCAGCTGCTTATAAAAAAGTTTGTATTCCAAAGACTTTCCCGTCATCGCGATGAAATGCCGCTCAATGTCCGCAATCGTTTCAACGTTGTGCGTCGCAAATGCATCGATGAGCACACACGCCAGTCGAAATGGCGTAACTGTCCGCATTCGCTTGGTCATTCCGCAGTCGCGGCCGTGCTGACTGATCGTTTCCTCCGATATCGCCCGTTTCCACTTTTCTGCCACCTTGCTAATCTCCATCGTGCTCACCGTGCTTGCTTGGTTGTTTGTTGAACAAAGCAACTTCGGACCACCTCGAAGGCCGGTGGGCGCCATCTTGTTTCAACTCCATATGGTTGCGGGTGGGCGCTTAAGATCTTACGTATGATTAACACTTAAGTCTTTCGGAAAGACTTAAGTGTTAACACCTGACCCCTTTTATGACCCCTTTTAAGGCCCTTGCCCACAAACGCCAATGCCCCTAAACTCGTCCGGCCGGTGCCCATCCGGCTGGGGTCTGTATGCAAAGTGCTCGTCCCACAGGCCAAGTCGGCGCCCGCCCGCAGCGCGTCGATGGTGCTGCCAAAGTCACTGGCGCGACACGCTATATTGACGATTTGCCGTTCAACGGCCTGTTCGGTGCCACCGTGCGTACGCCGATCGCGCGCGGTCGCGTCACCGGTTTGAAATTTTTGGACGGCGTCGATTGGCGCGAATTTGTCATCGTGACGCACCGCGACATTCCGCGTTTTACAATAGGTATTCATGGCGTAGATACTTCGCACGGCGCTGTCGAGTCGGCCGAAGCTGCTCAGGTCGATTTGAATATCGTCAAGTTGATCGAAGCCGATCAGCCGTACTTGGTGCGCGATGAATTTCGCCATAAACATGAAGCAGTTGTCTTGCTTGCGCATCCCAATCGCGACGTGGTTCGCTTTGCGGCGACGCGGGTGGAAGTGGTTTGCGAGGCACTGCCAGCGATTATCGATTACCGGTTGGCGCCAAACCCGCATCAAATTCAGCACAACCGCGACAATGTCCTGAAAAAATTTCTGCTGCAAAAAGGTGCGCCGGACATTAGTGAAGCCCAATTCACACAAGTGTTTGAAAATGCAGCGCATGTCGTCACGGGCGTGTATGAGACAGGTGCGCAAGAGCAGGCGTATATCGAGCCCCAAGGCATGATTGCGGAAGTATTTTTGCACAAAGACGACCTGCCGAATCAGGGCTGGCCCAAACAGCCGTTTACCGTGCGCATCGAAGGCTCACTGCAATGTCCGTATTACGTGCACACCGCCATCAAACACCTGTTTAATCAGCCAGATGAGCGGATTCAGATCGTTCAAGCGGCGACGGGCGGCGGTTTTGGCGGCAAGGAAGATTATCCGTCGATTATCGCAGGCCACGCCGCGCTGTTGGCGATGAAGGCGCGACAACCGGTTAAGATCGTTTACGATCGCGTCGAGGACATGCAAGCCACGACCAAGCGCCATCCGTGTCAGATGAAGATTAAGACGGCGCACGACAAGGACGGCAAAATTCTGGCGCTGGATGCCGAAGTGCGCATGGACGGTGGCGCGTATGTCACCCTGTCACCTGTGGTTTTGTCGCGCGGCACCATTCACGCGGCTGGGCCGTACGACATTGAGCATGTGCGTGTCGATTCGCGCGTGATGCTGACCAATACCGCGCCGAACGGGGCTTTTCGCGGCTTTGGTGCGCCGCAAACCTTGTTTGGTATGGAGCGGCATTTGGACGTGTGCGCCAAACAAATTGGTATGGATCCTGTGCAGTTGCGGCGGCGAAACTTGGTTCTGCGCGGTGGCAAATTGGCCACGGGGCAGGTGATTCACGAGCCGATCGAACTTGAAGCGTGGATGGACAAGACGCTGCAAGCGATTGATTACGCGAAAAAAACCCGCGAACACGCTGCTTTCAACGCCCAACAGGCAAAAAGCGGACTGCCTTTGCGCCGCGGCATCGGCATGGCGACTTTCATGCACGGTTGCGGGTTTACCGGCTCAGGCGAAGCGTATTTGGCCAGCAAAGTCAAAGTGCGCGCGACCAAAGAGGGCAAAATTGAAGTCTTGACCGCCAACACAGAAATCGGCCAGGGAGCCGAAACGATTTTCGCCCAAGTCGGCGCAGATGCAACTGGTTTGCCGCTGGAAGCGATAACAGTTGCGCAGCCCGATACGGCGCAAGTGCCAAATTCCGGACCGACTGTTGCGTCCAGAACGTCCATGGTTGTCGGGCATTTGGTGGCAAAGGCTTGTGACGATCTGGTGCGCAATTTGGAAAAAGCCGGGCTTTTGGCCGCGCCAGAAGCAGCAACGGATGCACCGATTTCCAAACAATCAGAAGGTCGCGGGCGCAGGCATGACGCGATTGTCTTGCGCAAAGCGTTGGCACAAGCGGCAGAACTAGGCGGAATTGCTTCAGAAGGCTGGAGCGAATACGAAGCACCTCCCGGGGTTGTTTGGGACGACAAGACCTACAAAGGCATCGCTTACGGCACTTACGCGTGGGCCTGTTATGCCGCCGACGTGCAAGTCGATACCACGACGATGGAAGTGCAAGTACGTGATTTTGTAGCTTTTCAGGAGATCGGCAAGGTGCTGCATCCACTGCTGGCCGAAGGCCAGATTGTCGGCGGCGTGGTACAAGCGATCGGCTGGGCGCTGCTGGAGGACGTGGTGCTTGACGCACAAGGCGGCATGGCCAATGCGAATTTGACGACCTATGTGCTGCCCACGATGGCCGATGTGCCCAAGATTCGCGTGCTGTTTGAAGAACAGCCCTATGATTACGGACCATTTGGCGCCAAAGGTATCGGTGAACTGCCCATGGATGGCCCCGGCCCCGCAATTGCCAATGCGGTGGCGATGGCGCTGGACATCAACGTGCCGTCGATTCCGTGTACACCGGAGCGTTTGCTCAAGTGGTCCATGGCCAGCAACAGCGAGGCGCAAGCATGAGTGAAAATCTTCCGCAAGCGCGCGGTTCACAAGAGCTTTCGATAGGTCACGGCCATGTACACCACGGCCAGAAAGTGCAGTTTTTGGTCAATGGTCAGCCGCGCCAGGTCACGGTTGCGCCGATGCGCCGGTTGCTCGACGTGCTGCGAGACGACTTGCATCTGACTGGAACCAAAGAAGGTTGTGGTGAGGGCGAATGTGGTGCATGTACCGTTCTAGTCGACGGCCAGCCGGTGAATTCTTGCCTGATCCCAGTGATTCAAGCGCAAGATACTAAAATCGTTACAATTGAAGGCCTCGCCGATCACGCGGTGCTGCATCCGGTGCAACAGGCGTTTCTCCAACACGGCGGTGCGCAGTGCGGCATTTGCACGCCGGGCATGGTGGTGACGGCGGCATGGATGGTCAATACGGGGCAATCCCCCGATAAGACTGAGCAATTGCTGGCTGGCAATCTGTGCCGCTGTACCGGTTATTCGGCGATTGTCGATTCTGTGCGCGCGGCAGTGCTTGAGCACGGGCAAAAGGGCTAACGTATGGCTTTGCTGAACGATTTGGAAGTTGTACGCCCGACCACCCTCGCGCAAGCGCTGGCACACTTGCGCGATGCGGCCGAGCGCGGGCAGCCTGTGCGGCCGATGGCGGGCTGCACGGATTTGCTAGTAGATGCGCATTTTGGCAAGACAATGCCGCCGGTGCTGCTGGATTTGAGTGCGCTGCGGCAAGCAATCGGCGGTTTGCGTTGGCGAGAGGATGGTTTGCACATCGGCGCCATGGCGAGTTACGCCGACGCGCTGGCGGATCCCAAGTTTGTCGAGCAACTGCCAGCGCTTGCTCAGGCATCTGCGCTGGTGGGTGCGACGCAAATTCAGATGCGCGGCACTTTTGCGGGCAATGTGGAAAATGGTTCACCCGCGGCCGATGCTGTGCCGGCGCTGATGGCGCTGGATGCTGCAATTGTGCTGCAAAATCAGACGAATACCCGGCAAGTGCCGCTGAGCGAATACTACATCGGCTATCGCAAGACGCAGCGGCAGGTGGATGAACTGATAACGGCCATTGTGATTCCGCAAGCGGCGATTGGCAAGAAAGGCCAATGGTTTAGGAAGGTTGGCACGCGGGCTTATCAGGCGATTACCAAAGTCGGCATCGCCGCGCAATTGGATTGGCAGGGGGAGACACTGCAAGGCGCTAAAATCGTGGCGATTTCCATGGCGGCGAGCACGACACGCTGTCCGCAGTTGGAACAAGCGATGATCGGCAAGACTTACGCGCAGTTGCAAGGCGACCTTTTCAGGACTGCGCAGACGATGGATCTCAAGCCGATCGACGATGTGCGGTCCAACCACTGCTATCGCGCCGAAGTTTTTGGGCGGCTGCTGCAGGAAGCTTTGCGCAACACGCATCAGGCTTCGGCTTGAAGTCCAAGGCCCAACTGGCGAATACCGCAATGGATCCGGAGGGTCAGCGCCTATTGCAGCGATTGCCGGACTGGGTTCAGCACGACCAGCAAACGGCAGTTTTGGTCACGGTTTGGGGCGTCAAAGGTTCTGTACCTAGATCGGTCGGCGCCAGAATGCTGTGTCGCGGCGGGCGTTTGCTGGCCGGCACCATCGGCGGCGGCCACTTGGAAGAACAAGCCCTGCGCGACGCGCAGCAAGTCGAAGGCGCGCGCCAGGAAAGCCACGACGTCGAAGTCGCGCACACTACCATGGAAGATGCGCAGGACTCTGCGGATTCACAAGGTAATGTTGCGCGGCTGTGTCGCTATCAGTTGGGACCGCAGTTGGCACAATGCTGCGGCGGTGTGGTGCAACTGCATTTCTGCAGGATTGATGCCCAGTTGGCCCGCGAATTGGCCGGTGAAGTCCGCCATGCGGAAGCAGAAAAGCTAGCTTTTGAAACGGTCTTTGCCCATGAAAGCCTTTGTGAATGGCCGCAACCGCTGCCGACGGTGCTGATTTGCGGCGCCGGTCACGTCGCAGCCGCTTTGGCGCGCGTGTTGCAACCGCTGCCGTGGCGCGTGATTGTGGCGGATGCGCGGCCTGAGTGGGCGGAACCCATGCGTTTTCCGCTGACCACTGAACTTGTGCAGACCGAACCTCTGCGGCTTTTTGCGGCTTGGGGTTGGCTGGGTCAGGAGGCGCAGCAGAGCCAAGCAGCGGCTAAAGCCAAGCCTCCGGGTCGGAATTTGCCCTCGCCACCACGGCCGACGGCGACCTACGCACTGGTGATGACCCACGACCACGCATTGGACCGCGATTTGGTGGAAGTGCTGCTGCAATTTCCCGTGCGGACGGCTGATATGGCCAACAAATTTCGCTATGTCGGTATGATCGGATCGCGAAGTAAAGTGGCGGCTTTGCATCAGCGCCTGCGGCAGCGCGGTGTCAGTGACGAAATTTGTCAGTCGCTCGTGGCGCCAATCGGGCTGCGTGTCAACGGGCAATTGCTTGGGGGTAAAATGCCAGGCGAGATTGCGATTGCCGTAGCGGCGCAGCTAATCTCCTTGCAAAATACAGCGGTGCAAGCCTAGCTCATGGCGTGGACGCCCTTGCACACGCGGGCCGCGCTGGCGTTGGGCGCGCAATGGGCTGGGCAAAAGCGCTTTTTTGACGCCCATGAAGCCTGGGAATTGGCATGGTTACGCTGTGATCCTGGGCCCTTGCGCGAGGGCATCCGCGGGCTTGTGCAAGTTGCAGCGGCGCAACACCATCGGCGCAAGCAGAATTACAAGGGTCACGCGCAGTTGCAGCAGCGCGGTTTGCAGCGGCTCAATCGGCCGGAAGTTACTGAAGTGCTGAGCGATTATTGGCGTACTTCGTCGCTGCAGCTGTGGCTCGAGGATGTCGATGCCCATGATTTTCCGCAGTTGCCACCGTATTTGACGCCGCCCTTTGTCCTGTTGGCGGGTGGACATGGCAAAAGGGCCGGCGGCCCCAAAGCGTTGAAAACCATTGATAACCAGCGGCTCTGGCGCTGGCAGGTGCGGCAAATGTTCGCGGCCGGCGCGTCGCAAGTGGTGGCGATTTTGCATCCCGATTGCTGGCCGGAAGCGCAGCGATCGCATAACCATGCACAACTAACGGTCATCGCTAGCGATCCCGACGCCACACAATTTGCCTCCCTACAACAAGCCCTGCAAATCCTGCAGAATCAGGACGTTTTTGTGCTGCCGGTGGATTGTCCGTTGCCGCCGGTCGAAGTGGTACACGCATTGCAGTTCGCACACTTGGATGCCGTCGCCCGCGCGCGCAGCACGCAGGCGTTTGTGCCCACCACGGCCATCGGCAGCGCGCTGCGCATGGGCCATCCGGTGATTTTGATGGCGGAGTTTTGCGCGCATCTGGTGCAATTGCCCGCTGAATCCGCACGCCTAGACGTCGAACTGCGCAATCTGGGCCAACGGCGCGCCGAGGTGCCGGTGGCCCACGCGGCGATTTTGGCGAACTTTAATGCTGACGGGGTGGGGCGGTAGCAGCCGACCGAGCAACGCGGAGCAGGCACCGCGCGCAAACAGCCCATTTCGGGCGGAAAGACTTAAGTGTTAATACCTGACACCTTTCTAACCCCCTAATCCCAAGGCAAAATTGGCCAACCCAACTTCTTCGCGTGCCAGCGCAGCCGCACATCCGGCCGCACCACGCGCGGCAGCCCGACCGCCGCCAGCAGCGGCTCATCGCTGTGGCTATCACTGTAGAAATACGAATCTTTCAAGTCAAAACCGTGTTCGGCCGCAAACTTTAGCGCGGCGGGCACCTTGTGCGGACCAAAACACGGCTGACCGATGATTCTACCTGTAAAAGTATCGCCTTGCACGTCCAACGTCGTGCAGAGCACATGCGGCACGTTCAGCTCCGCCGCCAGGTGATCCGTAACGTACTTGGTTGAAGCTGTGACAATCACAACGGTATCACCCTTGTCCAAATGCTCCTGCACCGCTTTGCGTCCGTGCGGACAAATCAGCGGTTGTACGGTCTTGTGGTAAATATGCGCACAAACTTCAGCCATTTCCGCTTCCGAAGTGCCGACAATGGTCACCGCCGCTTCGTGCATCACCCGCGTCATGTCGACCAAGTTGAGCTTGTAACGCAAATGGGTCCACAAAATCTTGGCCATTTCAAAGCGCGAAATCTGGCCGCGGGCAAAACGCTCGGCAAAATACAGGCCTGCGGTGTTTTTCAGCACCAATGTATCGTCCAAATCGAACATCGCAAGCGCCATCAGGTCACCCCCATGCGCGGCAAGCGCTCGGCGATGCGGGTGACGGCTTCGTAGTGGATCGTGCCGAACCAATTGGCGAATTCCTCGGCACTGATGCGGTCGCCTTCCCGGCCGTCCGCGGCGTCTTGCGCGCCGATTAACACGACTTCGTCGCCCGCTTTGGCGTTTTTGCTATCGGTGACGTCAATCGCCGTCATGTTCATGGCGACGCGGCCCACTACGGGCGCGCGCTGGCCGCCGAGCAACACCTTGCCGACATTGGACAATCCGCGATCATAGCCGTCGTAATAGCCGACGGGCAAAATGCCCACCAGCATGTTGCGCACCGCGCGGTAAGTGCGCCCGTAGCCGATGTATTCGCCGGCGGGCACTTCGCGCACCTGTGCTAGCCGCGTTTTCCAGGTTAGCGCCGGCCGTAATTCCACGGGCTTTTTGCCCAATTGACAAACCGAAAGCCAAGTTTCTTTCGACGGCCACAGCCCATAGGCGGCAATGCCGCAACGCGCAAGGTTTCCGCACACTTCGGGCCACAGCAACAGAGCGGCCGAATTACTGCAATGCGCCAAAAATTTGTCGTCTGGGTGACCTTCCGGCGGCAAATTCAGCAATTGCCGAGTCGCATCCACGGTTTGCCGAAAACGCGCCAGCTGACTTTGGGCAAACCGGTGATCCGTTGTGTCTTCAATGTCGGCAAAATGTGTCGCCATCCCTTCCAATTCCACGTGCGGCGTTTGCGCGATAAGGTTGGCAAATTCAAGGGCATCGTCGTGGCGCAGCCCTTGGCGGTTGTCGCCGGTTTCGACTTTGACATGCACCTTGACGATCTTGTCTTGTTGCTGCCCCGCTCGCGCCAGCGCCGCCAGAACATCGCGATCATACAGGACTAAGCGCACGTCGCAGGCCACGGCGACCGCCGCCTGATCCGGCGAAAGATAGCCGACGCAATAGAGAGGCGCGGCGATGCCAGCCTCGCGCAAGGCTTGAACTTCAAAGATGTCGTGCACGCCCAGCCAATCGACACCGGCCGCCAAAAAAGCCCGCGAAGCTTGCAGCAAACCGTGGCCGTACCCGTTGCCTTTGACCATCACGCACAAAAGCGGCTGGCGGCCACCTTGCTGCGACGCATGACGCAACACGCCGATATTGTGCGCCAAAGCGGTCTCGTCGATTTCAAGCCACGTCACGGGCGGCGGTTGCGGCATGGCTGGCTCGGCGGCGCTGAAACGGTCAGCGGCAGCGCAGTGTTGCACGGCGGCGGGGGCTTGTCATGTGCGTCGGCCGTCTGGCGCAGGGCGATCGCAAGAACGGTAACCATCTGACACTTTGAGAGATATTCTCAACTTTATCAGCCCTGGTTACCGCCAACCGGTGATCTGCGGACATTGGGGCGCACGGTTTGGAACACAATCGCTGAATTATTAAAAGTATTTTCTG
>CAMDBH010000045.1 GCA_945889325.1 Klebsiella pneumoniae
GTTTTTCCTGTCACAACTGTCCCGATTTCAAAGATTTGGCCATTGACCCACGCCCTCATCCAATCGCCAGGCGACGTGGTTGCGGCGAAGAGCCGATTCTTCATGGCCAACTTAACCGAAGTGTTCGTCAGCGGATCCCAGCGAAATGAGTACTCCTCCTTCTCGTATTGCGGATCCGGCGCTTCAACAATGGCCCAAACGTAGGTGCCGTCCCAGTGTGCTTCGACATCGCGATGAATGGACTTTGTCACCGGCGTATTGATCATTTCCCAGCCTTTTCCGGACTTTGGATTCCACCGCTCAGCGGTGATCGGATATTGCGGAAAAACCCCAGGCCAACCGCCGACCATCACGATCTCCGTGCCCGTCCAAACCGCGCTAGCGCCCCAGCGCGGCTGCACCAGCGGCGGCGTCTGCACCCACGCGCAATCCCCGCAGATGCACGGGTGGTCGGGTGCGCAGGCGCTGGTGCAAGTGCCGTCATCCGATAGGGAATCGGCGTAAAGTGTCAGGTCTTTGCTGACGCAGGGGCCGAGATCTGGCATGGACAAGAAAGTGTCTTTTTGCGCGTCGGTGCTGTCCGCGACTTCGCTTGGATCCAGTTGTGCCGCATCCGAGTCGGCCATTTCATCGATTTCGCCCGTGTCGGCGATCGCGTCCGGCAAAAGATCTGGCGCAATGATGACATCGACGACTTCGGCCGCGTCCGCGGCGTCCGACGCGTCACTGACTCCTTCCGGAGCATCAGCTAGTTCATCAGGTGGAATCACGACATCGACGATTTTCGCCGTATCCGCGTCGGCGAAAGCCTCAGCGGCATCGCCGATCTCGTCCCCCACGGAGGTTTCTGGCGCAGCGGGCGTATCCTGTTGAGAATCCTTTGGCGGAATAACCACATCCATCGGCAGGTCGCCGACATTGGCGTCGGCGACGCCGGTGTCCGATTCGGCGGGTTTGGGGCTGCAGGCGGCGAACAGCGTGGATGCGGCACCGCACAACAAAATCCAGGATTTGGTTCGAAGGATCATTGATTCACCGTCTGATTTGACTGGCTTGTTTTGGGGTTCGGTCAGCCTGCGCCTCCGCCATGGGATTGTCAATCTTTGATTTTCTCTTGGATTTTCACGTATGATTGACGCTCAGCTCGGTCAGCGTCGATCGATTTGACGCGGCCGTTGGCGATCGTCGTGCCGCAGCTAAATCGGCGCGGCGGGGCCGAAACAACCGCTGCGGATGATGAAAAAGAATCCGACGCGAGTTGGATTGCGCACCCAACGAAGAATCGCGAGGACGGCTGCAGATCGACAAATTATTGACGTTTCAATGCGTTAATGTCGTTTGCGCAAAGCCTGCTGCGTGCAATTCGCACCCAATGTCGTTTGGAGCCGCGGGCGCGCCCACCTGTCGCGGTCGCGTTCAACGCTGCGTAATCGTATCTCTCTTCCAATGCGCATCGTCGGTCTGCGGATAGTCAACGCTCCAATGCAGCCCGCGGGACTCCTGACGCGACAAGGCGCTCTCCACAATCAAAAGCGCGACCGCTGTGATGTTGCGCAGTTCCACCAAATCCGGCGTGAGATAGAATCGCCAATAATCTTCGCGCACTTCTTGCTCGATGAGCTTCAACCGCCGCAACGCTCTTTGCAGACGCCGGTTGGTGCGCACGATGCCGACATAGTTCCACATCAGGCGGCGGATTTCGTCCCAACTTTGTGTAACTACGACCTGTTCATCGGCATCTACAGCGCTGCCCGTGTCCCATTCCGGCACGCGCAAGATTTCTGGATCGGCGACTTGACCGACGATGCGCAGCGCGACCGCGGCGGCCCGTTCGGCATAAACGGCTCCCTCCAATAGGGAATTTGACGCCAGTCGATTGGCCCCATGCAGACCGGTGCAAGACACCTCGCCGATCGCCAACAGTCCAGCAATATTGGTTTCACCGTCCAGCGACACGACAACGCCGCCGCATTGATAGTGGGCGCCCGGCACGACTGGGATCGGCTGCGTGCGCATATCGATGCCCAAGCTCATGCACTTGGCATGAATCGTCGGAAAATGGTGTAAAATCATTTCACTAGCCAAATGCGTCATGTCCAAAAACACACACGGTTGCCCCGACTGCTTCAACTCCGTGTCGATCGCGCGCGCCACCACATCGCGCGGCGCGAGGTCCTTAAGCGCATGATATTTGGGCATGAAGGCCTCACCCAAATGGTTGCGCAGGATGCCGCCTTCGCCGCGCAGCGCTTCAGAAATTAAAAAATTGCGCACCTCGGCGTGAAACAGGCACGTGGGGTGAAATTGGTAAAATTCCATATTGGCAACGCGGGCTCCAGCGCGCCATGCCATCGCCAGACCGTCTCCAGTCGCCACGTCGGGATTTGTGGTGTAGCGGTAAACTTTGCCGCAGCCACCGGTGGCCAAGCACACCACTTTCGCTGCAAAAGGAAGAACTTGACGGCGTTCCACGTCCAGCGCGTACACGCCAAGCACGCGATCGCCCTCGCTGCCGGGTACGCCACGACCGGTGCCTCTGGCCAAGCGCCCTCGCGTGATCAAATCGACCGCTAGGTGATGTTCAAACATGGCGATATTGGGATGTTTTGCTACGGCTTCCGCCAGCGCCGTTTCAATGGCTTGGCCTGTGATATCAGCGTGGTGGGCTACGCGTCTGGCGCTGTGCCCGCCCTCGCGGGTCAGATCCAGTTGACCGTCGTCTTTGCGATCGAATTGCACGCCGCGTTCGATCAGGCGCGCGATCGCCTTGGGTGCGCTTTGCACCACCATTTCAACCGTCTGGATGCGGCAAAGCCCCGCGCCCGCGGTCAGCGTGTCGGCAATGTGGGCGGCGAAACTGTCGTGTTTTGCGTCAAGTACGGCCGCAATGCCACCCTGAGCCCACAGCGTGTTGGTCTGTGTCGCATTGCGCTTGGCGAGCACGGCAACGCGGGCGTTGTCAGCGACATCTAAAGCAAATGTGAGACCCGCGACGCCACTGCCGACCACGATCACGTCAAACGTGCGATCAGCCAGACTACTTGTCCCAGTCGATTGAGTCATGCAAAAGTACCAAAACGGCCAAAAACGGCGCGTCAACGGTTTCATTTACGCGAAAAGCCACATTTGGCAAGCAAACCGCCGTGCGATACCCTGCCGCCGATGCACCCGACGCCGCCCGACCTGCCCCCCCACCGCGATCCGCAGCCGCTTTTGCAAAAAGCCCTGCTGGTTTTCCTCGGCGTGCTGGCGGTATTGCCGATCTGGCTGTGCGATCCGTTGCCGATGCTCGATGCGGGTCAACACCAGAGAATTGCGACGATCTTGCACGATTGGAAGCACTTGCCGCTTTATGCCCAGCATTTTGAAAAAATCGCGTTGATAACACCGACGTCGTCCTACTACGCTTTGGTCAATTGGATCGCGCGTTTGCACGACGTGCCTTGGGCCTTTCGCGTGGTGCTTTCACTGAGTTTGCTTGCGATTCTGCTGAGCAGTTGGTTGCTCGCGCGGGCGTTGGGCAAAAGCGCCTGGCTGGTCGTGGCCGTGGCACCGTTGCTGCACAATGCCGAGTTTTTTCTGGGCAATGGGCCGTATCTGCTGGCTTTGGCTGCGTTTCTCAGCCTTCTGGTCGCCCACATTGACCTGCTCAAACGTCCGCGCTGGCAAGGCCTTGTCGCCGTGGTGCTGCTGTTCATGCTGCTGGCCACGACGCACTATCTGCTGTGGCTGGCTGCACTTGTGATTGTGCCTCTGGCGAGCGCGCGTCACCAACGCAACTGGTTCGCGCCGCTGCGCGATCTAGCGCTGGCCATGCCATCGGTGCTGCTGCTGCTGCCCTGGCTGCGTCAAGAATTTTTTCAAAGAAATCTGGCCCCTAACCAGCGACAACCGTTGCTGTTCGAGCCTCGCTTGCCGTTGGACAACTTGCGCGGCATCCCCGATGAACTCTTCGGCAGTTTCGCAGGGCATCCCGCGGGCATCGACAGCGCCGCGGACCTGCTCAGCCGACGCACCGATATCGTGGGAACGCTCTGGCTGGTCGGGCTATTGCTGTGGCTTTTTGCCTCGATCCGCCAACACCGCAAAATGCTGGATGAAACACCGCCGCAACGGCCATATCTGAGCACGGCATTGGGTATCTTGCTCGTGGCGTATTTCTTTTTGCCGCTGCATCTGATCTCGCCAATCTGGCTGTATTTGCTCAATGTTCGTCTGTTGCCGCTCATGGCGATGCTGTTGGTGCTGTCCCTACCGCTGCAACCGCTTTTGCCCAGTCGCGATGTGCGCCTGCGCGTGTGGCTGGGCAACGCGGCCATCAGCGTTTCCGCTGTCGGCATGCTACTTTGGACCGGCGAAGCCCTGATGATCGGCGCCCGCGAATTCGGCGACGTGCGCGCCGCGATGGCCGCAATGCCTGCGGGTGCGCGCGTGCTCACGCTCAACACGCGCTCGGGTTCGCAGATCTTGCGCGGCCGACCGTCCGAGCATGTCGGAGAACTTTACGACGTACTAATCGGCGGTTACGCTCCGGACACTTGGGGCGAAGCCGCGCTCAAACCTGTTCGCGCCAAACCGGAAGCGCAAATGCCCACGCCCAATGATCCCAGCGGCTTTGATTGGTTTGCACACGGCCAATACTACCATTATATCACGGTATTCGAAGATCCAATGGCCCCAAACCAACGCTACTCCGACTACTTGCGCAATTTGCCACGGGTATTTCAGCGGGGGGGATGGCAAGTGTTTCTCAATCCCAAACCGCAGCCGTGGCCTGTGCCGCCGCCGTCGCGCGAGGGCGTGCATTTGGCGGAATGTTTGACTCAATGGGCGGGTTTTGGTCAGCAGGGCACGACGCCCGTGCTGTCGCAACAGGAAATCGCTATCCATTCGCAACTTTCCCTGCCGCTAGATTGTCGACCGCGGCGGCCGCCAGCGCTGATTCTGGGTCGCCGCGCAGTCGATCTGCCGCGCCAAATGAGCGATACTTTACTACACTGGCTGACGTTGCCGCACCCATAGATGCGGCCCAAAAGGATGAATTTGTTTGGCAGTTTCGCTGGGTTGCCAAGCTCACCGCGGCGGATTCGCGGCAACGACACGGATCTGATTCTAGGGAGGTAAATTTGTTCGGTAATCGACTAGCAAAGCCGCTTTTTTGGATCGGCGACATCCCAGTCGCCGTGTCGATTTCGCATTTCATTTTCATGATGCTGATTTTTCTCAATTTCGCTTCCAAGGGCGCTCTGTTTTTTCTCGCCGTGATCCTAATGGCGAGTTTTTCAGTGCTAGTGCATGAAATGGGCCACGCTGCCGTTTGCAAAGCCCTCGGTTTGGCACCAGAAATTGAACTTGTGGCCATGGGTGGCCTTTGCTACCACCAACCGGCAACCCGGCCGCGCGACCAAATTCTGATCTCGGCCGCCGGTCCGTTCATGAATTTCGTCTTAGCTGCGCTTAGTTACTACCTCGACGGCCACTTTGAGGGCTTGCTAGGCGAACTCATCTTCTACGCGATGTACATCAACGTAATTTGGGGAATCTTCAACCTTTTACCAATCCTACCCTTCGACGGAGGCACAATTTGCAGCACATTGCTCCACTTGCTGACCAGCGAACACCGCGCCCAAACCTGGACTTTCCGCATCGGCCTATTTGTCGGCGGCGGCCTCGCAGTGTTCTTCGGCGTCTATTTGCACAATAGTTACACAGCTATGCTCCTAGGTTTTGCCGCATGGCAAAACTTGCAAGCGATGCTCGCCCTAGGCTCGGCCCCCCGCAACCACGCCGAAGAAAAGCACCCCCAAGTCCGCGAACTTTTAGCCACCGCCCGCGACCACTACGCCGCCGGCCGTTACGACGAAGCCTTGCGCACCTGCCACCAGGCCCGCTCCGAGCCGCACCTGTCCAAAGTCGAACTCAGCCACGTCTGGACCATTCTCGCCCTCGCGTCAGCCCAAATCCATGATTTTCAACAAGCTTTGCAATACGCCGAACGCGTCCCCGATTCCGCCGACATGGCCCAAGTCCAAGCCACCTGCCTAACCGCCTTGGGCGACCCCAGCAAAATCCGCAAGTTCCTATCCAGCAAGGCAGCCCTTTTGCTTTCGCCGGATCGAATTGCTGCTTTGCAGGCTTTGGCGCGGGATTAGTGCCTCCCGCGACGTCGGGCGTCAGCCCCGTCGCGCCTTGCAGCCGCGAAGCGGGAATTCAACGCGATGTTACGCCTTTAGGCGCAACGAGCTCGTACCGGTTGCCAAAGGAGTGGGGAGTGCAGAGGGGCGAACCATAGCGGCTAAGCACGGAATCAAAGAGCTTTGGTTCGCCCCTTTGCATCCAGCGCGATAGCGCGCAACCGGCACCCGCAGGTGCCGCTCGTCCACGCTTCAGCGTGCCGGGCCGCGCGCAGCGCAAAATTCCCAGCGCGTCAGCGCAGCCGCCCGCAGGGCAAAATTCCTAGCGCATCAGCGCAGCCGCCCGCAGGGCAAAACGAAACTATGCCTTAGGCAAAGCCGGCCGCAGGGCCATAACGCCACTGCTTGCAAGGCAGCCTCCGCAAACTGAGTTTGCGGCGGACGGCGGGCACGGAGACCCGCCGCTACACAAACTTATTTAATATCAGCAATTATGCGCAAAAACGCCACTGCCTGCAAGGCAGGCCGCCCCGCGCAGCGGCGCCTTGACGGCACCGTGCATCCCCCCCATCATAACGGCGTTTTTTGCCGCGCGCAGCGCAACTTTCGCCAAAACGCAAGGACCGCCATGTTTTCCAAAAATCTTCTATCATCCCGCGCGATTGCGCTTGCTATTCTCGCGTTCGCTGCACAGGCGCTCGCCGCAGCACCGCAGGTCAAACTCACGCCGAAGGACAGCGCCACCTACATCATCCGCAGTGGCCTGAAATCAGCCGATTTTTCGGCCCGCGGCATGGCGTACCGCGCCTTGCAGTACGACAAGGGCAACAAGGAAGTCAAAGCGCAGTTGGAAGACGGCATGCAAGACCCGCAATGGATCGTGCGCAAGGGCATTGCCGAAGCCATGTACGCGCTTAAACAGGACAACTGGAAAAAACTTGTGCATGACGCGTTGGCGATGCCGGTGCTCAGCCCGTATGAAGTGCTGCCGGTCCTGGACGACATGGCGGATCCGGCGCAATTTGCCTTGCTGATTGAAGTTTTGGGCGACAAGGAGCACCAACAGCATGACAAGATTGTCAAGGCGCTGGTCGATCGCAATCGGCCAAATCTGGGTGGTTTTTTCAAAGCGGCGCTGGCGGCCAAAGACCCGCTTGTGCAGGCTTCAGCGCTCAAGGGCATTCGCCAATTGGATGCCGCATTACAGCAAGTTGCGCTAGAAACCGTGGCCAAGGCGCAGCCGGCCAATGAGGATTTGATCAAAGCGCTGGTGGATGTGGCCTCGCGCGAAAATGAGCGACTGGCCATCGCCTATTTGGCCCCGCTCAAGACCAAGGATGCCGGTTTGGCGGCCAAAATCGTGGCGCTGCGGGCCATGCACGGCGACAAGTCTGTTGGCAAGATGCTTTTGAAAATCGCCCAAGGGGCGCACGGCAAAGAGCAAATCGATGCGCTGTCGTCCTACAAACGGATTTTGGACAAAGCGGATGCCGACCAAGTCAAGGCCATCTTGAGCGGCACGACGACGCCTGAATTGTTGTTTGCTGTTTACGAAATTTTGGCGCGGATGGGCGATCGTTCCATGGCCAAAGAGGCCCAAACGTTAGCGGATTCGACCGACGTCGATGTGCGCGCGACTGGCGTTTTTTACTTGGGTTGGGTCGGCGGTGCCGGTCGAATTTCCGAAATGCACGGTTATTTGGCCGATCGCGTGCCCATGGTGCGTGTCGCCGCCACACGGGTGCTGGGCTACATCGGCTCCAAAATTTCGGTCGAACCGATTCGCAACGCGCTGGATCGCGAAGGCGACGAGATGGTGCGGCTGGAATTTATCAAGTCCCTGTGTCAGATCAAGGACAAAGCGGGATATGAAGCGCTCATGCTGTACACGCGTGAAAAAGATCCGGAAGTGCGGCGCTTGGTTGTCAAAGCACTGGCCGAATCCGGTGAAGCGATGGCACGCCCAGGTCTGCAAAACGCGTTGAATGACACCAAGGTGGAGATTCGCACAGAAGCGGTGCGCGGCTTTATCCTGTCCGATGTAGCTGAAGCGATTAAGGTTTGGCGCCGCTCGTTGAAGTGGCTGCCGCGCGGCACGGTCATCGAATTGACGCGAGAACTGAACAAGACCATGGATAGTTTCTTGGAAATTGCGATGTTCGATGCGGCGCGCGATGAACAGGGCTTCGCCTTGCGGGAAGAGGCCCTGATCGCCTTGCACATGCTGCCGGAAGCGGAATTGCGGGTGTTAGGCAAGCTTGCCTCGCCGAGCAACAACGATCAAGAACTGCGGGTGCGCGCCATTTTGCGGCTGTGGGATTTGCAGGGCAAAAAAGTGGCGACCGAGTTGAAAACGTTGGCCATGGCCAGTGATGCGCGCGCGCGGGTGCCCGCGATTCGGCTGTTGGCAAAGTTGAAAGGCGACAAAGAAGCCGCCGACATGCTGGTCAAGGATTTGGAAGAACCGGACGAGCGCATTCGCATCGCCGCGGCGCTGACGATCCTCGGCGGATAGCCCAGCGGTTCATGTTGAATAAACGCAAACACAAGCTCGGTGTGAACACGGCGAAGCGCACTTGGCCGGATCGCGCGGTTCCGTTGACTGTTGTTGTCGCGCTGGTGGCAGCTTGCACGCAGCAGGTCGAAGGAGCTAAACCGATTGATTACAAAGCGCAAGCTCAGGCGCTCATCCAAGGTGTGCCGGGTAAGCGGGTGTGCAAAAACGATCACGACTGCGGGCCTTCGCTGCAATATACGCCACTGGACGAGCACGGCGCCTGTGTGCTCGGCACCTGCTTTGGCCTGCTGACGGCCGATAACCGCGCCGCGCGCCAAGTTGTGCTGCAACGGCTGCGCTCAACCGACGATCACGTGCGCATAGCTGCAACACCGTTGTTGCTGGCGGCATTGGAGCGCACGCTCAGCGGTCCGCAGTTGACGCTGGCGGCGATCGAAGGGTTGGGCGCTGTGTTGCAAGCTTCTGGTGGCATTGGCAAAGATTGCGCCGCCCCTTGCGTGGCCCTGCGCGCGCAGATGACGTCAAGCGATCCGCGTTTGGCCGCGGCGGCGCGCATTGCGCTTGGGCACGCAGGTGATTCGATCGCCATGCCGGGTTTGATGGAAGATTTGCACCTCGGTACGGAGTTGTTGCGTTGTGAAGCGGCTTCGGCGCTGGCCGTTTGGATCGCCGACGACGCCGTGCGCGCAGCGCTGATCGCCCAACTGAGCGATGCGTCGCCCGTGGTGGTTGAAGCCGTTGTGAATGTTTTGATTGCACAAATGACGCGGCCCGACGTTAGGGTCGCGTTGGATGAAGTGTGGCGGGTGCGTTTTCCGCACCTCGGCTACGCGGTGCAGTCTGCGGGCTTTAGGGTTAAGCCATGAATGGCGCACAAAGGTTTAAAATGATGGCGATCTCACCGCATGCACAACGGGCAGCACGTCTAGCACAGGCGCGGTTTGCGGCGATGTTGGTTGTCGCTTTTGCGGTTGTGGCATCGGGCTGCAAACCGTCGCCGCGGCCCGATGAAGCGCAGGTTGCCCCTGCCGCGATTCCGCCGCCGCCCAAGGTGACCGACGCGCCGGGCCCGTATTCATTGCGCTATTTTTCAGCGGCCTCGGGTGAACTGGTGCCGGTCAAGACGCCTGCGGATGTGCCCGAAGGTGCGCGCACCCAAGTTCTGGTCGCCCCTGAGGACCCAAATCTGCAAGGGCCTTGGCTATTTGTCGCGGATTTGACGAAAAAAAGTGGCGATGGTTACGAAGTCATTTCAGTCGATCGCGCTGCATTAGAACAAAAAGTAGCAGCCGCACACCCCAAAGCTGAACCCGCCCCGATCGCGGTCGCTCCAGTTGCTGCGGCGTCCGCAAAAGCCACGGGTGGCGGTGACGTTGTGATCTACCGCACCACATGGTGTGGATATTGCAAGAAAACTGCGGAATACCTGAAGATGAAGGGCGTAGCTTTTGTGGAAAAAGACCTCGAGCACGACGCGGGCGCGCGCGAGGACATGCTGGCGCGGGCCAAGAAAGCGGGTGTGCCCGAGAGCAAGCTGCAAGGCGTGCCGATCCTGTCGGTCAAAGGCCATATTATCACCGGGTTTGACCGTGCAGCCATCGACCGCGCGCTCGGCGGGTAGCGATTTTTTGACGCCACCGCAGTCTGCGCGATCATGCGCTTTCAGCCCGCCACGGGCCGGGAGCCCGCGATGCCGCAGCCTGAGAATCGGTCCAACAACGTCATTGATCTGCACGATGCGCGGGTGCGTTTGCGCGACAATGATATGGAATTGCACGCGGATCATGTCGATGCCCAGGGCTTGTCGCTGCGCGATTCGGCGCAAGTTCATCTCGGGCGTTTTGTTTGGATGGATCTGGAATTGCCCGAAGGTGAACCGGTGCGGGCGCTCGGCGAGGTGTTGCCGCGCCGAAATCCGACTTCGCTAGCTTTGGAAATTCGCTTCAAACACCTGTTTCCGGATCAAAAGCGGCGCCTTTTGCGAGCTTTGGGGGCATAGATGCGCAAGATCGCAGTCATTTTGCTGCTGGCAACGCTCAGTCAGGCCTGCGCCGGCGGTTATCTGCCGCGTCCGACGCGGCACGCACGCTTGGTGCAAGATTACAGCGGCCCGGCCGTGTACAAGGACGGTATTCGCTATGAAGTCGGGTTCTTTGGCGATGGCCTGACGCTGGCGCTGGCGGACAACGCGCACGCCCACGCCTATGCGCAGCAATACTACGACGACAACCGCAACGGCATGTTGTTGTATGTGCTTGGGCTTGTTGGAATTGTTGCTTCCCCCGCCGTCGCGCTTGGCGGCAACAACGGCAGAGGCGTCAGCGACTCGCAAATCGGCACGATGCTCGGCGTGATGGGCGCAGGTCTCGCGGCATCGGTGATCGGGATCGTTTACCTCGCTCAGGCGCCGCGGCGCATGCACGACGCGATCAACGTCTACAACGACGACATCGACGCGCCACTGGCCGAGCAGCGCCAACAAAGCCGCGAGCCTGAACCCGTGCCGTTCGAGCGGCAGCCGCAAGTTCCGACGCCGCGCTAATCCGCCGGACCGGACATCGCGCCCAGCGGCCGCACGCCCGATCGCGACTTGGCTTGTTGTGCCGCGTTTCCGTATGCTATTGCCGCACCGCGCCCCCCAATCAGCGCGCAGCGACGGAGCTACGATGCATGAATTATCTAAAATCGCATGTTATTCAGCGGTTTTGTGGCTTGTTGCCGCCTGCGGCGATGACCAGACTGCGGAATCGATCGCCGTGGCGGACGTGGCCGGCGGCGGCGATACAGCCGCGCAGGGCGATACACCCACCGCCGTTGACTTGGTCATTGTGGCAGATATCCAAGTGCCAAGCGATGTTGTACCGCCAGATGTCGCCGCGCAAGTTGATCTGGGCAGCCAGGTCGATGGCGAGGCGCCGGATGCCTCCAATGCTGGGCCAACCGACGTAATTGCCCCAGATTCTGCGCTGATAGACGTTGGAGCGGTCGATGCAGGTCCAAAATGCGTGGCCAACGACGACTGCAAAAAGCCGGTTGACTCCTGCCAATCGGCGGTGTG
Source organism: Klebsiella pneumoniae (assembly GCA_945889325.1). Lineage (GTDB taxonomy): Bacteria > Myxococcota_A > UBA9042 > UBA9042 > UBA9042 > CAMDBH01. The sequence goes on from CAMDBH010000045.1 coordinate 11,711, forward strand.
CAACGCCGACGGAACTTGCGGCATTGTTGCGCACCCCGCGGGCGAAGTCTGCGACGACGCCAACGCCTGTACCGCAGGCGACGTTTGCGGCAGTGGCGTTTGCTTGCCCGGGGCGACGACCGACTGCGACGACAAAAATCTTTGCACGACAGATAGTTGTGACCCAAAAAGCGGCTGCGTACACACCAACAACGCGGCCCCGTGCGACGACGGCAACGCCTGCAGCACCGAGGACGCGTGCAATGACGGCAACTGCGTGGGATTAGGAGTCAAAGTTTGCAGCGACGGCAACCCGTGCACGACCGACACTTGTTTGCCGAAAAGCGGGTGCTACTCCAACGCCAACAGCATCGCCTGCGAAGACGGCAGCGTTTGCACCATCGGCGACGCTTGCAAAGACGCCGTTTGCCTGCCCGGTGGCACGACCAACTGCGATGACAATAACATTTGCACAACAGATAGTTGTGACGGAAAACTTGGGTGCGCGCATGTCAACAACGACGTCCCGTGTAGCGATGGCAGCGCGTGCACCGTCGGCGACGCTTGCGGCGGCGGCTTGTGCGTCGCGGGCAAGGCGGCGGCCTGCGGCGACGGCAATTTGTGCAGCGACGACAGTTGCGACCCTGCGTCCGGGTGCAAAAACGTCAATAATACGGCCGCTTGCAACGACAACAACGCGTGCACGGTCGGCGACACCTGCGCAGATGGCGGCTGCACCCCTGGCGTTGGCTTGGCGTGTGACGACAATAACCCTTGTACAACAGACAGTTGCAATCCATTGAACGGTTGCGTACATAACCCAAACGCCAACCCCTGCGATGACGGCAACGCCTGCGCGATCGGCGATTTGTGCAAGGACAACGCCTGCGCCGCCGGCAAAGTGCTTGTGTGCAACGACGGCAACCCGTGCACGGACGACAGCTGCGATACAAAGAGTGGCTGTATTTTCAATGATAACACGCTGCCTTGCGATGATAAGAACGCCTGCACCAACGGCGACGTTTGCAAAGCGTCTGTCTGCGCGCCCGGCATTCCGCCTGCCTGCGACGACAACAACCCCTGTACGACCGAAACATGTGACCCGGGCCAAGGATGCAAAAACGTAGCTAATCTATTGCCTTGTGATGACAACAACGCTTGCACCCAGGCCGATGTGTGTGGCGCTGGGCTGTGCAACGCGGGCAAAGCGGTCGTGTGCAGCGACGGCAACCCGTGTACAGATGACGCTTGCGATCCGGTCAAAGGCTGCGTCTTTGTTAAGAATGCCGCGGGCTGTGACGACGGCAACGTGTGCACGGGCAACGACACTTGCAAAAACGGCGCCTGCTTTGGCGGCGCGGCTAAAGTCTGCGACGACGGCAAAGTTTGCACGACTGACGCGTGCGATCCGGAAATTGGCTGCGTCGTGGCCAACAACGTGGCCGCGTGTGACGACGGCAGCGTTTGTTCGATTGGCGACGTGTGCGCAGCGGGCGCTTGCAAGCCGGGCAAGGCAATGCTGTGCAATGACGGGAACTTCTGCACGGACGACGTCTGCGATCCGGACCAAGGTTGCACCTTCAACACCAACTCCATGTTGTGCGACGACGGCAATGCCTGCACCGACGGCGACACCTGCGCCAAGGGAAAATGCAACGGCTTTTCCAAGATTTGCGACGACGGCAACGGCTGTACCAATGACTTTTGCGATGCCAGCAAGGGCTGCGCTGCGATCAACAACGCAAGCCCATGCAGCGACAGCAGCATTTGTACCAGCAACGACACCTGCGTGGGTGCCAAATGCGTAGGAGCTGTCGTGTCTTGTGACGACGGCAATGACTGCACGGCCGACTCGTGCGACGCGGTCAAGGGCTGCGCACACCCGGCCGTCGTGGACGGAGCAAAATGCGGCAACGGCGGCTTTGCGCAGTGCGTGGCCGGCAATTGCTCACTGGGCAGTGACATCAATCCGGCGACATCTTGCAAGCAAATACTCGATTCACTAAAAAATCCAGCTAGCGGCGTCTACTACTTGGATCCCGATGGCCCAGGCGGCTTGGCCAAGTTCACGGCGTACTGCGACATGGTCAGCGACGGCGGCGGCTGGACCTTGGTGCTCAAGATCGACGGCACCAAACCAACTTTTGCTTATGATTCATTGTATTGGGTCGACAAGAATGCGCTTGCGCCCAACCTGGCGGATTTCGATCTCAATGAAGCCAAATTAGCGAGCTTTTGGACAGTGGCGTTCAAAGAAATGCGCGTGGGCATCAAGGTCGGCAAAGCGGACCCGAACTGGCTCAAAATAACGTACAACGCGGCTTCGGTGCAGGCGATTATGGTCGATGGTGTGTACCACGCTTTCCCGGCCTTGGGTCGCCCCGCATGGAAAGGTTGGATGCCGTCGGCGCCTTTGCAGGTCAACTGCAACAAGGAAGGGTTTAATAACGTTGTCATTATCGATTGGGCCCGCGTGCGCATCGGCATTTTGGGCAACGAGCAAAACGACTGCGGAAGTCCCGATTCGCGCATCGGTTTGGGTGGTGGCGGCTCGGTTTGCGGCATCAACCCGAACGGTTCCGCTGGCGGCGCTGCCGGCTGCGGCGGTGACATCGGCGACTTTACGGCGTACGGTTTCGGCTACGTGCTCGTCAGGTAGTCTCTGGAATAATTTACTATTTTGGTCGAGCTTTGGGAGCGTCGCCAGGCGTCTGGCCGCGGGTGCCCGATTTGCCGAGATCGCTCATCGTCATCATGCCCCGACCGAGCCATTTGGGGCGAAACGGCACGATGCGAAAATTGATGTTGGCTTTGGGCTCGACAACGGGTTCGGGTAGGTCGACTTGCCTAGCGATCAAGCGCACTTGGACGGACTCAACGCGTTTGAAACCTTCAATATCGGCAATGGCGTCGCGCTCGCCTGCCTCGGCCAAGGGTGCGACAACTTGGTCTTCTTCGTCGCTCATGTCCCGTTCCTCCCGTCAAACTGCTAACGATCACCGCGGCCAAAAGTCTCACCAGAACCCGCGACCATACTCGCACCGCGGGTCAATTCGCGCAAAATGCGCGTTTGCAACTCATTGAGATGCGCGGCCATAACCGGCTGCAAAGCTGTCAAAAAGGCTGTCGATGTCGGATGAAACGCCGCGGTCAGCTGCGAAAACTTCAAAGTGTCGATGACGATCACCTGCGTGTCGCCGACCGTTACCAACTCATAGGGCACTGGCGATCGATCGATGAGGCCGATCAAACCGGCAATTTGGCCTTCACCGTAGCCAAAAAGATCGCGCACCATGCCTTTGATCATGACGCGCAAGGCAACAGTCCCTGAAATTACGATGAAAGTGCTGGCAGGGACTTCCGACAATCGCTGCAAATAACGACCGCGCGCTTCATCTTTCAGCGTACAAATGGAGAACAGGCCGGCGGCGTCTCTGTCGCTAAGCTGCTGAAAAATTGGGTTGGCGCGCCGCAGCCAAGGCAACAGCCGCGAAGGGTCGGTAGCGGAACGCGTTTGGTGGATCGGACTTGCCATTGGTGCCTCCCTCGCCGCTGGGATCGTGCGACTGTACGCTGAGTACACACAATTTAACTAATTTGCCAATCCCAATTCTTCCGCCGCACTTTATTGCGCACTTACGCGCGGCGATTGCCCTGCCGGGCTGCGCAACGCGGTTGAGCTTGGGCGTTCGCTTGTCTATGCTGCGCGCCGCGCAAGCGATTCAGCCCGTCTGGGCCGAGCGTCATGCACCAACTAGCTACTATTTCAGGAGAAATCAAATGTCCCAGCACACTTCGCCCGCCGGTCAGGCGATCACCATGGGCGCAGACGGCCTACTTCACGTGCCGAATCAGCCGATTATCCCGTTTATCGAGGGAGACGGCACCGGGCCCGATATTTGGACCGCCAGCGTCCGTGTCATCGATTCTGCGGTCAATAGGGCGTATGCCGGTGAGCGAAGCATTGCTTGGTTGGAAGTGTTGGCCGGCGAAAAGGCGTTTAACCAGACCGGAAATTGGCTGCCGGAGGACACGCTGACCGCATTTCGCAAATATTTGGTGGGCATCAAAGGGCCGCTGACCACGCCGGTGGGCAAGGGCATTCGCTCGCTGAATGTGGCTTTGCGGCAACAACTTGATCTGTATACCTGTTTGCGCCCAGTGCGTTGGTTCACCGGTGTGCCGTCGCCCGTAAAACACCCAGAAAAAGTCGATATGGTGATTTTTCGCGAGAACTGCGAGGACATTTACGCTGGCATCGAATTCGCGGCCGGCACCGCCGAGCAGAAGAAATTGCTGGATTTTTTGCAAAGCGAAATGGGTGTCAACAAGATTCGCTTTCCGCAGACCTCGGGTTTGGGCATCAAGTGCGTGTCGAGCGAAGGCACGGAGCGGCTGGTGCGTGCGGCCATCGAGTATGCCCTGAAATGCAACAAGAAATCCGTGACGCTTGTCCACAAGGGCAACATCATGAAGTTCACCGAAGGGGCATTTCGCGATTGGGGCTACGCATTGGCCCAACGCGATTTTCGCGACCAAATTGTCACCGAGCGTGAAACGTGGATTTTGGGCAATAAGGAAAAAGATTCAGGGCTTTCAACGCAGGACAACGCGCGTCAGTGCGATCCCGGTTACGACATGATGGTGCCGGACCAGCAAGCTGAAGTGTGCGCGGAGATTGAGGTCGCGCTGCAGCTGTGGTCGACGCACGGCGAAGGCAAGTGGAAGAAAAAACTGCTGGTTCGCGATTCGATCGCCGATATTACGCTGCAACAGGTGCTGACGCGGCCTGAGGAATTCAGCGTCATCGCGACCTTGAATTTGAATGGCGACTACCTTTCAGATGCGCTGGCGGCGCAGGTCGGCGGCATCGGGATCGCGCCCGGCGGCAACATCAACTATGTGACGGGACACGCGATTTTTGAAGCGACCCACGGCACCGCGCCGAAATATGCTGGACAGGACAAGGTCAATCCCGGCTCGATGATCCTGAGCGCGGTCATGATGTTGGAGCATCTGGGCTGGCAGGAGGCCGCCGATTCGATCATCGCGAGTTTGGAAAAAACCATCGGCCAAAAGCGCGTGACCTACGACTTTCACCGCCAGATGGCGGGGGCGACGCTGCTGAAATGCAGTGAATTTGCCGACGCAATCATCGAAAACCTGTAAGGGTAGCGCGCGCTTTTGCTTTCTGGCACTGTGCAGCTGACATCGGCGGCAGATCTTATGTGTCGATCCGGCGTCACATCACGGGCGCGCCTCCTTTGCGCGCGGGCGGACGCGTGCGACAAAAACCTGCAATTGCAGGGGCCTTTTTGATTGCGTCCGCGCTTTTTGTCGCGCTCGCATCGGCCCAAGACGCAGCAAACACACCCGGATCGCGTTTTGACGATCACACGCGCGACCACTTTGACAGCACCGATGCCTTTTTTTCCTATGCAGATCGCGGACAAAAGCCGGTTCAGCTCAAATTTGTTATCGCGCAGTTCGATTCCGATCATCCGCTGGTGTTTTTTCTCGATCCAAAATTCTATGAATTTCACGACCAGTGGTATTGGTTTTCCCTGCTCAACGGCGTGCATGTGCCGGGATGTCCGGTGTCGCCGGATTCGCGGACCCAATTTGTCAGCGTGGCGGACGTTTTCAAAAACTTTCGCGGCCAGGCAAATTTGCCGCTGAAATTGAGGTTGATTGAAAAGCGAGTCTATTCCGACGAGTTCTACGCCTTTGCCATGGGCTACTGCAGCAACCGCGCCGACGGGCGTTGCGATCGAAAATTCGCGGTCGGGTCAGTGCTGTTCCTCCCCGCGGATACAAAGCGCCGATATCCTAGAGAAATGTGGGCATTCGAACTCGAACACGAGGACAAGCCCAATGAGGCGATGATCCAACGCTTGGCCGACATTTTGACGCCCAAGCTGCCCAAGCTGCCGGATCCACTGCACTGGCTGGCGCGCACGTCAGAGTTTCAAGAGCAACTAGCCAGTGAAATTCAGCAACATAAGTCGCCATGGGCCGCGCGGACGCATCGATACGCCGATCTGGTTGTGCCGGGCGCCATCGCAGCCTACAACCGCGGGGCGGCGGCGGGGCAGCTGAAATTTATTGGCAAAGGTCAGTTGGGGCGCACGACGTTGCGTCCGACCGACATCGCCGTGCTGGAGGAAATCCCAGATGAATTACCGCCAGTTGCTGCGATAGTGACGGCTGTGCCGCAGACGCCGCAGGCCCACCTCAACCTGCTGGCGATCGCCCGCGGCACCCCTAATGTGCATATCGCGGGGATCTTTGGCGATCTTCAGTTGCGGGCCATGGCGCGGGCAGATCAGCCCGTGGCCTTGCTCGTCGGCGAAAACGGCGTGCACTGGAAGGCGATTTCCCCCCAGGACTGGCAACACTGGTACGACCGCAATGCGCCGCAAAATCTAGTGATCACTTCGATTTCTCTGCGCGACGCCCCCTACTTTGTCGATCTGACCCGCGGCGGTCTGGCGATGCGCAAACGCTGGCTGCCGTACATTGGAGGCAAATCCGCGGGACTTATGGCCCTTCTGGCGCAGGCCGACTTCGCCACGCCCTATCAACCACTGGCCATGACCGTGCGACCCTACGCGGAATTCATGGTGCCTTTTTGGCAGCCTTTGCAAAATTTGCTCAACGATCCTGGATTTCGCAAGGATCGTCGGCTGCGCTTTTTGGCTTTGGAAGGGCCCAAAGCGTACGCCAAGGCGCACAAGCAGGACAAAGACGCGCTGGAGTGGTTGCAAGAACTGGATAAGAAAGCACAAACCCAGGCGATCCGCGTGATTCTTGAGCATGACGGGGTGCGGCCGTGGATCGAGCGGCGCGGTCTGCCAAGCGCGATGCTCAACAAGATTACGACGACTTTGCAAAAGCGTTACGCGCAGTTAGCGCCGCAGCAGGGGCTGCGTTTCCGCTCGTCGTCGACGGCCGAAGATGTGGAAGGTTTCAACGGCGCCGGTTTGTACGAATCGCACACGGGCTATTTGCACGCTGCTGAATTAACGGACGAAAAGTTGCACAAGAAAACGATTGCGCGGGCCATTTTGCAAACTTTTAGCTCGTACTGGCGCTTTGATGCCTACGATGAACGCGAAGAAGCCGGCTTGTCGCACTTTGCTGGCAACATGGCTGTGCTCATCGAACCGGGCTTTGCCGACGCGCTTGAAGACGCCAACGGTGTGGTTCTGGTCGGCTTGGGCAAGGACGCCCAAGACGGCGCGCGTTTGGAAATGACGGTCAACGTGCTCAACGGTGCGACTTCGGTCACAAATCCAGTCGCGTCTAGTCAGATTTTGCCTGAAATCGACAAGATTGTGCGCACCGAAAGCGGCCAGCCCAAGATCGAGCGTGTGCAGCTCAGCAACCAAGAACAAGCGCCCAAAGAGATCCTGTCAGACGCAGAATTGCTTAAAATGTTTGAGCAAATGGACAGATTGTCGCGGCTGTGGCTGGAAAATGCGGCTGTCGGCCTACATCCAGGCGACGTACCGCGCAGCGTGACCCTCGATTTGGAGTTTCGCCGCGTCAAAGCGGGCTGGCCGCAGCGCTCAGACGCGATCTTGGAGCCCGCGCGCTTGGTCTGGAAGCAAGTTCGCACGCTGACGCGCCCGTCGCGCCTAAACAGCCGTGATGTCAACGGTATGCACGTGCCGCGCGACGTGTTGGCGGGCGCGCACGCGATCGTGCGCAGGCGTTGCTCGACCGCCGCGTTTGAATTTGAAACGACCAGCATCTACACCGATCCGGCGGCACCGCTGATAGGCCATGCGATTGCACCGCTTGAGGCGATGATGCAATGGACGTTCAAACGCGATCTGCCCAGTCTTGGCATTGCACAGGGCAAAGAACCGTCGGCGCTGCACCATGAGATTCAGGTATCGCATCCGACAACGGCCACCACGGAACAGTGGGACCTGCTCCTGAAAATTCCGGCCAATCTCGCGGCAAACTGGGGCTTTGACACCTTCGCGCTGCGTCAGGACGGCACTTGGATTCTGTCGCGCGGTGACACCAAAACATCGGGCAAAATAGCCGGGTGCAGCGCGACGCGGACCGCACTTTCGCCCGCCGCGTGGTTAGAAAACATGCTCCAGCAATAATCCGAGCGCTTGAACTTGCCCAATCTGAATCTGCACGGTAGTTTGCCGCAGATCGGCGAGGTGCGCGGCCAAATTCTTAACGCGCCGCGGCCAGCGATCGCGGGAGGGTAAAATGCACGATTCACAATTGGCAGCCGAGGCTTACGCGGGCCTGCCGGCCGACATCCTCAACTCACCGCTGCTCAACGCCGATCTGGCGCCGGTGCCCCAGGGCCGCCGCAACTGGACAACCTATAATTTCGCGGCATTGTGGATATCGATGGCGCACTGCATCCCGACCTACACCATGGCGGGCGGCCTAATCGCGGCTGGCATGAACTGGTGGCAGGCCCTCATGACGATCGCGCTGGGCAATTTGATCGTGCTTGGGCCGATTTTGCTTAACGCCCACCCAGGCACCAAATATGGCATTCCTTTTCCGGTCTTAGCTCGTGCTTCGTTTGGCACCACCGGCGCCAACGTGCCGGCGATCTTGCGCGCGCTGGTCGCTTGCGGATGGTTTGGCATCAATACGCTGATCGGCGGCGACGCCATTCACACATTCATTTCCACCTTCGCACCTGATTTTAGCACTTTAGGTGGTGGAACCATGGTGGCGGGCTTGGAGCTTTCCCGCCTCATCACGTTCCTGATTTTCTGGAGCCTGAATATTTTCATCATCTTTCGCGGCATGAACGCCGTACGCGTGTTTGAGAATTGGGCCGCGCCGATCGTGCTCATCTTGGCGGGGCTTCTGCTCTATTGGGTTGTGAAGACGGCGGGCGGTATGGGGCCTCTGCTGGATAAGCCGTCAAAATTCAAGGATTTGGCAGAATTTTGGCCGGTGTTCATTCCCAAGCTCACGGCGATGGTCGGCTTTTGGGCAACGCTGTCGCTCAATATCCCCGATTTTACACGCTATGGCCGCGGTCAGCGCGAGCAGATGCTGGGGCAGACGCTGGGCTTGCCGACGACGATGCTGGCGTTTTCGGCGATGGCCCTTGTTATTACAAGTGCTTCTGCTGCCATATTGAAAGGAACACCTGTCGAACAGCTATGGAACCCGGAGTTTTTGCTAGGACAAATGACCTCGCCTCATGCGCCAGCCGGTTTGAGCGCGCCCCTGATCGCCGACGGCTTCACGCGCGCCATCGTGGCGGTGATTGCCGTATTCGGCATCGTGATCGCGACCGTTTCGGTCAATATCGCGGCCAACGTGGTCAGTCCGGCCAACGATTTTGCCAATTTGGCGCCGAAATTGATCAGTTTCAAGACCGGCGGTTTGATCACCGGCATCTTGGGCATTTTGTGTATGCCATGGAAATTAATGGCAGATGCCGACACTTACATCGGCGGCTGGTTGGTCGGCGTTTCGGCGTTGCTAGGCCCGATCGCGGGCATCATGATCGCCGACTATTTTTTGGTGCGCAAAACCGAACTGGACGTGCCCGACCTCTACCGGCCCAACGGTCGTTACGGCGGTACAAATCCGATTGCAATTCTTGCGCTTGCGGTCGGAGTCGCCCCCAACCTTCCGGGGTTCCTCAAGGGCATTCACCTCATTGAACACATTTCACCGATGTTCGACGCGGTGTATCCGTACGCTTGGTTCAGCGGATTCGCCTTATCCGGCGGGACGTTTTGGCTGGTGACGAAAATGCGCGCCAAGTGAGTTCATCCATTGAGCCGCGCAGCCGCCGCCGCGTGTCGCGTTTTGCGCTGCTTGCTGTGTCCAATCGTGCTAAGCTTGCGCGCCGCCGATGGCACGTTTTCTACAATTTGAGGTACTTATGCAGCAAAATGCCAAATCCCCCAGCCGCATTGCGTCCACGCGGACCGCGCCGGTAGCGACTTCAGGCGCCGAAACGCGAACAACGGAACCGTTGGCACCCCTCGAAGACAGTTTTCCGCGCTCGCAAAAGGTCGAAATTGGTGAACTTAATGTTCCCGTTCGTGAAATTTCCCTCACCGACGGCAGCGACATTCGGCTGTACGACACGACGGGCCCGCAAGGATGCGACCCGCGCCACGGACTACCCAAACGGCGCGCCCCATGGATCGCCAACCGGGAAGGCGACGCCACGCCGACGCAGCTGTTTTATGCCAGAACCGGTGTCATTACCGAGGAAATGCGCTTCGTTGCGCTGCGCGAGGGCGTCGAACCGGAGTTTGTTCGCAGTGAAATCGCCCGCGGTCGGGCGATTTTGCCGGCGAGCATTTTGCACCCCGAACTAGAGCCGATGATCATCGGCCGCAATTTCTTGGTCAAAATCAACGCCAATATCGGCAATTCGGCCCTGCGAAGTGACATCGATGAAGAGGTGGAAAAACTGCAGTGGGCCATTCGCTGGGGCGCCGACACCGTGATGGATCTGTCTACCGGCAACGATATCCATTTGACCAGACAGTGGATTTTGCGCAATTCGCCCGTGCCGATCGGGACCGTGCCGATCTACCAGTGCTTGGAAAAGGTGAACGGCAAGGTCGAGGACTTGACGCTGGATCTGTTCATTGAAACGCTCATCGAGCAAGCGGAGCAGGGCGTTGATTACTTTACGATTCACGCGGGTGTACTGCTGCGCTATGTGCCGCTGACCGCCAAACGCGTCACCGGCATCGTCTCGCGCGGTGGCTCCATCATGGCCAAGTGGTGTTTATCGCACCACAAGGAAAATTTTCTTTACACGGGCTTTGAGCGCATCTGCGAGGTCATGAAAAAATACGACGTGTCGTTTTCACTCGGCGACGGTTTGCGGCCCGGTTGCATCGCAGATGCCAATGATGCTGCGCAGTTCGGTGAATTGCAGACCTTGGGTGAACTGACCAAGATCGCTTGGAAACACGACGTTCAGGTGATGATCGAGGGGCCGGGGCATGTGCCGATGCACAAGATAAAAGAAAACATGGATTTGCAGCTTGAGCTGTGTCATGAAGCGCCGTTTTACACCCTTGGGCCGCTAACCACTGATATTGCGCCGGGTTACGATCATATTACCAGTGCGATCGGGGCGGCGATGATCGGGTGGTACGGCACGGCGATGCTCTGCTACGTGACGCCCAAGGAGCATCTGGGTCTGCCTGACCGTCAGGACGTAAAGGATGGCGTCATTGCTTACAAGATTGCCGCTCACGCCGCGGATCTGGCCAAAGGGCACGCAGGCGCCCAACAGCGCGATGATTTGCTCTCAAAGGCGCGTTTTGAGTTTCGCTGGCAAGATCAGTTCAACCTCAGCTTAGACCCAGAAACGGCGCGCGACTTGCACGACGAAATGCTGCCCGCGGCGGCGGCCAAGACCGCGCATTTTTGTTCCATGTGCGGCCCGCATTTCTGCAGCATGCGGATTACGCAAGACGTCCGCGATTACGCGGATGAACAGGAAAAATTGGCGGCCCAGGGCATGGAAGCGATGAGCCAACAGTTCTTGGCCCACGGCGGGGAGTTGTACCTGACTGCCGATGAGGCGCAAAAGCCCGCGCTGTAGTTGCCAAAAGGTCAATATGTCCAGCTATATCGGCCCGATCATGGCGACCAGCTGCGCCTTGTGCTGGGCCATTGCGGTGATGTTGTTTCGCCGCGTCGGGATTGCCGATCCGCGCGCGCTGAACTTGTTCAAAAACACCATTGCATCTGCGATGTTACTGCTCACGATGTTGGCCGTTGGGCGGGGCTTCGACTTTTCCAGATCGAACGAGGATTGGTTGCGCTTGGCGGCCAGTGGTCTTCTCGGCCTAACTGTCGGTGACACCTTGTTTTTTATGGGGATTCAGCGAATTGGTGCCAGTGTTGCCGCTGTTACCGATTGCGCCTATTCGCCGACCGTCGTGATGTTCGCTTTTGTGTTCCTAGACGAACCCTTGGGCCTTGGGCTGTTGTTGGGAGCTCCCTTGGTTGTTATCGGTCTGCTCATCGTGTCATGGCAATCTGGCAACCAAGCCAAGCACTTAGCCGTCGATCGCCTTGGCGTGCTTTATGCGGTGGCGGGCGTGGTGAGCACCGCGCTGGCCGTGATCGTCGCCAAACCGGTGCTCAACCGCAGCGATTTGCTGGAGGCGACTACGGTCCGCTTGCTGGTCGGTGTGCTGAGCCTGCTCGCCGTCCAAGCAGCTACGGGCAGATTGCGCAGCAGTATTGGCTTGTTCGTGCCGCAACGCATCTGGCGGACCTTGCTGCCGGCGACGATCGTCGGCACCTACATTTCCATGCTTTTGTGGCTGGGTGGCATCAAGTACAACGATGCCAGCGTGGCGGCGATTCTCAATCAGCTCGCTACGGTCTTTTTGCTGTTACTCTCGCGGTTTGTGCTGCAAGAGGCCATCCCGCCGCGGCGTTGGCTTGGGGCGGGCATCGCGCTGTGCGGCGTGATTTTGGTGCTGGCTTTGCCGGCAGTTAAGCGGTCTTCAGCGGCCGTAGCGGAAAATCCACCATCGACTCACGCAGTTCTTCCACAAAAAGGCCCAAAGCCGACCGCGAGCAACTGTAGCGCGCCCCTTCCAAATTGCCGTCCGGATGGTGCAACTGTGGGCCAATCCATAACTTTGGCGTATCAGCTGGCAGGGGCCCACTGACCGACGACAGCAGTGCCGCGACGTCAAAGTATTCACCGCGATCCAGCGATCGCCGCAACCAAAGGTGCACGCCCGAATCGAAAAACTTTGGTTGCCACAGCGACGATTGGCCACGCGCCAGCAAATCACATTGCGCGACAATGGTTTGCAATTCCCAAGTCGCCAGCCGCGTGCGCATGACTTGCCCCGGCCTGCCGCCAAACACGATGCGGGCATTGACAGTCACCCAATTGAGATCATAAAGATTATCCGCATCGTCGAATTGATAGGCCCGCGGTTGCAGCACCAGCCGTATGCGCAAATCGTTTGAACTCAGCGTTGCCATCTATTGATCTTGATCCTGTTCAGATTTTCGCCACACGACCGCGATCAGCCGCGTCACACCGATGCTCTGACTGACACTATGCACGGCACTTTGCACCCGCGAGAGATCTTCGCCTTCAAAAGTGAGGCGCAAGCGGTGCGCACGGTCACCGTAGATCGGGTAACTGCCAATTTCAAGGTCCGCGTAACTGGCGACAACTGCATCGATTTGACACAGCGCATTCCACTCGTCGCAGGCAAAATCGACCGTCGCCAGATGAGCCGGAGGCCGACAAAATAGCGCGCATATGTGGTCCACACGCCCGACGACCAGCGACGGAACACCCGGCAAAACGTAAATATTTTCCAGGCGCAGCGTCGGCCAACGTCCATCAGCCCCAAGCATTTCAGTGCCTTCGGGCAGCAACGCCAGCCTTTTCTGCTCAGGGCTGAGCGGCTGGCCAGCGCGGGCCTCGATGCGGGCGATAAGCGGCAAGTGCAGCACGAGCGGCCGGTTGAGCGCCAACGCGACCGCCTTCCACGTGCAATCATCGTGCGTTGGGCCGACGCCGCCGGTGGTCACGACCAAATCGAAGCGGGCGCTAAATGCGCGGATGACTTCGGCGATCCGCTCCACGACGTCGGGCAACACGGCGACTTCCAGCACGCGAATGCCTGCGGCGCTGAACTTCGCAAGAATAGTCGGGGTATTGGCATCGTGCACTTT
>CAMDBH010000046.1 GCA_945889325.1 Klebsiella pneumoniae
CGCGCGCCACGGTGACGATCGCCGGTTGAAGCGGAAACAATACTCGTTCAAGTATGCTTGAAGATGGCGCTTTCTTACGGCCCATTTGTGTGTTCCCTCAAGCCAGCGCTTGTGATCGGTCGTCACGCGGCCAACGGTCGGCAGGGGCGTAGCTTCTTCGCTGGCCAGCACCGTTTCATGGCGAAAGCCGTGCATCCAAACGCGGTTGTAGCCAGCGTAAGAATCGGTCGACACAGTTGCGCCGCGCTCAATGTTATCATTGATAAATCCGATCAACGTCGCGCCTGTGGCGTTTTGAATGACGCGCATGCGGCAGCGGCCCGCTTTCAAATAGTCTTTGCCGTTCGCGTCCTTCCACGGGATAACTTCGGTTGCCACAAGCACAAGCGCCTTGGATTGTGCGCCCCGCCCCCGCCGATGTTCCACGCCGCCAACGTAGATCTCGTCGACTTCGACGTAGCCGGTCAACTTCTCGCGTCCAGGTACAACCATTTCGCCGCGCAATTTGTGAAGCGTGCCCCAAACGCCCATATTTCCGGGCGATTTGGTCTTGCGGGCCGCCATCTGCAAGGCGCTGACGCCAGGCTTGTGCGTGCAGAGCAGCCAAACGGCGTAGAACCAAGTTGTCAGTGGCGTGCGCGTACCGCTCATGACAGTGCCGGAAGTCAGCGAAGTCCAATGATTGTTTGGGCATTTGTAGCGCTGGCGCGCTTCGATCCAAAAACCGCTGCCGCCGCAATCAGGGCAGACAAAGCCGTTCGGCCAGCGCTCTCGGTCCAGCCAGCGTTCACACTGCGCCTCGGTGCCAAACTGCTGAAAAAACTCCGCCTCGGTTGTCGGGAAGTGCGATGGCTGCCGAAAATGCTTTGCATTGAACTTGGTTTGTTTTACTTCTTTTAGTCTTTCCATAAACTTACTCACCAGCGAACGTATACGGCGCAAACTGCGATCTCGGCCAAAATCGGCCCAATGATCGCTGATCGGCACAATACGCCGGTTTGACTGCTTCAGCAAGCTAAAAAACGGCGTACTCGCGCTTATGTCAAGGTAATAATTAGATTTTTCGTTTGACGGCTGCGGCGAGCGCGTGGTACATCTGTTGCAGCCTGCGGAGTTCCGTGGGTAAAACGAGGAAAGGCCGGTTGCTTAGCCACAACCGGCCTCACTTAAGTCTTGGAGAATGAGTCCAAAGACCAGCGCGCCTCAAGAACGCGCTGACTTTCGCTCATTCTCCGAAAATTTGCAACTGATTTTTGTGCTCAGTTGCACAAGGGCGCGAAGCGCGCCCGGAGAAAGAGAAACATGAGAAAGTTAAATGGTAAATTGAAGCGTCGTGGCCCAAGTTTTCCGCCGTTGATTGTTCAGCGGCGTTTTTACCGGCAAGGCAAGCGCTGCGCGATTTGCCGCAAGGCGCTGATCCGCGACAACCGCAGTCGCGGCATGCCGGGTGCATACCACGGGCACCACATCGACGGCGATGCTGACAACAATGTGTTGTCAAATTGTGCTGTTGTGTGCATTCCTTGCCATCGCGTGGCGCATCCGGGCGGCTTCAATTCCGGCTGGCTGCGGCTGAAGCGCGACTTTCGGCTGACGACGGCTCGCCGGAAGTCAGACAAGTAGGCGTGTTTCTGTGGATCTTGGCGCGGCGTGTCGCTCATCGGCACGCCGCGCTGCTTTGTGCGGGGCGGCCTACCCGCCGGCCACTCGCCCGCGCGCGCCAGCCTGATGTTTTGCGCTGGCCTTGGTGGCGCATTTGTGCTTGCTGCCCTTCCAGTCGATTGCGGTGTACGGCTTTGCGGCGCTGCCGTTGCGGCGGCGTGCAGTTTTGCGCGCGGGCGCGCGCTTGGCTGATTTTGCTAATTTTTTGCGTGAATTCATGGCGGTCCACTCCGGCGACAGCGCGCGCAGGATTGCGCCGCGTCGGACATGATCGCCAAATTGACAGATATTGTCAATAATTACTTTGACATAAGCGCAAGTATGGCGCGGTGGTCGGTCAAACGCTGGAACTGGATCGACAGCGCGGCGCGCGGGTGGTAAAACGGGGCGGAGTTGACCAAAATCTAGGCCGCGCGCTTGCGGTGGTAGCTGATTATCAACTAGGCGAAATTAGGAAAAATTGTCGATCTGCTACCAAGGTAGCATAAGCGGTGAGGCAGTTTTTGCGGGCGCTCGCGCGCGACGCGCCGCAAAAGGCGTGCTAGAACTTGGGGCCGCGCGTGGCCGCAGTTGGGGGCAAGATGTTCAACGGAAGTTTGGCAAAAATCGAACACAATTCACGGCGTATTCTCAAATGTTGCGCGCAGATCACAGGCTTGGCGGCGCCTTTGCAGTTGATTTGCTTCACGGCGATGGCCGGCGGCTTTGAGATTCCGGACAACGGCGCCCAATCGGTGTCGCGCGGCTCGGCGTTCACGGTTAAAGCCGATGACTTAACGGCGCTTGCGCACAATCCCGGCGGCCTGATGCGCGGCAAAGGTTTGCGCATCCTGTATTCGCACAATGTTGTGCATTCGCCGGCCAAATTTACCCGCGCCGCCACATCGTTGGCCACCCAGAGCAATCCCGCGGGCACCGATCCCAATGCAACCGTAGAAAATCAGACACCTTGGTTCGGGCTCGGCGGCATGCTTGTGGCCGCCAATGATTTTGGCATGGAAAATTGGTGCTTTGCCGTTGGCATCTACGGTCCGTCGGCAGCGGGGCACCAAGAATGGCCAATAAGCGGTGGACAGCGCTATATGTTGACCAAGTTGGACGTGCTTTTGGTGTACGGCAGCGCCGCGGTCGCGTATGGCGTGCGCGACAAATTCGGCATCGGCCTGACCTTACAGGTGGCCTATCAGCCAAAAACCGAGCTCTCGCTCGTGATCGATGGGCAAACCGGTACCGATCTCTCGCCGTACTACGCCAGCAACGACGTCGAAGCGACGATCAAACTCAACGCCCCACCGACTTTGACCGCGATCGCCGGTGGTTGGTTGCGATTGAGTGACAATTGGGAGCTTGGTGCCTCGGGGCGGATTCTGCCCGTCAGGATGAACGGAACAGGTGATATTGCCTTGCAAAAAACCCCGACTGGCGCGCAGTTTACCCCAGCCCAACTGGCCGTGACGGGCAGCGCCGCACGCTTGCTGCTGGTGTTGCCGCCAACGGCCAAAATTGGCTTGCGCTATCGCGGTATGGAGGGCACGGTCGAACGCTTTGACGTCGAAATGGACTTTGTCTATGAAGCGTGGTCGATGCTCAAAGACTACAAGGTTGAGTTGGACGGAAAAATCAACCTTTTCGCGGCGGTAGACGCGCCCGATGTGACCATCGCCAAGCGCTGGAAAGACACGCTCAGCCTGCGCTTGGGCGGAACCTACAATTTGGCGGCCATGCCCCTGTCGCTAAGCGCCGGCACTTACTATGAAACCGGCGCCGTTCCCAACAATTACACCAACCTCGACTTCATGTCGTTTGACCGACTGGGCGTGGGTGGCGGCGTCCGCTTTGCCGTTGCTACCGATATCGATCTGACCTTGGCTTACAACCATATTTTTCAAGCAGATCGGACGGTTACGGAAGAATTTGGCAAAGTGCTGCAGCAGCGGCCGATTTCGCCGTGTCCGCAAGGTTGCGACGGCTATGATGGCGTTGTGGCCAATGCGGGCAAATTTCAGAGCAGTTTCGACATCATTTCAGCGAGCGCCCAAATACATTTCTGAACGCACAGCTCCATTTCTGATCAAACGTCGCTGGTGCCGCGGCGGTTGCGCCAGACGATGATCGCGACACAGATCGCTGAAAATATAGCGGAACCCAAAAGCATACCCAAGATCGGCCCGATGGCCCCGCTCGATTCGGTGTAGCTTTTGCCGATCCAAAGTTCCTGCAAAACAGACCCCGCCGAACCAAGGCCGCTGATGATACCGGCCGCGCGCACGGCGCCGCGCCCGCCGCCGATATCCATGGCGCCAGCCCCTGTTAGCAGGGCATCAGGCCCAAAGAGCGCAAACCCAGTCAGGCCGATGCAGACCGAAAACCACACCACGCTCTGACCGCCAAAAACGAACAACAAGATCGTCGCCGCGACCAAGCCAAAGAGCATGTAAAGTGAGACTTGTGCGCGGCGGCCGTTGAAGAACTTGTCGCTGACGATGCCTGTGACGATCACGCCAAGGACGCCGCAGACGTCAAATAAGGTTGAAATGTACCCGGCGTCGTCGCCCGCGAGTTTGAAATTGCGCTGCAACACAAATGGCGCCCAACTCCACAGCGCGTAACGGATGAATTTCATGCCGAAATAGGCGCCACCAACCAACAAGACCGTGACCCAGACACTGCGGCTCCAGCGCACGGGCCCTGTTTCGGGTTCGGTGCCCACCTCCGGCACGTCTATGGCGGCCAGGCCTTTGTCTTCTGGGCGATTGGCCTGGTTGAAATAGAAAAACACGCTGACGGCGCCCAAAATGATCGCTCCGCTGAAAAATGCGTAGCGATAGCCGTAGTGTGCGAGCATCCAAGCGGCCATTGTATTGGCGAGGATGCCACCGGCCTGAAAATTGGTGGCCCAAAATCCCATGATCGTGCCGCGTTCTTTGCGGGCAAACCAATTGGCCATGGTGCCGACATTGTTGCTCCAGCCGGTCGCTTGGGCCAAGCCGTTTAGCGTCATCAAGGCGACGAACCAAGCGAGTGAGTCCGCGAAACCAAAGCCGATTGCTGTGCCGATCGACACGAGCATGCCCGTCAAAAGCATCGCCCGCGGACCAAAACGCGGTCCAATTGCGCCACTGGCAAATTGGCCGATTGTGTAGGCGATCAGGTAGGCAGAATACGCCAAGGCGAGATCCTTGGCGGTAAAATGCAACTGGGTGCCGATGTCGCTTTTGACGATCGAATAGGGCTTGCGGCAAAAATAGAAACCCGCGTAAGACAGCCAAGTCGCGGCAAAAACGCGCATTCTCCACCTGCGCTGCGAGGCACTGTAGTTCACGGGATCTTCGGTTGCGGTGGCGGCCATTGCGCTGGGTTCCGGTTGGATCGTCTGCCCGATCGGCTTGCCAGTCTGCGGCATTGTTGGCGAAAACGAAACGGGCAAAAGAAAAAAAGGGACTCGGCCTCAACCCAAGAAGTTGAGGCCGAATCCCAATTTTCATTGCAAATTCGCGGTTCGGTGGAGGTGACGGGGTTCGAACCCGTGACCCCCTGACTGCCAGTCAGGTACTCTCCCAGCTGAGCTACACCCCCAAAGACGCGACAGAGTTTAGCGATTTGCGCCAGTCCAAGGACTTCTGCGCGCACTGCCGACTCTATCTGCACGGCTTGCCTGATCGGGACAAACCCAATCCGAAGCGGGCGACATTCTAACGGCGAAAGCCCAACTGTGCAACCGTCGCCGCCGCACCCGCGCCGGCCCGAGCGAAAATTCGATTGACGCCCATCGACTGCGCGCCTAAACTCTTGCGCCCCGCGTCGCCCATTTGCGGTTCGGGACGGCCCAGTCCTCGTTGTAACTGTTTGTAATTTATTGGGTTAGTTTCTCGCGTTCCGCGGGCAGGTTCGGAGTCGAAAATGAACGACGCACAAAACCTAACAGCTTTGCCGGTTGCTGAATCAGCGCAAAGCGTCGAACGTCGCGGTGCGCAACGCGTTTCTGTCGAGTTCTTTGTGCAAGAGCGCGACGGCGATCGTTTGTTTGTCCACCCAGCTACCAATTTGTCGGCGACGGGGATTTTCATAGAAAGTGCCTCGTATTCGCTGCGCAATTCCATGGAACGGCGCTTTATTGACCTCGAGATCGACTTGGCCGACGTGTCCGACACGCAAACTTCGCAGGAAAAAGTCGCGGGTGAAATGATCGCTGTTCGCGGTGAAGTCGTTGGAGCCCGCCGGGTTCGCGGATTTTCCCATGGTTTGGCGGTGCGGTTTCTCAACCTGACAACTGCCGATCGCGATCGGGTGTCCGCGTTCGTCGGCCGTCGCCTCGCCGAAGGTGCCGCCGAGGGTTCGCCGCACGAAGCCGCGCCAATTTACTGAAATTGCTAATTAATTTGAAACGTTAACCCAAAATTTCGCGCCTCATTGTTGCTGCGGCCCGCTAAGCTACCTAGTTCGGATGGAGATGGTCATGGCGCGTTCAATTCTGGGTATCATCGGCGGCAGCGGTCTGTACGAGCTAGATGGCCTGCAACGCATCCAAGAGCACCGTATCGACACGCCTTTTGGCAGTCCATCGGACTCGCTGATCGAGGGTTGGCTGGGTGAGACCCAACTGTTTTTCTTGCCGCGTCACGGTCGCGGGCACCGCTTTACCCCGAGTGAAATCAACTACCGCGCCAACATTTGGGCTTTAAAAATGGTCGGTTGCAGCGATGTTATTTCGGTAAGCGCCGTCGGCTCGATGCGCGAAGACATCGTGCCGGGCGATATGGTCTTGGTCGATCAGTTTATTGATCGCACAGTTAGCCGTCCACGAACGCTGTTTGGCGACGGCGTTGTCGCTCACGTCGGCTTTGCCGACCCAGTGAGCCCGCGTGTCCACAAGTCGCTGGTCGCGGCGTGTAAATCGCTGCAGATTCGCCACCATGTCGGCGGGGCCTACGTGTGCATCGAGGGGCCGCAGTTTTCTACTCGCGCGGAATCACATACGTTTCGCACGTGGCCCAACGTGTCGGTCATTGGCATGACCAATTTGCCGGAAGCGCGGCTGGCCCGCGAAGCCGAATTGCCCTATGCAACCGTAGCGTTGGCGACAGATTACGATTGTTGGAATGACGCGCACGACGCAGTGACCGTCGATCAAGTGGTGGCTACGCTCAACGCCAACGTTGCCAATGCCCGCAAAATTATTAAGGCCGTCGCCGCCGACCCACCCGCCGGGCCGTGCCCGTCGCAAGATGCCCTCAAGTTCGCGATCATGACGGCGCCCCATGCCATCCCGCCGCAACAACGCGAGCGTTTGGCGCTGCTTCTCGATCGCTACTATCCGCGATAATTGCACAAAATTGTTCCAACTTTTCATCTTTGCCCTTCTGAGGTTGTCATGAGCTTGCTGGTTGTTGGCTCCGTTGCATACGATTCCGTTGAAACGGCGGCGGGCAAGGTCGATCGCGCCCTTGGCGGATCCGCGACATTTTTTGCCATGACGTCGGCGCTTTTTGCACCGACGCACGTTGTCGCCGTCGTGGGTGAGGATTTTCACGCTTCTGATCTCGCGCGGTTGTCGCGGCGCGGCGTCGACATCAGCGGCATTGAACAGGTGCCCGGCGAGACATTTCGCTGGGGCGGCAAATACTCCCAATATTTTGAGACACGTACGACGTTGTTCACCGAACTCAACGTCTTTAGCTCGTTTCAACCCAAGCTGCCAGAAAAACAGCGTCACGCCGAATTTGTGTTTTTGGCCAATATTCATCCGGTGTTGCAATTGGATGTCCTGCAGCAGATGCACCGACCGCGCTTTGTGGCCATGGACACCATGGGATTTTGGATTGCAGGGGAGCGCGAGCGGCTTTTGGCGGTTCTGGCACGCGTGGATGCTCTGTTTCTCAATGACGAAGAAGCTTACGCGCTGGCCCAATGCGGCAATTTGCTGCAAGCCGCTAGGATCATTCAAGCTTTTGGGCCTAAGACGCTCGTGATCAAACGCGGTGAGTTTGGCGCCGTATTGTTTCACGCCGGGCAGGCGCTGCACATGCCGGCGGTGATGCTCGATCGGGTGTGCGATCCGACCGGAGCGGGCGATACCTTCGCCGGTGGATTTATGGGCTATTTGGCCTGCCAGCCAGCGATTGACTTGCATTCGCTGCAGGGCGCTATGGTCACCGGTACCTTGGCGGCTTCCGTTTGTTGCGAGGATTTCAGCGTCCTAGCGCTGGAACGCACGGATCTGCCTACGTTGATTGCGCGACACGCGCAATTGCGCCGCGGCGCGATCAGCCTCGAAGCCAACTTAGGCGCTGTGCAACAACGCAGCGCAACAAATCCCGTTATCACAGTAAATATTGGATAAATCGCGGATGGTCAGTCGGTTGGACCGATTGCCCCGCACAACCGGAGTAGAGCTGCCGATGGCTTCCCCCAAGAACCCTCCCTTTTGGCTCACGGCGTTGGGCAACCCCAAAGTGTCCCAGACCATGGGCAAACTTGTGCGCCTGCGCCCTCCCAAACCGGTGCTGGGCGCGGCGATCCGCCTGTTCAGCAAAGCCTACGGTGCTGACGTTTCGGAAGCGGAGCGCCCGATTGGCGACTTTGACAGTTTTCAGGATTTTTTCACCCGCCGCCTCAAGACCGATGCGCGTCCGATCGAACAGGCGCCCAACTTGATGCCGTCGCCGGTAGACGGCGTGCTGTCCGCGTTCGGCCCTCTGGGTCAGGGGACGCTCATCCAAGCCAAAGGCGTTGAATATTCTCTGGACGATTTGCTCGGCGGTGCCGAGGACGCTGCGGCGTATCGCAACGGCACGTATGCAGTCGCGTATTTGGCCCCCAAGAACTATCACCGCGTGCACACGGCGTGGCAGGGCGCGATCGTCAAATGGCGCTATTTGCCCGGGGCGCTGTTTCCGGTCAACAATTGGGGCATCAAATACGTGCACGGCCTTTTTGCCCGCAACGAACGCGTGCTCGCCCACTGCGAAAGCGAATTTGGCCCCTTGGCGATGATCATGGTGGGCGCAACCTGTGTTGGCCATATGCGCGTTTGTTTTACGAATATGGCGGCCAACGAAGGGCATCCAGACAGCGGACTTTGCACGCTGTCACCGCCCCTGCACCAAGCGCGCGGCGATGAATTCGGTGTGTTTGAGATGGGTTCCACCGTCGTGCTGCTTTTTGCGCGCAACGACGTCGCGCCGGTCGTCACGGTGCCATCGCCCATTCGCATGGGACAAGCCATCCTTCGTTTCGGTAAGTAGCCGAATATAATTAGAATTCCGCGGCGGGAGGCAGGAGGCAATGACCACGATCGCGCAGCCTTGGCATCTGGGACCGCTTGCGGTGCTGGACACGGAAACGACGGGCCTATCACCGGAAACGGGCGATCGGGTCATTGAAGTCGCTGTCGTGTGGTTTGACGGCGGCGAGGTCACGCAGCGGTGGTCGACTCTGCTCAACCCCGGCGCGGCGCTTCACGCCGATGTTGTCAGAATTACAGGAATTACCGACGAAGACCTGCGCGGCCAGCCGCGTTTCCAAGACATCGCGCCCGATTTGCTCAAATGCCTGCGCGATCGGACCTTGGTCGCCTACAACGCCGCGTTTGACCGAAACTTTTTGATTCACGAGTTCAACCGCATTGGTTCGCGCTTACCCGAAGGGGCGCGCTGGCTCGATCCGCTGGTTTTTGCGCGTGAAATGCAGCGTGGTCAGGGCAATATGAAGTTGGGCACCGTGGCCAAACGCCTCCACGTGCCGTTGGAAGAGGCCCACCGCGCCGCCGCCGACGCGGAATGTGCTGGCCGGGTGTTGCTCAAATTGGCCGAAGGATTGCCTTCTGATTTTGCTCAGATGTTCGATCTGCACGAACGTTGGGAGGGTCAGCAAGACGCCGAACGCGCCGGTTGGAAGTCGCGGCAAAACCAGACGCGCGGCAAAAGCACAATGATTCACGAACAAGACGGCCCATCCAACGCGCTTGGCCCCGCGTATCCGCATAGCGATGAGACGGATCCGGTGCGCTTCATGTTTCTCAAGGCGGCCAATCGCGTCTAATTATACGGAATTATAGATACAACGGGTTTCTTCCAAGGCCTGCGCGATAGGGAATAGACATGGATCGTCCAGAATTCCGCCCGGATATCGAGGTCTTGGCCAATAGCCCAGCGGCCGATATTCGCGCCATTTTTGACGACGTACACGCCACCGATTTCGCCGCCC
Organism: Klebsiella pneumoniae; assembly: GCA_945889325.1. Classification (GTDB taxonomy): domain Bacteria; phylum Myxococcota_A; class UBA9042; order UBA9042; family UBA9042; genus CAMDBH01. The sequence continues at coordinate 9,868 of CAMDBH010000046.1, forward strand.
TTGTCGAGCGCGCCCCGATCGATTTGGCGCTGAAGTTGATGCTGGCCCTGAGCGATGAGGAAGCGGCCGACGTCCTCGAATACTTGGAAAGTGAACGCCAAGTTGAGTTGATGCAGGGGCTGGGCCACGTCAAGAGCGCGGCCATCCTCGATGAAATGGCCGCCGACGATCGCGCCGACATCGTATCGGACCTCGATGCGCCCATGGCGGAAGCGGTTCTGGCGCAAATGGATCCGGAAGAAGCCGCTGACTTGCGCAGCTTGGCCGCGTACGAACAGGGCACCGTCGGCGCGCTGATGACGACCGAAGTGTTGAAAGTGCCCAATGATATGAACGTCGCCGCGGTCATCGAACGCGTGCGGATGTTCGGCGAAGAAGTGGAAACCGTTTCATACGTTTACGTTGTCGCGCCCGGTGAGCAACTCGTCGGCGTAGTTTCTCTTCGCGAGCTGATTTTGGCCCAGCCAGACGCGCAAGTGGCTGAAATTATGCGGGAGGAAATCATCAGCGTCTCTCCGTCCGCATCTGAAGATCAGGCTGCGCGCCTCATCGGCCACTACGACTTGATCGCGGTGCCGGTGCTCGACAGCAACCGCCGCTTGTTAGGTCTGGTCACGGTCGACGACGTCATGGATTTGTTGAGCGAGCAAGCGACCGCGGATTTCCAGCGCTTGGGTGCCGTTCAGCCCGTCGATACATCGTATTTTGCTACAGATTTCAAGCGCTTCTTTATCAAACGTGCGCCGTGGCTGGTGGCACTTCTGCTGCCGGAAATGTTGACCGGCGGCGCCATGAGCCATTTTGAGGATTTGATAAAGAAAGTGACAATTCTGGTGCTTTTCGTGCCGCTTATCTTGTCATCTGGTGGCAATTCAGGCTCCCAATCTGCGTCGATCATCATCCGATCGCTGGCCTTGGGCGAGGTCACGCCGCGCCACGCGTGGAAAATTTTCCGCCGCGAAATTGGCATGGGCGTCGCCCTGGGCCTAACGCTCGGTGTCGTCGGCGTCATCCGCTCTGCGCTGTGGGGGGGATCGTATCAAGTATCGATGGTTGTTGGACTTGCGCTGATTTGTGTGGTGACGCTCGGCACGGTGCTCGGTTCGATGTTGCCGCTGCTCCTGCAACGTGTCGGTCTGGATCCAGCCTCGTCGTCGACGCCGTTTATCGCTTCGCTCTCTGATATCTTAGGTATTTTGGTGTATTTTCAAATCGCGCAGGCGATCTTGCACATCGGATAGACCCATGGCCACCGAAATTGAGCTCAAACTCATCGTCGACGGCGATGAATTCGACCACGTGCGCGCGGCTTTGGACGCGTTGGTCGCCACCGACGTTCGCCAACAGACCAACTATTACCTCGACACGGTTCACGCGGATTTGCACCGGCAGCGCGCCATGTTGCGCGTGCGCACTACCGATCGCGGCGCGCGCATGACCCTCAAACTCCGGCCGCAAATGCGCGATGGCGTGCTAGAAGTTGCGGAATGGGAACGCGATTTGCCGCTTGATCTCAGCCACGTTTGGCGCACAACGCCGCCGCCGCGGACCTCGCCGCGCGCCCTTGAGGCAACCGATTGGCTTGGAATAACAGGACATTTGCCGGAGCCAATCGCCGATGACGCGGCACTGCACACGCTAGGTGCGATGCAAAACCTGCGGCGTGTCTACGCGATCGATCTGCAGCAACTTGGCGGCGATTCGGTCCAGCGGGTGCTGATCGAACTGGATCACTGCCAGTTTAGCCAAGGCGATTCGCGATTTGAATTGGAACTTGAGCACCCGCGGGCTGCGGAATTTGCGCCCATCATTCAAAATTGGTTGCAATCGCTAGGCGTGCACGCAACCGTGGCCGACGAAACGAAATACGCCCAATTTTTGCGGCTGCTCGCCCGTGCCTGAACTGCAAGCTTGCTAATCGGCGCGCTTCAGGTCAGGCGGCAAAATAATCGAAAGCCCGGCCGTGAAAAGCAAATTGGCCGAGTACTGCGGTGGCGGCGGCTGGCCATTGCGATCGACCGCCAGCGTTCGATTGAGAAACATATCGGATAGGTCAAAAGTCGCTGCGACAATGCGGCTGAAAAAGATGCGCACGCCGCCGCCGACGCCGGGTGCTAGGCTGATCGCATCGGGGATGGCCAAGGTGCCTCCCACGCCGGCGATGCCAAAAAGCAAATTAAAATGTACGTCAAACGCCAAAGGCAGCGAGCCAAAGGCCATGAATTTGCCGGTCAACGGGGCCACGCTCAAGTGCGCCGTCGCCAAATAGTTGATGCGCGAGCCTTCCATCGTGAAAAGCGCATTATTTTTCTCAACTTTGGTCTGGATCTGATCGGCCATTGACGTCTGATAGGCGATGCCTTTTTGCGCGTTCACACCCAGCGCCAGCCAGTCAAATATGTGCAAGTTATAGCGAATGCCGGGCATGACATTGCGCACAAAGGGATCGCCTAGACTTGAGCCAAATAACAGCGAAATTTCATGGCGTCCGCCGCGGTACTGCAGGTTGCGCCGCACGACCGGGCTGTTGGCCAACACGTCGTCGTCGCTGGCGGCCCACGCCGGAAGGGCGGTGAAAACACACAGCAGCCCAACGATGCAAAGACACAGCAGTTGCACTGGCTTGCGTCTTGAAACGGGCGATGGGCGTTGAATAGTTGTCATCGCTGGTACCTGTAGTGCACAGTCGGCGGCAGCCATAATCCCAAACGAATCCCGGCAAATACGTGATTGAGTAGCGTCGCGCACCCGGTCGGTCCAGGCGCTGCACCGGACGGACACGTTTGAAAATTCTCGTAAAAGCCCAAATCGCGCACTTCGGCCGAGATGCTGAGCCAACGCAGCAAGTGCAGGCGCAGGCCGGCACCGATCTGCGCAATTGGTTTGAGTTGCTCCGAGCGCGACGAGCGAATCACGCCGCCGCCGGCCAGCACATAGCCGTCCAACTGCAACACCGCTAAACCAAAGCTGGAAAACTTACCCACCAACGGGGCGTATTGGATTTCCAGCATGCCGGCCGCCTGGAGGACAGACTGTTCGGGGAACAGACCGTAATCAAGCTGAATGTTCTTGATCGCTTGGGTCGAGGTGCCAAAATACTTGCCGCCGTCGACGCCGATAGACCACTGCTCGCTGATATGGAACAGAAGCGACGCGTCGACAGAATAGTGGTGAACAAGCGGGTCGTTGAGCGTGGTGCCGCCACCGAACAGCAGTTCAAGTCGGTGATTTTTTACGAGATAACGCTGCTGAAATACCCGCACAGATTTGTTCAGTTCTGCTTCGCCCTGTTCGGCCAGCGCACGCGACAGCGACGAGTGGGCCTTTTCTTTGCCTTCTTGGCCCTCAGCGTTTGGCGGGGCTTCGGTACTGGCTGGCACCTCAGGCGTCTCGTCATCGACCGCAAACGCGGTAGACGGCGAAATCATGGCGCAAAGGAGCGCGATGAGCGGGAGCGTTAGGCGCAATTTGCTGTAGCGGCGGCCAATCGGCATCGTTGTGCGCAAATCCATCAACGGTCTAAGGGCCGTTGAGCGCGTTCGGTCGCGCCAAGGCTCGTGGATGCTAAGGGAGAGCGTGCATATTTACAAGACCGCGCGGCAAATTGGGACGCCGTTCAGTCTTCAACTGCTAACTATGGGCTTTGACATACGCTTGAATGGTTTGCCACAAACGCGGCTGTTTGCGCGCCCAATTCAGATTCGCCAACAAATACCCCGCAACATCACCGGCATCGTAGCGCTCGCCCTCAAATAGACAGCCGATCAGCCCTTGATTCATTTGCATGGCCGCAAGGGCATCGGTGAGCTGAATTTCGCCGCCGCGGCCGGGAATGGTGTTGGCCAAGTAATCGAAAATACGCGGATCAAGCACGTAGCGACCGACGACGGCCAATGTCGATGGCGCCGTCGCGCTCGGCGGCTTTTCCACCAGCGTGTCAATATGCAGCAAGCGCGGATCTGTAGTCGAAAAAGTGCCAGCCGCGATACCGTATTGCGACGTTTCCTCGCGGGGGACATTCATCAGCGCAATCACGGACTTACCCGTTTCGTTGAACACATCCATGAGCTGCCGCGCGCACGGCTTTTCGGCATCCACGAGATCATCGGGCAAAAAAACGACAAACGGTTCATCGCCGATCAGATCGCGCGCGCACAAAATGGCGTGACCCAAGCCAAGCGGGCGTTGCTGACGAACTGTTGCAATCTTGACGAGTTCGGTCGGACGCAGCACTTCGCGCAGCAGTGCTTCCTTGCCCGCGCGTTGCAGCGATTCTTCGAGTTTGGGATGCGCATCAAAGTGATCGATGATTTCCGTTTTGCCACGGCCAGTGACAATGATCACCTGTTCAATGCCACTGGCGGCCGCTTCTTCCATGATGAGCTGGATCGACGGCTTATTGACAATCGGTAGCATTTCCTTAGGGATAGCCTTGGTCGCCGGCAAAAAGCGCGTGCCCATTCCCGCCGCTGGTACTACTGCTTTGCGAATTTTTTGCATGTCTTGTCTCGGTAAAGCCACTGTTATAAATAGTGAAAAGCGTCGAACGTCGATTTCCGCCCAAAAGTAACTTTCTATCCCGGTATCGGCGGTGGCGGCGGCGGGGCCTGACCGTCGTCGGGCAGGCGCGGCGGCGGCGGCGGCGTCATCGGCGGCAGCGGCTTTTGTGGTGGAGCTGGCTCCACCTTGGGCGGTACGGGTTTGATTTCTACAGGTTTTTTGGCGGGATCTGGCGGTGGATCCTTGTCAGGCACCACGGAGATATCAAACTGCCCAGAGCGATACTCTTCCCAGGTTTCACCGTGCGCCGCTCGATCTGCCAACGTGCACGCCAACTGGCCGATGGTGTATCCAGCATTTTCCTGCTGATCACAAACGTATTTCAACCGGGCCGCGGCAGTCTTTGCGTCCCCGATCAAGCGCGTCAACTCGCCGTGCAAGTAGATCCATTCCAACCGCGAGCGCAAAGTCTTGGGCGGGTCGACTTTGAGCAAATCATCGAGCAACACCAAGACTTCTTTGCGTGTGTCGCGAATTTTGCGCTCCAGCGCGTGATCTTGCCCACCGCTTGGCCGCGCGCGCTTTTGCACATAGGAGTACGTCAGCAACGCGCCGAACATTTCCCGCGGACTAGCCCGGCGAAAGCGCAACAATTTGATGTGATGGGCCCAAGCGATCAGCGGCTCACTGACGCGTTTGGCGGTCGCGGCCAACTCGGTTTGCACAAAACGTTGCACGTCGCCGCTGACCGGCTTTTCAAAATCGTCGGTCCAATTCGCGTAACCATTGGTCAAACACGCCACGATCAAATTTGTGTAAGCTTGCGTCGGAATTTCCAAATCCGAGTACATCTTGGGCGATGGCTTGCCATCCGTCCCCAGCGGCTGCGTCTTGCTGCCGTCGATCGGGCAGATGTACGTGCGGACGTTGGCATTGCTGGGCGCTACCGGTGCTGGAGGCCGCTGTGCGGGTTGGACCGCAGTCGGCGGGGCGGGCTGCGCTAAAGCCACGGAACTAAACAGCAAAGCTGCAATGCCGATTCCGCAGCTGGGTAATGATTTCTTCAGCAATGTCAGTATTTTGTGAGCCAAATTCTCGGTAACCATCGTCGTCTCCGCTTGCTCTGCCGCACGATCGTGAGAGCGCGTGAAAAAACCTTTTCACCGCTCTCAAACGGGGTCTGGTGTTCGCAATTTCTGCCCCTCGACCAGCCGCCTGCTCGGATTCAATTGCATAGACTCGATAATATCAATAACTTACCGAACAAGCACGCAGAAACTGCTAACACCTGAGCCTGACGCGGCAAAGCACCATACAACAAAGTCGCCAAACGCGCACGCATTGATTGCTAGGAAACCCGTTGCTCACCGACTTGGCGCACGCTTCGAGCATCGCCATCTATCTGAAGATGCAAGTGAATCGCCGAGTGCGGCCAAAGGGTTGCGCCGACCTGCGGCCATTCCACCAATGTCAGTTCATCGGTTTGACACAGCAGTTCGTCTAGGCCAGCGGCCTCAAGTTCCTCAAAAGTTTCCAAGCGATATAAGTCGGCGTGGCATACGCGAAATGCCGAGGCAGCATAGTTGTGCACGAGCGCAAAGGTTGGACTGCAAACGCTGGCCGCATCGACGCCGAGTGCGGCGCAAATCCCCTGAATCAATGTTGTTTTTCCCGTGCCCAAGTCGCCGGTCAGCGTCAACACATCGCCCCTGCGCAATTGGCTGGCGATGGTCGCGCCCAACTCCGTCATCGCGGGAACGCCGTGGATCGGCCCCATGGGTAGATCGCGCAAAAGCCGCGCTCGCATCTGCTACTTGAACTCTACCGTTTGTATCAAAAAGTTGCGCCGACCTCGCGGCGTGACCACCGCGACTTCGTCGCCAAGCTCTTTGCCCATGAGTGCTCTGGCAAGCGGCGAGGAAAGGGAGATTAAACCCGCGCTTAGATCGCTTTCAAGGTCGCCCACGATTTGATACGTCAACTTTTCGGTATCGGGGTGATCGAGATCGGCCACGACCACTGTTGCCCCGAACACCACGCGCTCACCGCTCAGGGCCGCCGGATCGATGATGTGTGCCGAGGCAATTTGCGATTCAAGTGCCTGTAATTGCCCAGCAATATGACTTTGGCGCTCCTTGGCGGCGTGGTACTCAGCATTTTCTTTCAAATCGCCGTGCGCGCGCGCTTCTTCAATGTCGCGAACATTGCGCGGCCTTTCAATTTCACGCAGCACCCGCAGTTGCGCGTGCAATTTGGCCAGTCCTCGCGGTGTAATGAAATTTTGGTTGCTCATCGGTTGTATGCTAGGGGCGAGTTCGCGTCCGGTCAAGCCGTGCGGCGCACCAGCAATCCCTCGGGGCTCAAACGGTAGCTCGGTGGCAAAACTGGGGTGAGTTCTGCGGCCCAAGCGGTCAGATTGAATTGCAAATCAGACGTCAGCTCGTAGGCAAGCGCTTTGACGCGTTGCGTTTCTTGCGCATCGAGCATCCGTTCCACAAACGCACCTGCGACTTCCTCGGCCGGATACCCGACCAAACCGTCCAAGGCAAAAAAGCGAATCTCATTGGAACGGCTGTGCAGCAACCCGACCAACGCATCGCGCACGCGATCGTGGCGAAAATCGCGTAGGTTCGAGACAATTTCACGCAGACGTTCCAAGCCTTCGTGGTAGCCCGGATCGGTGCCGTCCATTGCGCTGAGTAGGGTTTCGACGGCGAGATCGTCGCCTCCAAGTTCGCGCAGCGCTTTTAGCGGAAAATACACCGCGTCGTGCGTCGCGATAAAATCCTGCAACGGCGCAATCGCCGAGGGGCCCCATTTTGCAATAAGGGTATGGCAATAGGCCTTTTCTTCTTCATCAACCGTTGGGCCGCTGACACGCAGCGTAAAGCGGTCCAGCAACGCCTTGAGCGCTGCGGGCGAGCCGATTTTCGCCAATTTCTCCATCGCTTCATAACGTTCATGGGTTTGACGGTATTGATCCATCAACCGGCGCTTGTGACCATCAATGGTCTTTTGCGGATCGCTTGAGCCGGTAAGAAAATCGAACATGCCCATCAAAATGACCTCACAAATTTGCTTGGCGGCGCTTTGCAGGCCGTCGGATGCGCGCGGTCGCGCGGGGGGCGAGAGCGTAGCAAAAATCAGTGGCGCGGTCTATCGCTGCGTCGCGAGGAAGTGCTGCGGACACGCGCGGTTGCAAGCCTGTGCATAACTTGTGGATAGCAGCTAGACAATCAACAAAAACCGTGGCATAGATCGTAGTCTGAGTTCGACGTGAACTCGAAGCGCGCAGACGCTGGAACGTGCGATTGGTCCAAACTATTTCCGCTAGGCCAAGATTCTTGGGCAAATATGTCGCCGTGGCGCTATGTTTGCCGGTATTCCTTGCGGCCTGCGGCAATGCGGCGCTGGATGGTGAAATCGTCCGCCCCGGCGGGCCGAACGCGTCGCCGGAGTACGGGCCGCTGGTACGCGCCGGACAGGAAATCGCCATCCGGCAACCAACTGGCAAACGCGCCGCACTTTCGATCGTAGAAGACGACGCAATGGTACTGAATGACGACGAAAATGCCAATGATCGTTACCGCGATCACAAGCGCTTGACCATCAGTTCGTCGATGCAACAGCGCTGTCGCAAGCTGTGGCCCACCATCGCACAAGCCAGCCACAATGTCGGCGTAGACGCGATGCTTATGCTGGCGATCGCGTGGGTGGAAAGCGGCTTTAATCCCAGCGCTCAGTCGCCGGCGGGCGCAATCGGCCTGATGCAACTTCTGCCTCGAACCTCGCAAGCGCTCGGCTGCGAAGAACCGACCGAAGTGCGCTGTGCGACGACGGCGGCCGCGCATTACATTCAGAATTTACAGCACAAATTTGACGGTGAACTGGTGTATGCGCTGTGTGCCTACCAAGCCGGTCACGTTCGGCCTCTGCAGGCTTTTCGCGATGGCAAAATGGCGGCAAATATTCATTACGCAGAGCGAATTCTGGAAGCTAAATCGCGACTTGAGCTCTACGGGTGCGACGGCCATCCATAGAGAGCGCTGCGATTACGCGTTGCGCAAATGGCGCTCGATCAGCGGCAGAACGGATTTTGTAAAGCGAATACGGCCGTCTGCGGCTTCACGCAGCGACGTCACGCAATCTTTGTTTTTACTTTCGATGGTCGAGGGTTGACCATCCGCCAATTGGCGCGCGCGTTTGGCCGCCATGATCACCAAAGCGAAGCGATTGGGTACGGTGTCTAGACAATCTTCAATCGTAATGCGGGCCATGGGTTGCTCCTGTTTGCGGGGCCGAAAGTATACGCAAAAGATCCACCGCGTCAAGGTCAATTTCAGCAATTCGAGGGTGAGGCGGTCGATTCCGCTTGCACAGCCACAACGGATGTGCTAATTTAACGGCGTCCCGAATCGAAGGCGTGGGGGATTGCACGGGTTGCGCGGATGTTTCGCGCAGCGGTTTGTCAACAAATGGTTGACATAACAAGCAATTACCTGGCGGATTCGCGGCAGCTCGCTGCTTTGGACAATGGACTGCATCGGACTTTCTTGCGCGGGCACACGCCTGCGGCGCCCAACACCTTCGGCGCCACCTGCAAAACGACCCGATAGCCACTGATTTAACAAATATATTTGGCATGCCACTGTTGGCAATGCCGATTTTCTCGATTTCATGCCTGCGCATCGTGCGTGGGCAGGAGATCGCAAAGGTTCCATAAATTAATGAATTTTCAAGATCTAGAACTAATTGAACCCCTCCTGCGCGCTGTCGATGAAGCCGGCTATACCCAGCCGACTCCGATCCAAGAACAGGCGATCGGTCCCGTGTTGGCCGGCCGCGATTTGTTGGGCTGCGCCCAAACCGGCACTGGCAAAACGGCAGCATTTTCACTGCCTATCCTGCAGCGGCTGAGCCAAAAACCGCGGCAGGCTGCTGGCATTTCGGTGCTGGTGCTGGCACCGACGCGCGAACTAGCGGCGCAGATCGGCGAGTCGTTTACGACTTACGGCAAGTACTTGCGCCTAACAAATACTGTAATTTTTGGCGGTGTTGGCCAGGATTCACAGGTTCGCGCTGTGCGGCGCGGCGTCGATATTTTGGTGGCAACGCCCGGGCGTCTTCTAGACCTCATGGGTCAAGGTCTGATCCGCTTGGGTGCTGTCCACACGCTGGTTTTGGACGAAGCAGATCGGATGCTGGACATGGGTTTTATTCGCGATGTCCAAAAGATTCTTGCCGTTCTCCCGTCCGATCGCCAAACGCTGTTCTTTTCGGCCACGATGCCCGCGGAAGTGCAACAGCTTTCCCACCAGATGCTGCGCGATCCCGTTCGCGTAGCGGTCACTCCTGCCGCAACGACCGTTGAACGCATTGATCAGCTTGTCTATTTTGTTGAGAAAGCGGATAAACGTGCCTTGCTGGAAATCCTGCTCGAGGACAAAGCGCTGACGCGCGTCATCGTTTTCTCGCGCACCAAACACGGCGCCAATAAAGTCGTGCAAAATCTGGAACGCGCGCGCATCGGCGCCGAAGCGATCCACGGCAACAAGTCGCAAGGCGCGCGGACACGGGCCCTTGAAAACTTCAAATCCGGCCACACGCGGGTCCTAGTGGCGACCGATATTGCCGCGCGCGGCATCGACGTCGATGGCATTTCTCATGTTGTGAACTACGATCTACCCAATATTGCTGAAAGTTATGTGCATCGCATCGGCCGCACCGCGCGGGCCGGTGCCGATGGCATCGCCTTGGCTTTTTGTGAAGCCGAAGAGAGGCCCTTCCTGCGCGACATTGAGCGTCTGATTCGCAAGCCGATTCCGGTTGTTGCTGACCATGCGTTTCGCTCGAATTTGCCGCCGCCGGCCGTGTTCGATCCCGCAGCCCCCGGTCGCTCCAGTGGCACCAATACGGTGCGCCCGCAGCAGAATCAGCAGCGCCCGCAACCCGATCGCAGCCGTGCGCCGCAGCGCGACCGCGGACGCGGGGCGCCCGGTCAAGGGCGCGATCGTTTCGGTTCGCCCGAGCGCAGCCCGCAGCAACCAATGCCGCGCGATCAACGCGCGCCGGACCAGCGCGGCAATCCGCCCGCGCGTCACGTCGCTCCGCAAAATCCGCAGCAAGCTCAGCGGATTGCTGCACAACCCGCCCGACGCGCGGACGGCGAGCGCGGTCACGTTGCGCAGCCGATCGTGCGCGATTGGTGGTAGCCGCCGATGGCGCGCCCGGAACCAACTGGCATTGTAGAGCAATTCCGCGGCGATTTCGTTGAGACGCGACATCCGTTTTCGGCGATCGCGCTGGACCCAAATGGGACCGTGCTGCAAATCGGCGACAATGTCGTCACGCCGTGGCGATCGGCGGCCAAGCCATTTCAACTGGCAACCAGCGTTGAACTTTTGGGCGATCCCGAACTATCGCCTGAGCAACTGGCCATCGGCAGCGCGTCTCACAACGCCGAGCCGGTGCACGTCGGACATGTGCTTGATCTACTGGATAAATTTCGGATAGATCCCGCACAATTGCGCTGTGGCACGCATCCGCCTGCACATCCACCCGCCGCCGAAGCGATTTTGCGGCGCGATGGCCAGTTCAGCGATTTGCACAACAATTGTTCAGGCAAGCACACGTTCATGCTCGCTGCGTCGCACAAACACGGTTGGCCGTTGGATTATCGCCCCCCGGAACACCCGCTGCAGCGCGAAATCTATCGCAATGTCGCACTTTGGGCCGGTGTGCAGCCTGGCCTGGCGACTGACGGTTGCGGCGTACCTACGTTTTGCTTGCCGTTGAAAAATATCGCGCGGGCTTGGCGCCAGATCGCGGTAGATATGGCGGAAAATTCAGAACTTTCGCGGTTGGGGCGCATCGGATCCGCGATGGCACAGCATACGTATTTAACCTCAGGTCGCGATAGGCTCGATCTGGCGGTGGTTCAAGCTGCCAGCGCCAAAATGGCCGTCAAGGTCGGCGCGCAGGGCGTATTTTGTATTGCCATTCCAAAGTTGCAGATGGGGATCGCGATCAAGGTGCATTCTGGCAACAGCGACGCGGTCGCGCCCGTGATCGCGCATGTGCTCGGGCATCTGGCGGGAGATCTTTGGCAACTGCCGGATCTTTGGCCGCATTTGCAGGTCCGCAATGTGGTCGGCGATTTGGCTGGCGATTGGCGGATTGCGCGGACCGGCAGCAGCGATCAACGTTTGGTCAGCTGATCGCGCAGCACTTGCGCCAACTTGTCGTATTGTGCGCGATCGTTGTACGCCTGCGCGGCGATGCGCACGACGCGGACATTGGGCGAAGGCCATGAGAATACAGGCACTTCGATGCGATGTTCGTTCCACAGCCAAGCGCACAGCGGATCGAGGAACTCGCATTCCCGGGTGGAGAACGGCGGCAAATTGGGCGGTATGGGCACGGCAGCCAGCGTGCCGATCATGGAATCCGGTGCGGGGATCGGCACTTCTAGCGCATCACAAAGCACATCGCGGGCGTAGAGCGCAAGCGCTCGATTTTGGGCCACCCATTGGGGCCAACCGCCGGGCAACAGTTCACCAATGTAATCAATGGCCTGTGGCACGCACAGCCATGGCGACGGATCGTCGGTGCCGGACCAAGAAAATTCCAATTGAAAACGCGACTTGTCGCTGCGCGGGCTGTTGGCACCGTGGCTGATTGAAAGGGGACGAATCAAGTGCTGCCGATCGCGGCGCACATGCAAGAACGCCGAACCCTTTGGTGTACAAAGCCATTTATGGCAGTTGCCCGTATAGTAAGCCGCGCCAAGCGCGTTCAGATTCAAAGGCAGCATCCCTGGCGCGTGCGCGCCATCCACCAGCACATCCACGCCAAGGTCCTGCACAAGCTGCACAATTTGTTGCATCGGCAGCACTAGGCCTGTCGGGCTGGTCACATGATCGATCATCGCGAGCTTGGTGCGCGGCGTCACTTCGGCCAAGATCGCATCTACGACTTGTTGCGGATCCTGCAATGGAAACGGGATCTTGGCGACAACAACCGTGGCGCCGTGTTGCTGCGCGACATAATCCAAGGCGTTTTTGCAGGCGTTGTAGGTATGATCGATCGTGAGCAGTTCGTCGCCGTCTTTGAAGCACAGCGAACGCAAAACTGTGTTGACGCCAGCAGTTGCGTTGTTTACCCACGCGATATCGCAGCCATCGGCGCCCACAAACGCGCCGAAACTCTCAGCCGCATGCTGCAGCAAGTCTTCCAGATCACGGGCAAAAAATTGGACCAACTGGGCTTCCATGCGCGCGCGCCACGCGTCTTGCGCTCGCAAGATCGCCGTCGGGCACGCGCCAAACGAGCCGTGGTTCAAAAACGTTGCCGCTGGATCGATTTGCCACAAATGCTTGAGATCTTGCGTCATACTTGTCAGCGCCCTTTGGTGATTTCGCGCAAATGTTCAATGAGTTTGGGCAACGATTCGCGCTGCGCCTTGCGCAAAAGCGCATTAGGCACGTTGGATTTGGGAATCACGTGAATCTTGTAGGTCGCGCGTGTGCGTTTGCCCTCGGCGTCAAAGGCGCTCAACGTCCAACTGCCGGTATTTTTTTCATAATCGCCGCGGATCAGTTTCCACGTGCGGCTCCAAGTCGGCGGGCCCACGACGTGGGTGGCTTCGGTCACACCAGTTAAGTTGCTCAAAGGAAACGGCAATTCGATTTCGACTTCGCAAACAACGACATTGCCTTTGCGCGACAGCTCCTTGGAATTGGCCACGCGCTGCATGTTCTGCTTGTAGTGCGTGCAATCGTCAATAATTTTCCACATTTTCGCGGGCGACGTATCGACGACGGCTTGAACGGTGACTTCGGGCAAGTCGCTGCCGGCGATCGCGCGGCTGGTGATGATGATTTCGCCGCGGCTAAGGCGCGCGTCGAGGGCCTCATCGGCGTGGAGGTGAACCGGCAAGACCGCGAGCGCTATCGCTAAAATTACTAGAATGACGCGAAGTTTGTTGATCCGAAGCATCGGTTGGCCTTCGGGGCGAGTTCGCCCGACGCAAAAGGGTACTGCGTTCTGCCGTGGGCGTCGACCGGCGGCGGAGACCCTCCCGAGATTGCCGTAACCTTTGGCGATTGCTATAGTCGCCGCATGCTTCGACGTTTCCTCCGCATTTTTTTCGCTTGCTTCAGCCTTTCGCCCATTGCGGTAGTTTGCAGCATTCTGCATTTAAATCCAGCCCATGCCGCCGATCCACCCGCCGAACGCCCGCCAGCTTTGCTTGAACCATTCGCCGGTTACGACGTCATTTTTGCCCCGCGCGGCGAGCCGGCGTTGGGCGCGGATGCGGCCGCGCCGGTTGAGGTCATGTTGGAAGGCAAGGGGCCTGCGTTGCCAAGTGGCTGTTACTCTGGGGATATCAAGCTGGAACAGACGCAGGTGACGTGGAGGATTGACTGCGGCGGCCTCCACTTCAAGTTCTTGCTGCACCATCGTGATGCGCCCAATTTGCCAGTAAAAAGCACGAGAACGGTGCGGTTTGCGATCCTTCCGCTGGTCGAACCAGTGCAGTGCGAGGGGGATTGTCCTAGGCAAGCAACTGAATTGACGACGATTGTGCGCCTGCGAGTCCTAGCCGGCGAAGCCAAAGTTCCCTGGCAACAAGTCCGCGACAAACCCGGCTCGTCCGCTGATGCTTGGCAAACGGCGTTAAATGATGCACATCGCGCAGTTGCAACCGCAGATCCGGCCGTGGCTCGAAAATCACTGAAGGCCGCCGTAGCCGCGCGGCCCATCGCGCAACTGCGTGTGACAGAAGCCTTTGATCTGCTCCTCCTCGCCCACGAGGCCGCGGCCGGCTTGGACAGCGAACTAGTCGTTCAAGTCGGCGCAGCAAGCGACGTCGCTGACTCAAGTTACCACTATGCATTAACAGCATTCTTGCCCGAAGGCGTGACCGACGCGACCGAGTACGTCCAAGACTGTCTGGGCGAAAAACACCGTTGCGCGCCCGATCGCGTGCGGCCGCGCGACTGGCTGCCGCTGGTTCGGGCGCTGGCGGCCACGCGCCAATTCTCTATGGCGGCCAAGCTGTTGGACGCGATTCCGCTGGCGCGTTCGGTCAAGCAGCCGCCGCAGGAATGGCTGAAGCTGCGCTTCGGCCTGGCCAGCGCCTTGAACGATGCAGTTGCAGAACAAGCAGTTGCGAGGCGGTGTATCGCAGCGTGGCCCGATGAACCGGCGGGTCCGGATCTGCTGAGCGCAGCGCTGATCCGTGGCAAGCAATATCGCTTGGCTATTGAAACGCTTCACGATCTCAGCCTAGCGCATCCGGAACGCGACATTGTGCTGGGTAAACTGGCGGGCATGTTGAATTTTCTCCGCGGTGCGGCGGCTGACGATCCAAAATTGCAAGAAGACGTCAAAGCGATTGAAGCGCGGATGTCTGCGGCGGCAAAGGCGAATCCCAACGATATTGTTGCCAGATTTCTGGATGCGACGCGCAAATATTACGGCGGCCATCTGATTGAAGCGCTGCCGGAACTGGAGGCGCTGCACAAAACGGACAACCGCGATCCACGAATTCCGCTGTATCTGGCGATGACGCATTTTTGGCTGGGGCATCAGAAGATCGCGGAATCGTTGATACAAGATGCGGTGAAAATCGGTCCGAGCGATCCGGATGTGTTTTATTGTCGCTCGCAGATCGTGCGCAGGTGGAATCTGCCGCAAGCTGTTGCCGACATGCAGCGTTACGTGGCAATGACTTCGCAACCGTGGTCGATCAATGCGGAAAAGAAAGATGAACG
>CAMDBH010000047.1 GCA_945889325.1 Klebsiella pneumoniae
AAGCGAATCTGGAATTTCTTGCCGATCAATTCTTTGATATCCAGCGCTTCCAAATACCAAATTTTCTTGTTCTTGCTGTTGTCGAATTGGAAGCTTTTGGCAATCGTGTTGAAACCGTCCGTGCTCAATTCAACTGTGCGTTTGTCCAAGGTGTTGCTGTTGGCGACATCGGCCCAAGAATAGAAATCCAGGGTCATGAACGGCCCGGTTAGCTTGGTCGCATCGACAAAGAACGTGCTAACGGCGGTGCCATTGACAGAGCCCACGATATTTTTGTCAAAGTAATCCGTGCCGTTGTTGAAGTTCAGCGACGCTGCACCGCTCAACTTGCCTGGACCCGCTGGGGTCGCGTCGGTGGCCCATTTGACCGACTTGCTGCTGCTCCAGCCAAACCAGCCGATGTCATTGGCGTCAATCGGGCCAATGTAAGGCACGCCGACGCTCGGGCAGGCGCCGAGTCCGGCATTGATCACATAAACGCAGTTACCGGTCTTGATGTCGCAACTGTCCGTCGTGCAAGGGTTATGGTCGTCGCAAATCTTGGCAGCGCCGGGAACGCATTTGCCGCCGCCGCACACGTCGGGGTTGGTCGTGCAGGGGTTCAAATCATCGCAGTTTTTCAAGTTGTTCGTGTAGGCGCAGGCTTTGGACAGCTCGACGCAGGCATCGTTGGTGCAAACGTTGTTGTCATCGCACGATTTCGGCGGTCCCGAGGCGCATTTGCCGTTGAGGCAAGCGTCGCCTGCGGTGCAGAACACGCCATCTTCACAAGCGATTGTATTGTTCGTCGCTGTACAGCCGACCTGGTTCACGCAAGCATCCGTCGTGCACAGGTTGCCGTCGTCGCATTTCAGCGGGTTGCTGCCGACGCATTTGCCGGCGCCGTCGCATTGGTCCAACTGCGTGCAAGAATTGCCGTCCGTGCAAAAAGCCTTGTTTGGCGTGCTTTTGCACACGTCGGCTGTGCAGGTGTCGTCGGTGCAGGGATTGCTGTCGTCGCAATTCTTGCCCGCGCCAGCGCATTTGCCCGCGGTGCAGGCGTCGGCGGTGGTGCAGCCGTTGCCGTCATCGCAAACGGTCTTGTCCGCTACTGCCTTGAATTGACAAGCGAGTTTGGCATCGCAAGTATCAGCCGTGCACGGGTTGCCGTCATCGCATTTCAGCACAGCGCCGCCGACGCATTTGCCGTCTTTGCAGGCGTCGTCGCTCGTGCAAACGCTGCCGTCGGTGCAAAGCGCGGTATTGTTGGTGAAAACACAGCCCTTGGCCGGATCGCAACTGTCATTGGTGCACAACACATTGTCATTGCAGACTTTGACCACGCCGCCGCAGATACCGTCTTTGCAGACGTCGGCATCGGTGCAGGCATTGCTATCCGTGCAAACATTGGCGTTGTTGTTGACGTGAAGACAGCCCTTGCCGGTATCACAGCTGTCGTCGGTGCACTTGTTGGCGTCGTCGCACAGCGCAGCTGGGCCGCCTACGCACTTGTTGTCGGCGCACGTATCGCTGGTCGTGCAAGCGTTGCCGTCATCGCATTTGGCAACGTTGGGCGCGGTCAAGCAGCCCTTGATCGGATCGCAAGTATCGGTCGTACAAGCGTTGCTGTCATCGCAAGTGAGCTTGACGCCTACGCAAACGCCCGCTGCGCACGCGTCTTTCTGGGTGCAGGCTGAGCCGTCTTCGCACGCGTTGCCGTCGGCCGTTTTGGTGTAGACGCACTTGCCAGTAATGCTGTCGCAACTATCGGTCGTGCAAACATTTTTGTCATCACAGACCACAGGCGTGCCGCCGCAGGCGCCGGCTTTGCAGACATCGGCGCTGGTGCAGGCGCTTTTGTCATCGCAAGCCAATACGTTGTTGGTAAACGTGCAGCTACCGGTGGCCTTGTCGCAAGTGTCGGTCGTGCAAGGATTCTTGTCGTCGCAAACCAGCGGCTTGCCCGAGACGCAGGCGCCCGCAACGCAACCATCGCCTTGGGTGCAAGAATCTTTGTCGTCGCAAGCAACGGTATTGTTAGTGAAAATGCACGCGTTGTCCTTGCAGCTGTCGTCGGTGCACGGATTTGAATCGTCGCAAACCTTGCCCACGCCAGCGCAAACCCCAGCTTTGCAGGCATCGCCGGTCGAACAGCTGTTGCCATCGTCGCAGACGGCCTTGTCATCCGCGGTGTTGACGCAGCCTTTGGCCTTGTCGCAAGTGTCGGCCGTGCAAGCATTCTTGTCGTCGCAAACGACCGCAATACCAGCGCATTTGCCGTCTTTGCAGGTGTCCGCGCTGCTGCACGCATCCGCGTCGTCACACAGCGCACCCTGCGCAACGGGCGCAGTGGCACAACCGCTCTTCACGTCGCAACTATCTGTTGTACAGGGATTTTTGTCGTCGCAAACCACGACGCTGCCGCCCACGCAAGCGCCATCCGCACACTTGTCACCGGCGGTGCAAGCGCTGCCGTCGGAGCAATCCGCCGTGTTCTTGGTGTACGCGCAGCCCTTGGCTTTGTCGCAAGTATCGTCTGTGCAAGGATTTTTGTCGTCACAGTCCAAAGCCACGCCAGCGCACTTGCCGTCTTTGCAGGCATCGATTTTGGTGCAGCCGTCGCCGTCGTCGCATTGGCTTGTGTTGTTGGCGTGTTGGCAATTCTTGACTGGATCGCAGGTGTCGTCCGTGCACGGCTCTTTGTCGTCGCAACTGATCGCCACACCCTGGCAAGCACCCGCTTTGCACACTTCTTTCTCGGTGCAAACGTTGCTGTCATCGCAGGTGGAATCATCTGCGGCGTCAGCAACAACGCACTTGGTGGCTTGGCACACCGATTTCTTGCAGGCGGGCACCGCGTTGGCCTTGCAGTCGTCGTCGGTCTTGCAACCTTCAACCGGCGTAGCATCGGCGCCGCCGCCGTTGTCATTTTCTTGAATTGTATCGTTGTCCACCAGCGCATCGTCACTGGGGACTACGTCGGTAGGAACAACGCCGTCTTCGCCGCTTGTTGCATCCCCGACGCCGTCGACGCCCGTGGCTGTGTCAGGATTCGCCGTGCCGTCGGTCTTGGCGGCATCGGTGTTCAACGCGATATCGCTGTTGTTGCCCGTGTCCGCCGTGCCGGAGCCCGGGTTATTGCCGCCCGTGGGCGTTGAGCCGCAGCCGATGGCAAAAACGACGAGGGAACTGACTGAAAAAACGCGAAAAGCGGTGAAACGGCGCATGAAACATTCCTAGATGCGAAGGCCGACCTTCGCGAAATAATGTGCCATTCTCAGCCAACACCGCCACACGGCGTGCCAAAATTAGAGCGAGGATTGTAAGCATTTGTGCACGCTTGTCAAGCGCAAAATCCGCAGTCGGCCGTAACGTCAATGACCATCCACCTTGACAGGGAGCGTGAGCAGGCCTATTTCCAATCCGCGCGCGTCGGCGTCGCGCAAAGGAAGCGAACATGTTGCGACCCGTCAAAGTTACGGTCATGGGCAAGACGTTCACCATGCAGACGGATGAAGATGAGGCACATGTTCAACGGGTTGCGCGCTTGGTCGACGGCCGTGTGGCAGAATTGCGCCAAAAGCAAGCACCCGAAGCCATGCTCGCCGTGCTGGCTGCCCTGATGATTGCAGACGATTTGGTCAAAGAGCGGCGCCGCCATGGCGATATGACAGATGAAGCGATCCTGCGAGCAGAAAATGTGCAGGCGCGTTTGCTGCAGGCGCTGGGTGAGGCGTGAGCACATTGTTGCGAGGTAACTGTCCATGAATCATGAATTTTCAGCGGTATGGCTCACAAAATTGCGCCCCGTCGCGCCGGTCATTCCAACCAGTCAACCGTTGGAAAAAGCCGGCTGGCGCACGTTGGGCAGGCAACTGCAACTGGCGCGCAATCCGCTGCAGCGCAAAGTTCTGAATACGAGAATTGCTAATGATATAAGTCGATTGGCTACCCATTTGCAAGCGCAGATCGTTGGTCTGTACGCGCCGATCGGCGGCGAGGTGGACACGCGTGAACTGGCCAATCTGCTCATCGTCGCGGGTGTCCGTTTGGCTTATCCCCGTGTGAAGACTGACAATTCTGCGATGGATTTCGTGCTTGCTGACGGACCGTCAGCGTTGGTTGCTCGGCCGCGATCGCGTCTGATGGAGCCTGTTGGGCCGGCTATCGAGCCACAGGCGTTGGATATTGTTGTTGTACCGGCGTTGGCGATTCGCGGCGATCTCAAACGTCTCGGCACCGGCGGTGGGTTTTACGATCGCTATTTGCCGCAGTTAAACACGGGCGCGGTGTCGATCGGCATTGTCCCCGGTTCATGCTTGCTGCAATGGGGCCCCGTGGAGGCGCACGACGTCGCGCTGACGGCGGTCTGTTGCGAAAACGGCTTTTTCGGCAAAACCTGATGATTCTTAGAGGGTGTATTCAAAATGGCGACATCGCGAGGTTCAAGAGGCTGCTCGCAGATCGCGAGCGCGCCCGGAGCGACCGACCGAGCCGCACTGATGTGCGGCGACCGAGGGAGTGAGGACGTAAGCCGCGAGATGTGCAGCATCTTGGACCGCAGCCGGCGACAATTTGAATACACCCTCTTAACGCACTGCGTTGACCGTTTGCACCAACCGCAGCGTTTCGCGGGCGTGGGCGATGTCGCGCGACGTGAACAGCGGCTCGCCGATTTCGATAACCACGGCTTCCAGTGAAAGGCCGCCCTTTTGGTAGACGCTCCAGCCGTTGATCGACGTGCGTCGCGTGCAGTCGCGCACGAAACCGGCCAGTTTTTGCTGATCCGCCGCAAAGCGCCGCCACTGCAAGAATCGCCGCGAATGCACCGTTCCCAGGCAACGCAGCGTATCAATTTCACATTGTTCCATCTTGGCGATGAATTGTTGCAGCGTGGTCATGGCCAACCTCAACTCAAAATACGCTAGAATCTGCTTGTCACTGGCGACCTGCGGGGGCGCGGCGCAGCGCAAAGTAAACGATTTTCCCGCCGCGCCGCAAGTGCTTTTTGCGCTGGGCTCGCCAGCCTGCGTCCCTGATTTTGCGCGCTTAGCCGGTCGCGCCATTCTGACACAACAATGTTGCATTCAAAGGCGACACGCCAGCGCGCTGCTAAGGCAGGTCGCAGACCTTTGCCCCAGCTTGACTATTGTTTTTACAGGCCATTTGTGGCGGACAATCCTCATCGAGGTAGCACAGGCGTTGACACAACGTCACACCATTGTCCACACAGATCGTGCCGAAGGGGCAGAAGCCCGCGGTGCCGCACTTGGCCAAGCAAAAACCGGCTGTTTGCGCGGCGTTGGTGAAGCATTGAAGGGATTTGCAGTCTTTACCGATGCTGCAATTGGAGCCTGTGCTGCCGGGCGGCCGCGCAGCACAGGCGTAAGTCGATGGTTGTAAGCCATTGGGCGATGGCAATGGCTTGCCCCACACGCATTCCAAGCCAGGCACGCCACCGCACGACGCGTCATCTTTGGGGCCTTTGCAAGATGGTTCGCAAGTGCCCGAACTGCTAGTGCCCGGAATGCACACCCCGCCGGTTGGGCAGGCTTTGTCCGTGGCACAGGGCGCGCTGCAAGTGCCCTTTTCGGCAGCGGGATCCAGCACGCACGGCGCAGACGCACCGCATTGTTCATCGCTCAAGCAAGCCGCAGCGCCAATTTTGCAAGTTCCCTTGGCGAACAACGTGCAAAGCTTTGAATCGCAATCCAAATCCGCAACACAGGCCGAACCAACTGGCGCCGATTTTGTCGAATCAAGGCAAACGCTGACCGGCTTTTTGGTCAGGTCGGTTTTGGCCACGCATTTGCGCGGTTGCTTGGACGCGATCTGACATTCACTATCCGCTGCGCAGGTTTTCAGACACATCGGCTTGCCGTTGCGCAACACGCAAGAACTGCCCGCATCGCAAGGGTCGGCTGCCCCGCAACCCAACCGCGCGCAGTAGCCGCCCGGCATGTCTGTTAGGCAGATCGCACTGCCCGCGCACTCCAACGGCTTGCTGCAACCCAAGCCGATCGGCGATTTGCCGCCGGGCAGGCACAATTTGGCATCGGTGTTGCCAAAATCTTGGCTCAGGCGTTTGCAGGCGTACCCGTCGGCGACGCGGCAATCCGGGTTGTCCTCACACGCAGCACTGCAGATTTGTTTGAGTTTTTCCTCGCCCCAGCACTGCGACGATCCGGGGCAGGTCGTGCCGACCGAGTCGCAACTGGCTAAGGTGCAGTAACCTTTGGGCCAATTGAAGCATGTCATGCCAGCCAAGCAGTCCAGATCATCGCTGCAAGCTGCGCCGACGTTGCCCTTGCCGCTTTGCTTGATGTCGAGTTTGAAGCCGTCATACGCTACATCTGGTTTGGCCGCATCGGGTGCAACATCGCTTGAATTCACGACTTCGCCGGCAGGCGGCGTGTCAGTCACGGTTAGATCTTCGGCGGGCTTTGTGTCGTTGCCCGCGTCATTTTTGCCGCCGACGTCGGTTTGTCGGTTGCCGGCGTCGTCTTGCGGGGCCTCGTCCGGGAAGCAAAACAGGTCCACCGGGTGGTAATTGGGGGGACAGACCACGGTCTTTTTGCCGCACGCGGCAGCCGCGGTCAGCAACAATAGGCTAATTAAAACGCAAGCTTGTTGTCTCATCGCCCACCTTCGCGGCGCCGGTTGCTGTGCCCAGCGCTCGCGCTAGATCATGCGTGCGCGCGGGGGCGAGCGCAACTGCGCGCCCGCGATTTACGTCGTGCACCGCGCCGCGCGATCGGATAGGCTTGGCGCGAGCGCTGCGTCGGCGCGAGGCAGGTTGCCATCATGCGGGTTTTGTTTAGTGCGCTTTTGACGCTGATGGTCATCGCATGTGTGCGTACGCCAAGCGATATCGTCGCCGGCAGCGTTGACATGGGCGACGCGTGGACGCCGCCCGGTCGGGCCTACAATTTGGCTCTGGATGGCGCGACCCTGAATTTTAACGCGCCATTGACCGATGCGGTTTTTGCACCAGACGCAGGGCTTCCCAACGACGTGCCGCCAGTTCAGGATCTAGTGGGCGCCGATGTGCCGATCGTTGCAGATATTGCGAAAGATATCCCCGTCATCGCCGACGCGCCGCCGACTTGGCCGGCCGGAGCACCGACCGTACAAAGTGCGTTTTCACCCGACGGCAAAAGCGTCAAAGTGCGGTTCAACAAGCCGATGGATCCTGTCGCCAGCGCCGGCGGTTTGTACACAATTACAAATACTTCCAACAATTCGGTCAAGGTGCTGAGTGCGGCGTTGGCCCCCGACCCGCAGTTTGTGGCGCTCACGCTGGATCCCGTGGATGTAGGCAAAATTAATCCGAGTTTGACGTACACAGTGCTGGTCAAAAACGTCAAAGCGCAAGATGGCGAGGCGATCGGCGCTTCAAACAACAAAGCACCGATCAAGCGCACGGTTTACTTGCAGATTTTGTGGCATCAGCACCAGCCGACCTATTTGGACCCAGTGGCAGATGAACTGAAGTCGCCGTGGGTGCGCAAACATGCCACCAAAGATTACTACGACATGGCCGCGATATTGCAGCAGTATCCCGATGTGCACGTCACGATCAACCTCACGCCGGTGCTGCTCAATCAACTGCTGCCGTACTACATCGATCGCTTGGGGCCCTACGTCGATATACAGAAAAATACAGTAGATGCCGCGGGTTTTCTGGCAAAATGGGCCAATCACACCGACCCGTGGATCGATCTGCTGTTGTCGCCTACGCCCGAACCAGCCAGTGCCACGGTAAAGCAAATTGGGCTTTTATACGCAGATCCATGGAGTTGTGTCTCGACTGCGCCGGTCTTGATGAATCGCTTTCCCGCCTACGCCGAACTGCGGGCGAAGAATCCGGCGGCGCTGACCAAGGATGATCTGCTGGCTTTGAAAATTTGGTTTGAAATCGCATGGATGGACCCCGACTTCTTGACGGGGCCGGTCAAGATGCCCAACGGCGTGACGGTCGATCTGACCGATATCATCGCGGCCAACAACGGGTCGTTTAGCCTCAAAGTGCCGCCGAGCGAGCAGATGGCCAATCGCATCGTCGCAGAAGAATTCAAGATTATGCAGGCGGTTGTGCCGATTCACAAACAGTTGATGTACCACGCAGACACGTTCAAAGGTCAAATCGAAATCGCAACAACGCCTTTTTACCACCCGATTTTGCCGCTTGTGCACAACACCGAACTCATGGGGCAGGGCCAACCGTTTGACGCCAAGCCAGTACCAGCGTTCAGTTTTCCCCAAGATGCGGCAGCGCAGGTTGGCCGCGCTGTCGCGTTGTACCAAAGCATTTTTGGCGAAAAGCCGCGCGGCATGTGGCCCGGCGAGGGCTCAGTGGCCGAAGACGTCATCCAACACTTCAATAAGCATGGGATCTTGTGGGTAGCCACCGACCAAAAAGTCATGGAACAGAGCGGGAAATTTAGCGGCGGCTCCCCCGTGGGGCCGTGGCTGGCTGACGGCGACAAGCAGGCCGGCAATGGCGGCGACGACAGCGACGATTTGGCCATTTTCTTTCGCAATACCACGATGTCCAACGACATCGGCTTTAAATACCAGGGCATGTGGGGCACCGATGCTGCAGATGATTTGCTGAAGAATACCAGCGCGCAAGCCCCCGGATTCGGCGCTGGCGACCGCGTGATTACACTGGTGCTAGACGGCGAAAATGCCTGGGAGACTTTTGTCAAAGAGCATGACGGAAAAGGCTTTTTCCATGCACTTTACGGCAAACTGACCCAAGCCCAAGCGGCCGGGCAAATTATCACCGTGACAGGCAGCGAATACATTTTGGGCAATCCGCAGCGCAATGTGCCAGCGCATCCGGTGAACAAACTGCCTGAGCTGGAACCGGTTTTTCCCGGCTCATGGATTGACGGCAATTTTGCGATTTGGATCGGCGAAGAAGAGGAAAACACGGCGTGGAAAGATTTGGCCCAAGCGCGCACCGACCTGCAAAAAAGTGGTCTGGTGCAGCCCGATCCGTACATTTTGGAGCCCAAGGATAAAACCACCGTAGATTACCACATTTGGAAGGCATTTGACGAAATCTACGCCTCCGAAGGCTCCGACTGGTTCTGGTGGTATGGCAGCGACATGACCTCACCTTCCAACGACGATTCGCCGTTTGATCAGGCGTTTCGCACCCATTTGGGTGGCATGTACGCGCGTATGAATGCCGCGCTGCAAATGCAAGGCAAAGCGACGATTGTGCCGCCCGAATTCAAACCGATTATTCAGGCAAATCCACAGCAACCTCAGGGCCCTTTCAATCCTGTGCCGACGATGGACGGTCTGTTTTCACCCAATGAAGGCGAATGGACCAAGGACGGCGGGTTCTTTTTTGACAGCGACACCGCTGGCGCTTTGGCCAATCCGGACGACTGGATGGCGACGATTTATTACGGTTCGGGCAATTTGAATGGCAAAGACGGGCTTTTTATGGCCGTTCAGCACAATTTTGATCTCAATGGCGTGCAAAATGGCGGTTTAGCCGTATATTTTTCGCACAAACACATCGTCGACCCGGCGACTGGGACGACCCAGGAAGATCCGGCCGTGATGCAGAGCCGTTTTGGCGATATCTTGAATTTTCAAGGCAAAGGTGCCTCACGTGAGTTGTTTGTGGCCTTGAGCGGCGGCAGCGCGACCCCTGAACTGCACAAAAGCGATGGCACGACGACCAATTGGGCCACGCTGGGCAAGGTGGCCTTCAACGGCAAGGTCGGCGGTCCGGTGAAGGGCGGAAAATTGCTTGAACTATTCATTCCTTGGACCGACTTGGGCCTAGTCGCAGGCGATCCCATCGCGGTACAACTGGTGTTTGGTGTCGCTGGCAAGGGCAAGGATGTGGCACCATCACTTGAAAGCAAACCGCTGATCGCCGATCCGACGGCAGCGGTGTTCGTCACATTCACTTGTGATGTCAGCGGCAAAGACTTGGCCATCGATACCTTTGGCAACATCAGCAATTGGCCGCCGCCCAAAGGCAAAGGCATCGTGTTCATCGCCGGCAACGATCCGAAATTGGGCATGAAGGCCAAATGGGTGCCCAACAAGATCGCACTGTTGGATGACGGCAAAGGCGCGGATGTATTGGCCAATGATCAGATTTGGACAGGCGTGTTCGCGTTTACCAAAGGGCAAAGCCTCAAATACAAGTACACCATCGGCATCACGGCCAATGAGGGACAATGGGGCGGAACGGAAGAGTTTCCGTTGACAGAACGCGGACTTGAAGTGAGCAAAGACCCAAAAGTCAAAAAGGTCAAAGTCAGCGATACTTTCGCCGACCGGCCGCCGCAAACGGGCGGGCAGGGTACCAAGACCCAAGTGACGGCAGAATAGATCAATGGAGCCAGCGCCTTCAGAATTTAAGCAACTATTTCGCTCAGAGCGTCTGCCAACCCTGCGCTTTGTCCAATGGCTATGCGCGGCCTTGGCGGGACTGTGCATTTTTCTGCTACAACTGCCTATAAGTACTGAACAAAAGGCTGTTGACGGTTGGTTGGTGCTGATACCGTGGCTGCTCGGCATTGGCGCGATCGTGCTGCCCAACTGGGGCATGGCTTGGTATTTGCGTCGTTATATTCTCGGCTTTGAGGCGACCGACACGGACTGTCGCATCACCGTCGGCGGCGTGCTTTTCGGCCGCCGACGGCTGGTTCTCGCGCGCGGCGACGTCAGTGGCACGCGCTACGCGTCCGGCAAAGTTCGGGACACCGGCACGCGTTTAAGTCGGCGAATCAACGCGGTGGACGCGCCGTGGACCTGGTTGGAAACGACGCGAGGCCGATTTATCTTGGACGGTCGCGCCGACGATGCAACGGCGGTGGAAAATTGGGTCGACAACCGGTTGGGGCAATGGCAAGGCCCTCAAAAACCAGCGGCTATTTATGTAATGCCTTCCAGTTCGCTCCGTCGCAACCGTAAAAGATCTTCTTAGCGGTGTCAAAGTACATGCGCCCGGCGTTGGGTGCGGCGCAAGGCGGCGCGGCGCCGATGTTTTCAACCCGAAAAGCCGTGATCGCCTTGCCGCTGCCGTTGATGCCGCCCTTGGCCGTTAGCGTGCCGTTCACGCCCAGCGCGCCGGTAATTGTACCGCCTGTCAGCGGCAGAAAATCGCCGTCAATGACCGACAGCACGCCCTTGGCATCCGCTTGCAAATGCGCACCGACCATCACGCCGCCGAGCACTTTGTCCGTAGCGATCGGCAATAACTTGGCGACCAAACCTTGGGCCAATTCTTCAGCTGACACGCAACCCACACATTGCAAGTCCAGCGCGCTCAGCGCGTCGCCGCCTGCGGCCTTGCCCATAGCCCAATTCACGCCCAACGCGGCCGCCCCAACCGCGCCGGGAGCGATTTTGGCTGCCGTGATGGCGCCAGCGGTCAATTGGGTCGTGCCGATCGAGCCAGCGGCAATTTGCGCCGGGCCGATGCAGCCTGAGCAGGCCAGATCCTGCGCTGCGCCGCCTTTCATCGTCGAAGCGGCCCAGGAGAAGGCAACTTGCAGCGGTTTGACACAGCCTATGCAATCTAAGTCCTTGGCGACTGCAGCTTTATCGGCGAAGTCCGCGTGGTTGGTCTGCAGCGCATAGGGGACCGGACGCAACTGAACGCGCGGCAATTCCGCGTCGTCGGGCACTACCTGTACGCCTAGCCAAGTATCCGTATGTGTGGCAAAAAGCTCCGCTGGCAGCGGATTGTTGGCATCGGCGCTGCCAAGGCCGAAGGCAAAAAGGCCACTTTGAACAGACACAGCCAACTGCGTTTCTTTCCACAGCGCCACGACGTCGTCTTGGGCGGCGTAAATCTTGACAATCAGGCTGTAATCGCCATCGGGCACCACGCCACCGCCTACGGCGGTCAGTCGGCCCTGCACGCCGATCAACGGTGTGGCAGTCGCGGGCACGGCGAAGAGCAACAGCGCCAACAGAAGCGGAAAAATCGTGCAACGCATGCTCACCTCGAGTAGATCGCGACATCGGACTTGCAGGCGCCCGCGTTAAAGGCGTCCGGTTGATCTTGGCAGATCATCACGGTGGCTGCCGCCGCATTGACTTGATAATAGGGCAAAACCTTGAACGTGCCGCCGCCGCCGTTGCTGCAACCGACGCCCCACATCGGCACTTCGCCTGAACCGTTGCACACGAAAGTGCCGCCATTGCCGTTCTTGTTGTAGGCATATTGACCGGCCAATTGTTGGCCGTTGGCCCATTTCCACACCAACTGCGTCTTAGGCGATTTGTACCAACCGCCGGCTTTGTAAAGATATTCGCGCTGTACGCCCCCAGCGAGCGAATTGGCGAAGTTGGGAATCAACCGCGTCCAGCCGCCGCCATCGGTGGTCATGTCGCATTCAACCTGAAACGCCGCAACACCGCCTGCCCCATCGGGATCGACCCAGTAGGTGCCGCTGCCGGTGCTGTCGCCGGCCTGCAAAATCGCCAAGCAGCTAAGCCCTGGGTTGTCAATGAGGCCACTGGGGAATACGCCAAAAGGCACCCACGCGTCGCCGGTGCAACCGTAGTATTTCAGGGTGCCCGCGTCAAAGCGGATGGCGCCCGCGCTGTTGCCGTCGCAGACTGCGTTGGCGTCAGCAGTCGCCATGACGAGATTGCTAAATTCACTGCCCGCCAGATCAATGCCCGCTGCCGCGGCCAAAAGGGCACTGACTTCCAAGGCATCCACTGCGCCTCCGGACTTCGGCAAAAAATCGGAGGCAACGGCCAGCAGCCCTTTTGCATCAACTGCCAGATGCTTGCCAGCGATGGTTGCGCCAAGTACATCTACTTTGGTAATAGGTAGTTGTGCAGCGAACGCGCCAACGGCCAAAGCTTCCGGTTGCACGCAAGCTGTGCACTGTAAGTCCAAAGCTTTGATGGCCTTGCCGCCGCCAGCATCGGCAGCAGCCCAATTCACCGCCAGCGCCGCCGCGTCCACAGATTTGGCGCCAAAAGACGCGCCTTTGATACCGCCATCAAACAGGAATTCAGCCGTCACAAAATTTTGCGCATAATGGCCATTTTCCAAGCAACCATCGCAATCGAGATCCAGCGCCTTGCCTGCCTTGTCGCCTTTGGCAAAAGGGAATGCCATTTCATCGGTTTGCACGCAACCGTTGCAATCCAATTGGGCGGCTTTGGCGGCAACGCTTGCATCGTCTGCATGTTTTGCGGCCATGGCGTAAGCCGCGCTGTAAATGCGTCGCCGCGGTAACTCTTGGACTTCAGGAATAATTTGTAGGCCAATCCACAAATCGGCCTGACTCGTGAACAAATCATCGGGCATTGGGGTCGCCGGATCTGCTGTGCCAAGCGACAACACAAACCAGCCGCTTTTGACCGCCACCGAGGCCTGCAACTCCTGCCAAACAAATTTTTGCGCGTCAAACGCATTATAAATGCGTATAACGATTGCATATTTGCCGTCCGGGATTGGCGAACCCGCGTTGCTGCGCAGCACGCCTGAAAGCGAGGGAGCCGGCGACGCGAGTGCACTTTGCGCGCTGAAAATCAGCGACGACAAGAGCAACAGCCGCAAAAGCGAAGAAGTCGCGTTTAGAATCGATGACTTGCGCGGGGGCATCGGCCGCCTCATTTGCACGGAATCGCGCCCACCCGCGCGATCGCTGCGCCCAAGCTTACGCGCGTCCGCCGCGCGGATCAAGCAAATCTACGCCACGAAGAACCGGAGTTCTGCGGCCAGCGCCCAACTCGCCCAGAATTCACGAGAGGCCTCCAATCGATTTGTCGATTTTGGTGCAAATCAAGGCGGAGTGAGGACCGGACCGGAGCGACAACGCGGAGTTGCGCCAAAAGCGGCGAATCGCTGAAATTTCTACTTGCAATCGGCGCAAGTCGAGCCCGCGCAGGACTTGCCCGCCACGCCAGTACCGGCGGCGTTGCAGCAGTCGCCCGCCGATTTGCAGGTCGCGTCACAATAGCAACCCTGGCCCTGTTTGCCGCAGTTGGTGTCGCAAAAGTGACCACCGCCGCCGCCGGCATCGCAGCCAGAACTCTGGACGCATTTGCCAAAGGCGGTGTAGAGCTGAATGGCGTTGTTATTCGAGGCCTTGGCGCACGCCTGAATGCACGCGTCATCGGTTTGGTCGCAGTTGCCCAAGCAGCCCACGAGCCCATTGCAGTCTGGGTCGGTCTGGCAAGCCGCGATTTGTTCGCCGCAAGCTGCGTAAATGCATTTGGTTTTTGTGTCGCCGCAGTCTGCGGGGCAGGTGTCGACGGATTCTGTGGCCGCGTCGCATTTGCCATCGCCGCAGGCGCCGCCGCCGCCGCCACAGTCTTTGGCGCAACTCGTCTTGGTCTCCGGAGATTCGCATTTGCCGTCGCCGCAGACCGGCATCGTGCCGCCGACGCATTTGTTACCACTGCATGTCTTACCACCGACGCAAACGCCGCAAGAAGACGGGCAGCCCGCGATCGTACCGCAGGTCGCGCCTTTGCCGGTGCAGCACGCCGCATTGGGGCAGTCCTTAATGCAAGTCATCGCCGTTTCGCCGGGATCGCATTTGCCGTTGCCGCAAGTGGCGCTGCCTTTGCAATCGTCCGGACACATTTCAATATTCTCAGTGGGCTGGCAAATGCCGTCGCCGCAAATGCCGACGTCGGCGCAATCTTTGGCGCAGTTGCTGGGCGTTTCGCCCGGATCGCACTTGCCGTTGCCGCAACCGTCAACGGGCTTGCAATCGGCCGCACAATTACTGGCATTTTCACCCGGATCGCACTTGCCGTTGCCGCAGTTGCTGGTCACCTTGCAATCGCTTGGGCAGGATGTCGGGCTCTCGCTCGAATCGCACTTGCCGTCGCCGCATTTGGGCTTGTTGTCGGCTGGCAGACAACCGTTGGTCTTGCCACACGAATCGATCGGCACCAGCAGCGCGAGCGCGGCTTGGGTCGCGGTTTTCACACACCCGCCTAGGCAAGTTTGGTCGTTGTTGCACGCCAAAGCGCACGTTGCCAATGCTTTGCACGCGGCGTCGGCCTGGCAAGCGCCCCACTCTTTGGTGCATTTGCTTTGAATACAGGCCAATTCTTGCGCTTGGGTCATATCTGGCCCAGCAGGTCCATCCGCGCCAGCCGTCCCGTCGTTACCGGTCAAAGTGTCTGGACTGTTGGTCACGTCGGCTACGACTGGGGTCTTGCATTCAGACAGTTTTTTGGTCGCGGACGTCGGCGCAGCCGGATCTGCCAACGTAGCCGAACACACATCGGTGCCCGTGCACGCGGCGATCAGCGTCCACACCTTGCCATCGCATTTGACCTTGGATGTCTTGTCGGGGGTGCAACCTTCATTGAAAAGCGTAGCATTGCACGTCGCGCCTACCGCGCCGCCAGGTGCAGGCGTGCCACCGCCACCGCTGCTGCCGCCGCCGACTGCGGAACCACACGCGGCGCCAAAGAGCGAAACGGCAATAATTGCCATAGATTTTGCGTAGGAATTTCCCGTCAGCACTTTGAATGAACCGGTACGGAGCGCCATGATTTCCCTCGACAAGCCTCGGCGTTGCATCTCTTGGACCCGCATTTGCGGGCGCGGGAGAATATCCAAATCGGGCGGCGTTTTCAAGCAAAAAAACGCGGGCCCGACTCGGCGCGGGGTGTGGATGCCCCTACTGCTGTGGCTTTGCGCGGCGCCTGCGCTGGCGTTTGCGCAAACACAGCCGCCACAGCTGGTGTTTTCCGCCGATCGCCCAGCGGCCCTGTACTGGATCGTCAACGCCATGGCTGGGGACAGCCACGCGGAATCACAAGCGTATCGCGATTGGTGGCGCACGGCCGGGCCGCAGCAAGCCGACGACGCAGCGATGCTCAATCGTTTTGCCGAAGTGCGCTCGCACTACCGCGGCGACTACTTGCATCTGCCGGCGCGCGAAAATGGCTTTCTACCGGTGCCACCGCTGGCGGATACTCGGTTAGATCTGCGTTTCTCCACGCTGTTTCTCGGTGCGGGGTCGGTGGCGGCCATCGCCGCTCGGGCTGAGGTCCTGCTGACGACGGCCGACGCAGCAAAGTTGCAGCAAGTGATCGATCACTTTGGGCCGCGTTTGGAGGCGCTGGCGGTCCGGGCAGCACAAATCGGCAAATTCTCTGAGCAATTTGAAATATTTGCCAAAGAGCAGCATCTGGCGACCGTTCTGGATCAATTGGCAGTATTTTTAGGCGTGCCAAGCGGTGCGATGCCTGCCGCGCGGGTGCACTTTGTCCCCGCGCCACCGGGAGAAGTGTTGCACGGTCGCAGACTTGGCCAAGACGTCGTTGTGGAAGTGCGCGACGGCGACACGCCTGCGCGGCGCGCCGATGTCGTGGTCCACGAAATCGCCCACTTGCTGTACGAACGCGCGGGGCTTGAGGATGAACCGCAGATTTACCGCGCGTTTTTCGCGCCTTCGCTAGCCACAGCTGCCCAAGGCTGGGACTTGCTCAATGAAGGTCTGGCTACGGCGATCGGGCAGGGTGTCATGCAAGAACTGGTGAATCCAAAGGAATTCGCTGAATCGCTGGTAAAGCCCAATTCGTGGTACGTCAATGCTGATATCGATACATTTGCCAAAGCGTTATTTCCATTGGTGAAAACCGCGCTGGCTGAAAAAGGCACGCTCCTGCAAATCATGCCCGAAATTCGCCAAGCGTGGGTCAAACTTCAAGGGGACCGGCCGGTGCTGCTGAAGAATTGGCTGCAGCGCTTTCTTTTGGTCGGTGACCGCAAGTACGAAGCCAAACTCTCGGCTTTCCTACAGGAATTGGGACCGCGGGCCTATTGGCGGGTTGAACCGGACGAGGCGGGTGGGATGGCGAAGAAATACGCAGGTGCGTCGATGCTGATCGCCGCAACCCAGGCCGAACTGCCGAGCCTGTTGCGGCAAAGTGAAAAATTGGGCTTGGCTAAAAATGGCCAGAAAGCGCTGAAGATGCAGGGTAAAATCTGGGTCCAGCCTCGGCCAACGGCGGGCCGCTTGTTCTTGCTGATCGGCCGCGATGGCGATGATCTGGCGCTCTTGCTGCACAAGATGTGGCTGCAACAGGACTTGCCGTTGGGCTGGACGACTTTGTGATTGCGCTTGCAATCGCGCGCCTGCGCTAGCAGGATGGCGCGCGCGCCAGCGCGCGAAGGGGCCCATTTTGAACAACCATTTGCTGCGCTCCCTGCTGCTTGTGCTGGCGACTGCGCTGTGGCCATCTGGTGCGGTGGGCGCGACGGAAAACGCGCAACCGCCTGCTGCAGCAGCAGAATCTGCCGAAGTGCACCAGCGCACCGGCATCGCAGCGCGCAAGGATGAGGATGCGCTGGCGGTGGTGCCCCTGCCGCCGATGGATGCGGCGCGACAAGCGGCATTTGCGCAGATTTACAAGCATTTGGCCTGCGCCTGCTACCAAGGCGGTGATCTGGTTGTCGACGTCGCAAAGGACACGTCGCCCCAACAATGCACTTGCGATCACGGCAAGGTCGTGCGAGCGGATCTTGAGCAAGCGCTGGCTGCACTGCCAACGGCCCAACTGAGCAATAAGCAAGCGGTTTCGGAAACATTGGAAGCTCGCTTTGTCACGTTGCGCCCCGAATACGAGCGACTATTTCTGTACCCGCCGGCGCAATACGCCTGGTTTATGCAAAACGTCCGTTGCGTGTGCGATGGCTGCAAACCCACGGTATTTTTTGCCAAATGTCAGCTTTCTTGCACGCCGGCCATTGTGTACAAA
Source organism: Klebsiella pneumoniae (assembly GCA_945889325.1). GTDB lineage: Bacteria > Myxococcota_A > UBA9042 > UBA9042 > UBA9042 > CAMDBH01. Next base: position 17,719 of record CAMDBH010000047.1, read on the forward strand.
CAGCGGGCGCGGATTTTCATGGCATTTGGCTACAGCAATGATGAACTGCTGGACTATTACCTTGCGGAATTCAATGCTTCCCACGGCGAACGCGAACAAATCACCCGCGATTGGCTGCTGCCGGGCAAGCAGCGCGAACGCGGCTGGGCGGTGCCCGCAGTGGCGATCGGTGCCGCGATGTTGTTGCTTTTTGGCGTGGTGCGGCGTTGGACGCGCAAAAAGGTTGGCATCCAAGATGCAGCGTCACCGGCCCCACCGCCGCCGCCGCTGGCCACTGCGACCAAGCGCCGCATCCGCGATGCGGTGGAAGACGACGCCGACAGTTGGTAGAATTTTCAAGGATTTCTCATGCAGATCAAAGTATTCCACTACGCTGGTTGTAGCACATGCAAAGACGCGCTGCGCTGGTTGAACGGGCAGGGTGTGGCGTTTGCCGCTACGGACCTGATCGAAACACCGCCGAGCGCGCAAATCCTTGCCCAAATTCAGGTAGCTGCCGGCGTGCCCACCAAAGCGTTGTTCAACGTCAACGGCTTGGTTTACCGCGGCGAGGGCTGGGCCGAACGCAGTGCTGCGATGAGCGACGCCCTGATTTTGCAGGCGTTGAGTGAAAACGGCAGGCTGATCAAACGTCCGCTGCTCCTGGTGTGCAACGACGACGGCGGCGATCGGGCGGCGATCGGTTTTCGTCCAGCAGAATGGCAAAAAATTGTGGAGCAAAATTGATGACGCCGCGGCCCTACAAACTGTCGGCCTCAAAGAAAATGGGCTCCTTGCTGGTCGATGCCTTTTTTAGTGGCCTTTCATGGTTGGGCCAACGCCATCCCCATGCCAAGCCAGCGCACCACAAGTTGGAAGTCTTGCGCAATATCCCGTACATGGCCGATGGCAGGCGCGAGCATCTGCTGGACGTCTATCGACCGTTGCAGCGATTGCCCAATAATCCTGCGATCCTGTACATCCACGGTGGCGCGTTTCGGATTCTGTCCAAGGACACGCATTGGCTCATGGGTCTGGCGTTTGCCAAGCGCGGTTACACTGTGTTTTCCATCAATTATCGCCTGGCGCCGCAGCAGCCGTATCCGGCAGCGGTTGAGGATTGCTGCGCGGCCTACAATTGGTTGGTCGCCCACGCCGCGGAGTACGGCGCCGATCCACAACGTATTGCGATTGCTGGTGAATCAGCCGGCGGCAACCTTGCCGTGGCCGTGGCGCTTACAGCAAGTTTTGCGCGCCCGGAGCCGTGGGCCGCTGCGGTGTTTGCCCATGGAATCAGGCCAGTAGCGGCTTTGCCGGCCTGTGGCATGCTGCAGGTCAGCGATCCGCATCGGCTCAGGCGGCGCAAACCCAAAATTGCCAATTTCGTCAACGATCGCTTGCTGGAAGTGACGCACGCCTACTTGCACAACACCGATCACCTAGATGCTGAGGCGATGCAACTAGCCGATCCGTTGCTCATTTTGGAAAGTGACGTGCAGCCGGTGCATCCGCTGCCACCGATGTTTGCGCCTGTGGGCACGGCTGACCCGCTTTTGGATGATACGCGGCGTTTGGCTAAGGCACTTGAAAAACGCGGCGTTGTCTGCGATGTGCACTACTATCCCGGCGAACTGCACGCGTTTCATGCCCTGGTTTTTCGCAAGAATGCCCGCCTGTGCTGGCAGGATACTTACAGGTTTCTCGAGCGTTACGTGCCAATCACGGCTTAAGAGGGTGTAGCTAAAAAAACGTCTACTGCGCGTAACGATGCATCGCGACATGCTTTGTTGTCGGCCCCCAACGCACTTCCGACGTAGCGCTAGTACGCCGAAAGCGCGTTGGTGACCTCCGCCTCGCCTTTCGGGCGCCTCGTTGCGCTCGTGCCGACCTATTTTGGCTACACCCTATGTAGAAACTGCGGCCAACTTCTTGAAATAACTGAAACCACCGAAAGCCGTTTCGTGCTTCGAGGGTGCCGGAATCGGCGGCATGCTGTATCTCTAAGGGGCTGTCGAATAATAACTCATCGACACCGAGGGCGTCGATGGCGAGCCGATTTGCGGGCGGAATGAGGGAATATATTGGAATCTTTGACCGATTGACAACACCCAAATCGGCCGTCAGCGGCGACCGAATGTATGAGTTATTTTTCGACAGGCCCTAAGCGAGCCGCCAACCCCTTCACTTATGTAAAACCCCCGCCACAATCAGCAGCGCAATCGCCACGCCCATCAAACTCTCGCCCGCGATCAGCCCCGAACTCACCGGCACGACAAACCGCTGGGCAAACTGCGGCTTATACTTGCCCAGCAGCCACGCCACCAACCCGCCGCAAAACATCGCCAGCGTATTGCTGCCCGGGATCACCATCGCTATGCCCACACCCGCCGGCGACGGCACCCACGGCTTGAGCTTGGCCGGCGCCAATTTCTCCAGCACTGCCAACACGGTGCCGAGCGCCAGACCTGCGGCCATGCCCGTGCGCGCAAGGCCATTGAGCGAGCCCACCCCGCCCGCGAACGCCTTGGACACGCCCGCCCACACCAGGCACGAGGGCGCGGGCCAGGCGTCGCTGCCGAGCACAGACGGGTCGGGAATCAGGATGTTGAACGCCGGTACGACCACCGCAGCGCCAGCGACCACGCCAAACAGTTGGGCATAAAACTGCGCGCGCGGATTGCCGCCGAGCAGCCAGCCGGTCTTGAGCGTGGTCAGCAAGTCCGCGGCGTGTAAGCCAATGCCGCCAGTCACATTGGCGCTCATGATGTTGCCAGCCAAGTTGCCGGGCGTGAGGATGCCAAAAATGAGTTGCGTCACAGGGCCAAGCGCTTTGGTCGGTGTGACGTCGGTCTCGCCGGTGACGCGCGCTGCGACAAAACCCATGACGACCGACAATGGCACGGCGACCAAGCCGGCCCACCACGGAATCTGGAACAGCACCACCATCAGCAGCACAACCACCGGTCCGAGCAGGACAAAACCGGCCGGAAACCACCAACCCGGACACTCCACGGCGTCCATTGGATCGGCCACTTGGGCCTTGGAGGGCGCAAACACTGCCAGCAAACCGGAAAACGACCGCGCCACGCTGCGCCAATCCAGCGCAAATGAGGTCAGGCCGGACGCGACCAGCACCGCCGCACCCGGCCAGACCGTCCACGCCACAATCGCTTTATAGCCAGTGCCTTTGATGGCATGGTCGGCCAGCAGCGCGGGCGCCAGAAAAGCGTAGGTTAGCACGCCACCCAGCAGCAGCGACCACGCGGTGCGAAAACTCATCAGCGCGCCGGCACCCACCAGCACGACTTCGCTTTTGACGGCTAGCGTCCACTCGGCGGCGGCTTTGCCTGCAATCATGAAAGGTAGCGGAATGACACTGGGCAGATTCCACGGCATCCAAGCCGCCTTGGCATCGCGGACAAAAGCCAGCAACGCGGCAAACAACGCGCCGTAACCGAGCGCCTTGGCTTGGGCGTTGCCCGCGCCAGCGGTGGCACCGGGCAGTTCGCCGTGGATCGCGCGCAGCGTCTCTGCCGTCGCTTTGCCGGTGGGGAACGCCAGCCCTTCGCGGTTGATCAGCTGTCGCTTGATCGGGATGGCTGTAAAAACACCGAGCGCCGCAATCGCGCCAAACCAAAAAATCAGCAATGTCGGGTCCGGGCGCACGGTCGTGACCATCAGCAGCGCGCCAAAGGCCGCCATGTTGCCGCCGCCCGTCATGAAGCCAGCACCCGATGCGACCGTGGTCAGCGCGTTGTTCTCAAGCGCCGTCAGCGGATGTTTAGCGATTTTGAGCACCTCCAGCAGCCGGAACAGCGCAAATGCCAAAATGGCTGCGGTAATCGTGACGCCCATGGACCAACCGGTCTTGAAGAACACGTACAAGTTGCTCAGGCACATCACCGCGCCGATGCCCATGCCGACGACCACCGCGCGGATGGTCAACTGCGGCACGCCTTGGCGGCGGGTGGAGGCCAACCATTCTGTTTCCTTATCGATCATGCACAGCTCCATTTGTGCGGTGATCCTTGTCGATATCGATGCTGTTGACAACGTCGTAAATGATCACCGCCTAAAAACCCCGCCTTAGGAGCTGTCTAACAATAACACGATCGATCCAATGCGCCGACGGAGCCGCGAATCCGCATCGGTGAGCTTGGCGACCCAGCAAAACTGGCACGGGGCCTGTTCAACTTATTGTTGAACAGGCCCTTACAAACAAACCGCGAACATCAAAGCCGTAGTATCCGGCCAACAACAACTGCTGCCGTCGTAGCAAGACACCTGATTCATCGGAAAACTGACATAAATTTCATGGTGCTGGCTGCTGCCGCAGCTGTTGTTGTTGATCCAAATCGTTGCAAGGCCATAACTCGCGGGCGTTCCAGCAGGCGCAAATGAATCCCATTGCGTCTTGGTGCAAACCGTCCAACCGCCCGGAATGTTGGCCGGATTCCAGCCGCCCCACGCCACATTGGTCTTGCACACCTTGATATGCGTGCCAATTGTGACCTGCGTGCCGCCGTAATTGACGCACGGATCGCTCACCGCGCACACGCCGTTGGTGCAAGTGCCCGCGCAAACCGTGCCGCAGCCGCCACAATTGTTGAGGTCATTGCCGCCCGTTTGCACTTCACAGCCGTCTGATTGCTTGTTGCTGTTGCAGTCGCTGTAACCCGCATTGCAAGCGCCATTGCACGCGCCGCCCGTGCACGTCTGCACGATATTACTTGTAGAACACTTGGTTGCGCAGCCACCGCAGTTGGTCACGTCATTGCCGCCGGTGAGCATTTCGCAGCCGTTTTTCTGTTTGTTGCCGTCGCAATCCGTGTAGTTGGCGGCGCACGCTCCGTTGCAAACGCCGTTGTTGCACGCTGCGCTGATGTTGCTGCCGCTGCAAACGGTCGAACAGGCGCCGCAATTGTTGACGTCGGTGCCCAGGGTCTTGACTTCACAGCCGTTGACATTCTTCAGGTCGCAGTCGTTGAAGCCCGCCGCGCACGCAATGCTGCATTTGTTGCCCTGGCAAGTCGGCGTGCCATTGGCCTTGCCGCATGCCGCCGCGCAGCTGTTGCAGTTGTTGATGTCGCTTGAGAAATCGGCCTCACAGCCGTCGACCGGATTGTTGTTGCAATCGCCGAAATTGTTCTTACATTCACAGACATAACTGCCCACGGTGTTGACGCACACTTCATTGGCGGGGCAAGTGAAAATGCCTTTGGCGCATTCATCCACATCGCCGCAAGTAAAGCCATCGCCCGTGTAACCCGGCTTGCACGCACAACTTACTGCCTGCGGCCCCGACGCGCACTGGCCGTTGATGCTACAGCCGATGCCACCTTTGCACGCACCCGCCGCGCAAACGTCGCCTTGCGTGCAGCCGTTGCCGTCATTGCAAACCGCGGTATTGTTAGCGAAAACGCAGCCCGTCACCGCATTGCAACTGTCGTCTGTGCAAACGTTGCCGTCGCTGCACGGGATCTTGACGCCCGCCACGCAACTGCCAGCGCTGCACAAATCGCCGCCAGTGCAAACATTGCTGTCGGTACACGCGCCCTTGTTGTTGGCATTGGCGCAACCGCTGATGGGCGCACAGGTATCGTCGGTGCAAATGTTGCCGTCGTCGCAGCCTTTGGCCAAGCCCGGCGTGCAGATGCCGCCACTGCACACGTCGTTGAGGGTGCACACGTTGCCGTCGTTGCAACCAGCCGTATTTTTGCCGTGTAAACAGCCCGTTACATTGTCACAGCTGTCGTCGGTGCACGGATTGCCATCGTCGCAATTGACCGCTGGGCCGCCCACGCATTTGCCGCCCGCACACGTGTCGCCATTGCTGCAAACCGAGCCGTCGCTACACGCCGCCGCATTGTTCACCGCATTGCACGCGCCCGTTTTTGGGTCACAAGTCTCCGTCGTGCAAACGTTGTTGTCGTCGCAGCTGCTGGGACCCGAAGGCGTACACACCCCGCCTTTGCAAGTATCGCCGACGGTGCAATTGTTGTTGTCATTGCAACCGCCGCTGTTGTTGCTGTGCACACAACCGACTGTTTTATCGCAGCTATCGTCGGTACACGGATTGCCGTCATCGCAGCCAATCGCCTTGCCCGGTGCGCAATCGCCGCCGCCGCAAATATCGCCCAAAGTACACACGCTGCCGTCGTCGCACGGCACGCCGTTGCTATTGACAATACAGCCAGTTTTGGCATCGCAGCTGTCTGTCGTGCATACTTTGCCATCGTCGCAAACTTTGGCCGCTCCCGGGGCGCAAGAACCGCCGCTGCATGTGTCGCCCAACGTGCACAAATTGTTGTCCGAACACGGTTCGCCATTGCTAAACACCACGCAACCCTTGTTGGCGTCACAGATATCCGTTGTGCAACCATTGCCGTCATCGCAAACCTTGGCCGAGCCACTTTCGCAACCGCCGTCTTTGCAAGTGTCGTTTTCCGTGCAGATGTTCTTGTCACTGCAAGG
>CAMDBH010000048.1 GCA_945889325.1 Klebsiella pneumoniae
TCGGCGCACTTGCCGTCGCGCAGGTTCACGAACACTTCACGGCTGGCGCGCGCTGTTTGCGCCCACGACAATTCGGCCGCGCGGCGCAGGCCTTTTTCCCGCAATTGCGCTCGTAAATCGCTACTTTGCGCCAAGTCCAACATAGCGCGAGCAATTTCTCCGACGGACAGTGGATCGACCGCGATGGCAGCACCTGCCGCCACTTCATCCAACGAACTGCCTTTTGAGGTCAACACCGGCGTGCCGCTGGCCATGGCTTCCACGACTGGCAAGCCAAAGCCTTCGTAAAGACTTGGGTAACACAGCGCCAATGCTTCGGCGTACAACACGCGCAGGGCGACGGGGCCGACGTAGCCGATCGCGTGAATTTGATCCTTGGCCGGGTGGTCGCGCAGTGCGGCGGCGATCGCGTCATCGCGCCAGCCGCGGCCACCGGCAACTACTAGATGTACATCGGGTATTTGGCCGCCGATGCGGGCAAATGCGTCGAGCAAGCGCACCAGATTCTTGCGCGGCTCCAGTGTGCCGACGGCCAGCAGGTATTTGGGCGGCAATTGCAAGGCGGCACGTTCGCGAATGATTATAGCGGGATCTAGCGGGAGGCTAAAATGTTCCGCCGCCGCCAGCGGCACCGCCACCACTTTGTGCGGATCGGTGGGCAGCAAGCGCAGCAGATCGCGGCGGGTATTTTCAGAAGGCGTCAGGACGGCCGCGGCTTGGCGCACCAGCAACGGCAATAGCGCCCGCTGCAGCACGCGTTTTTTGAAGGTAAAAGTTTCTGGATACAGAAAAATCGCCAGATCGTGCACGGTAATCACATACGGCACGGTTGGGATAATGGGGGCGATATAATTGGGGAAAAAGGCAAAATCCGGCTTGCAGCGGGCGATCTGCAGCGGCACCGCCGTTTGCAGCCAAATGGCGCGGATGGGAAAACGCGGACCGAGCTTGCGCCCGCCCATGGCGCGCAAATCGACGGGCGGCGTGTTGGAAGCGAGCAAAAGTTCATCGCCGGTGCCGAGTTCCTGCCACGCGCGCAAAAGGCGTTCGGTGTAAAGGCCGATGCCCGTGCGCCCCGGCACCCAAGTGGTGACGTCGACTAGGATGCGCAACGGATCGCTCAGAGGCTGTGAAATATTCATTTCACAGCTTCTGAGCGGGGTCAGGTATTAGCAGTTTCTGCATGGATGCTCCGTAAGATAATGATATTACTGGAACCAGAAATTTGAATCCGAGCCCACTTTTGGTCGATTGGCAGAAATTGCCAATACCAGACCCCAATCGAGAGCGTGAAAAAAGGATTTTTCACACGCTCTCACGCCGCGACCGCCGCGGCATCTTTTTGGGCTAGAAATGCGATGATGGGCGCGTAAACTTCGGCGTGGACTTGTTTACCGACCGTTAGATCGGCGTGGCCGTAATTGGCTGAATGGCCATTGGCGACACTGAGTTCGGTAAATGTTTTTGGCGCGCCCACGTCGATGCCCCACGCGTCGTAGGCGACGCGCAGGCTGGCGGGCGGTCCGAGGTTGTCGGCCGCGCCGGCGAAAAAGTGAACGGGAATCGCGATGTGACGCAATCCCTGCAGCGCGTGATCGTCGCCGATGCGAATCGCACCGCCGCCGTACGCCCAAGTCGCCAAGTCGCGCATCAACGGCCCAGGTATGTCCTGTACCGCATCGGCCAACGTCTGGCGCACCATGCCTTTGGCGGAATTGTGCGGATTAATTGGGATATGGTGCAGCGGCGTGGCAAACCACTCGCTGCAAAAAATCACCAACGCGCTGGGCCAACGCAACGGAATATTGGGGATCAGCCAATGCGGCAAGCTGAGCAGCCACTTCAAACCCGGGAGGATCGGCGCGACACGTCCGGGCGAGCCCATGATGACGGCGCGGCGCACCGATTCGATTGGCACCGCACGCCCAAGTGTGGCATACAGAAGAATGCCGCCCATGGAGAAACCCACGTAATCCAAATGCTTATGACCGGTGCGCCGCAAAACTTCAGCCACCGCCAAAGGCACATCGTGCGTGGCGATTGCAGCGAAATTGGCGTTCTTGCGTTCGTCCGCCGTGAGATCAGAGCGACCGCTGCGCAACGTCAACAGCCAGACATCGCGACCGGTTTTGGCCAGGGCGCGCGCCAGCGAGTAATCCGGATGGGTGTCCATGTTGCGGTGATTGATGGCGATACCGTGGACCAGTAATACCGGCGGCAGCACTTGCGCCACCGGCTGCGTGACGCGCCGCAGCTCAATGGCGCTTTTGTCCGCGGTGGCGATGCGGTGCGTCTCCGCGTACGGCAACGCGAGCGCAATGCGCCGTCGCCAAAACAACGCGTGGGCCCAAAGCGCGACCAACAGCGCAATGGCCACGACAAATCCCAGTAATATCATGTCTAACATGCCACCGCTCACCATCACCTCGCCACGATCATCCGACGCCCCAAAGCCCCGACAGGCCAACGCGACCGCTGCGCGGCTGCACCAACATGTCATCGTAAATTTGCTCGTAACGCGCGGCAACTTTGGCGATATCGTAGCGTTCTTCCACGAGTTTTCGGCCCGCCAGACCCAGCGCTTCACGGCGATCGGGCGAGCGCAAAAGTTCAACTGTCGCCGCCGACAAACCCACAGGGTCCATCGCCGGAACGCCAAGCGCAACGCCCGCTTGGACAAGTTCACTCAGCGGCGCCCTGTTCGCCACCACCGTCGGCACACATTCGGCCATGCCTTCAAGCAGCACCAGCGGCAGATCCATTTTTTCATGCAAACTGTCGGCCGGAAAAACTTGAATCGCCGAAATGGCGAATATTTCACGCAAGCTGGTTATTTCATTCAAAAACGTGACGTGTTCGGCGATGCCGTCGGCGGTGACGGCTTGCTTGATGCGGGCTTCTTCGCGGCGGTCTTCATCGCCGCGGATGCGGCACGCAAACACAAAATGGGCGTCGGCATTGCGCAAAATCCGCGGAATGGCCGCGGCAAAAGTGCGCGCAGCGTTGCTGTGGCGAAAATCGCCGGCGTAAGTTACGACGTCATCTGTAAGTGGAATTCGATACTTGCGCCGAATCGCCGCCTTGTCCGCCGCAGCGATCGGCGGCTTGACGTCAATCCCCGCTGGCACCCACAGCGTGTTGTGAATGCCCTCAGCCTGCAAACGCGCTTGGGTTTCTTGGGTTAGACAAACCACAGGCGATCCAGCGAGCGCGTGGCCAATACCGACGGTCGTGCGCGGGGCCCGCACAAGCGTATGCAACACGGGAATATTGCGCATCTTACATGCTGCGCGCACCAAATTGGCCACCAAAATATCCGCTGGCCAAAACAGGTGGACGATGGCCGTTTCGCGCGTGTCGATGAGGCGACTGAACAAGCCGATGCGCCGGCCCATAGGTGTGTCGCCGCGCACCCTTGGGCCCCAGGCGTTTTCGGTTTCGACGTGGGCATCGCCCGGCTGCGCGCCCTCATGTGTCAGCACGCGCGCGCGATAACGCTGCAAATTCGCGGCTACAGCGCGCACCAAGTTTTTGTCGCTGCGCGTCCACGGCGGCTCCACCGGCCCCGAAAGAAACAACACGCGGTGTCCGTATTCGGCCATCTTTAGCTTCCTACTTCACTGACGGCAGAACTTTTCGCCAATACGACGGATCGATAAAGTCATCGACCGCTGCGCGTTTGACCTGTTCGACTTCAGTCGGCAGCAGCGTGCGACCAACGGCACGATAGGTGAGCCGCCAGGTCAGCGCACGCAAGGGCGGGTTACCTAGGTGCACAGCTTCCTCAAGTTCGCGAATTTGCAGAAGTTCCAGAGCGATGACCTCCAATTGCAGCTGTTGCATTGTCAGTCGAATCGTCTGTGCCACCTGCTGCGATGTGTGCCGCGGCGAAATCGGCGTGGTGAAATCGATGTCACTCGGCGGAAAGACCAAGGGCGCATGGCCTTGCACGGCGGGTGCCGACAAACCCAGCAACGCGTCCAAATTGATCTCAAGTACGGCGATTTCCGCGGGAATGGCAAGCTGATTGCGCACTTGCGGATGCAATGTCGTGAACGTACCGACGATCACGTCACCCGCCACGATGGCGGCAGCGCGCTGCGGATGCAACCAGCTTGCCGTTAGATCGGCAATCGCTGCGGGCTGCGCTAAGGCTGTGCTCGCGTTGAACTTACGCACGTCGAGCGGCCCGACCCGAGCAACGCCGGCTACGGTGCGCAACACATCTCTAGCGCGGCGCAGCAGTCGAATACTTGTAGCGACAGGTACTTCGGCGTCTTTGCTGCCGTCGCTACCCCCGCCCAGACGTTGCGCCAGAACCACGCCCAGTCGCATGGGTTGCCACGGCAACGGCGAGGCATTTAGCTGAGAAATTTTTATACTTTCAACGCTTTCTGCATCCAACTGCCCCAAATACGCGGTTGCTCTGTCGGCGTCGTCCAATAGCTTTGGCATCCCGCAATCGACATCACGGCGGTCGCCTGCGGGCACCGGGACAAAAACGCGACCAATCTCAAAACATTCAAGAATTTCACCGCTTCGGCTGACATTTTTTCCGTCACCGGTCTGCAGATTTTTTTCCGCGCAAGAGATCAAATTCGGCGCCAGATTGCGCCGTAAGTACGCGTGTTCACTAGACAATGTGTTGCGCAGCGCCAACCGTGGCAGGCCGTTTTCATGCAATTTCAGCCTATGGCGTTCACCTTCGTGGTCAAAACCGTACAAGATCACTTCGGTCAGCGCTTCCGCGTGGACAAGCGCCGCGCGCAAATCGCGCTCCAAGCGTTTGCGCGGCGGAAGTACGGGCGGCCGCGACGGAATCAGCGGCGCCTGGCTGGCGATGCGGGCGTAACCGTAATGCCGACCCAGTTCTTCCACCAGATCTTCTGCAATTTTCACGTCCTTGGTCGCCCGAAAACTCGGCACCGTCACGATCAGCGCGTCGCCTTGGCGTTGCACAACAAATTCAAGGCGTTGTAGGCAAGCATCGATCCAGCCATTTGACATTTCGCTTTCACTCACGCCCAAACGCTGGCGCAAATAATCGCTTTGCGTGGCAATCACTACCGATCGTTGCGGCATTTGGCCCAGATCATCGGCATCGTGCAGCGCGCTAATCACGCGGGTTTCTGGCGCAATTTCTAGCAGCAACTGCACAAACCGTTTGGCCGCGGCCGCGGCCAAATTGGGATCCAAAGCCTTCTCAAAACGCGCCGAACTCTCCGTGCGCAAACCGAGACGCAGCGCCGTCTTGCGAATGGCCGCCGCATCAAAACTCGCCGCTTCCAGCACAATTTCACGGGTATCCTGACGAATTTCACTGTCTTGGCCACCCATAATGCCCGCAAGCGCCACGCCCCCGACGTCATCGGCGATGACGCAATCAGTGGCGAGCAGCGCGCGCAACTGACCATCGAGCGTTGTCAGCGTTTCGCCCGCCCGCGCCTGCCGCACCTCAATGCGGTTGCCGCGAATTTGCCGTGCGTCAAAAGCATGAAGGGGATTGCCAGTTTCCAGCATGATCAAGTTGGTCGCGTCCACCACGTTGTTGATCGGCCGCACGCCCAGCCTGCGCAGCAGCAGCCGAATATTCACAGGCGATGGGCGCACTTGCACGTCCGTCAGGCGCGCGCACACATAGCGCAGACACAGCGGGCTGGCGATATGCACCGGCAGTGGCACGTCGTTGGCAAAGTTCACATTTGTATTCAACGGTTTAAGCGGTCGATCCAGCATCGCCGCCACTTCGCGCGCCATGCCGTATTGCCCCCACAGATCGGGGCGATGGGTGATCGATTTATTGTCAACTTCATACAGAACATCTTCCAGATCAATGGCCTGTGGCAGCGGCGTGCCGGCGGGTGCTGTGCAGCCCTCCAAACTCAAAAGGCCCGCGTGATCGTCAGACAAGCCCAAATCGGCTTCTGAAGCCAACATGCCAGGCGAGTCGACGCCGCGCACTTGGCCCATGCGCACGACAATACCCGAAGGCAGCGTCACACCCGGGGGAACAAATGGAACGCGCATGCCGACTTGCAGATCGGGCGCGCCGCACACGACCGTGACTTGGTGGGTGCCCAAATCGATGGTCGCCAAATGCAATTTTTGCGCATTGGGGTGATCTGCCACCGCGATCACGTCGGCGACCAGCACTTCCTGCAACCCGAAACCCCAGCGGTGCACGCCGTCGATTTCGGCGACGGTGGTGGTGAAGCGCGTAAAAAAGGCTTGTGGATCAATGTCGTGTGTGTCAACCCAACTTGAGATCCACTTCCAGCTGACGTGCATGAGGCCTCGGATGCGCAAACGGCACTGACAAAAGGGTCCGGGTGACAAAAAACGTCACATGGCGCAACTGATCAAAACTGCGAAAGAAACCGCTGATCGCCGCTCAAAAGCAGGCGAACATCGGGCACGCCAAAGCGCATCATCACCAGCCGCGACAGGCCCAAACCAAACGCCCAGCCTTGCCACTCTGACGGATCGAGGCCGCCCGCGCGCAAAACCTGCGGATGCACCAAGCCACACGGCAAAAGTTCAAGCCATCCGCTGTGTTTGCACACACTGCAACCCGAGCCGCCGCAGACCTGACATTGAATGTCGAGTTCAAAACCGGGCTCGACGAACGGGAAATAGCCAGGCCTCAACCGCACTTCGACTTCACGCTGCAAAATCGCCGACAACAACGTGCGCATGGAATCCAACAAATTGCCGACCGACACATGCTGGCCGATAAACAGGCCTTCCAACTGGTGAAAAGTATGTTCATGCGAGGCATCGGTCGCTTCATAACGATAGACTTTGCCTGGGAAAATCGCGCGAAATGGCGGCGCAAATTCATGCATGGCCCGCACTTGACCGCTCGACGTATGCGTGCGCAAAAGATGGCCGTCGCTGAGCCAAAAGGTGTCCTGCATCTCCCGCGCCGGATGCCAACTGGGGATGTTGAGCGCTTCAAAGTTATTGAATTCACTTTCAACTTCTGGATAGTCCAGAACGTGAAAGCCCATCGAGGCAAACACCTGTTCGACTTCCAACTGGACTTGGCTCAACGGATGCAGGTGGCCAATTTTGCGTGGCGGCGGCGGCAGCGTGATGTCAAACGTCGTATCGGCCAGTTCGGCATCGACAAGCGCTTGTTCTAGCTGGGTTTTCTTGTTCGCGAGCGCTGCTTCAACCTGGCTGCGCAGTTGACTGACCGCCGCGCCATACGCCTTGCGCTCGTCGGGAGGCAAGGTGCCGACTTTGCGCACAAGCAGCGTGACTTCGCCAGCTTTGCCGATGGCGCGCAGTTCCACATCGCGCAGTTCAGCGAGCGTCACGCTCCTTTGCGCCTGAAGCTGCCAAGTTATCTGCGTCAGCGCGAGTTCTTCCTGCCAGATCATCTACTTATCGCGCTTGATGATGTGGTAGCCAAAATCGGTTTCAACGATGTCGATCTGACCCACGCCGAGTTGCAAACTCAACTGTTCAAACGGTTTGGCCATGCCCGAATCGACCGCGACCGGATAGGTGCCGCCGCCCGGATCGCTGCTGTTGTCTTTCATCAGTTTGGCAAAATCCGCTTTGGGCATCCGCGCTTCATGCGTCAGCTTGATCGCCAGCGCCTTGGCCTCGTCCTTGCTGCGGGTGATCTTGTCATCGGCACGCATCGCGCCTTTGTAGGCCAGCAAGATGTGGCTAACCGTCACGTTGGCGGCTTTTGGGTTCTGTTTGGTCGGGCAACTCGCATTGTCCTCACCGGCCGCTGGACATTTGTCCTCCATCACCTTAGCCAGCGCGGGTTCAAAATCAAAGGGCAAACGCTTCATGACGTGGTAACCAAATTTCGTTTCAACCACATCCACTTGGCCCATGCCGAGCGAAGTCGCCATGGCGGTAAACTGCGGCACATAGCGCTTGCGCATCGGCGGCGTCACTTTGTAGATGCCCGGCCCCGGATCGCTTGAATTCTTGCGGATCAACGCGACGAAGTCGGCGCCGGCCTTGCGCGCTTCATGCGCGATTTCAGTGGCTAATTTCAACGCGCCCGCTTTGTCGCGGCCGACTTTGGTGTTGGGCAAAGAGCCATCCCAAGCGACCAAGACATGGCCCACTTGAATGTCGTCGTCGACTTTGGCTTGCACGGTCGGACAGTTAGCCGCGTCTTCACCCGCTGCCGGACACGCTTCGGTGAGCACCGACAATTTGGCTGGAACTTCAGGGGCTTTGGCTGCCTCGACGGGTTTGGCGGCTTCCGCGGGTTTGGCGGCTTCCGCCGGTTTGGCCGTTTCTGCCGACTTGGCTGCTTCAGCGGCCGGTGCTGCGGGGGCCTCCGCTTTCTTTTCACAGCCGACGACGCCAAGGGCCAACACCATAAAAGTACAAATTATTCGCATAGTTTTATCCTCTAAGTTCGTGGCGCGCTGGGCCATGTGCGGCTGCGCGGGGGCCGAATTGTGCGGCAGGCGCGCGGATCGGTCAACCAGCTGCTTAAGTCCGCATTATTTGGTGATAAATTCCCGCAGACTCTGGTTGACCTCGGCGGCCATTTCCTGCTGCAGCCAGTGGCCGCTGCCGTCAAACCATTGAACTTCAAAAGATCCCGTGCAAAACGGCCGCGCTGCATCGACCAAAGCAGCTTCCAAAGCGGGATCTTGCCTGCCCCACAGCACCAACACCGGCATCGCCAAAGGCGCGCTGAGTGGTTTGAGGCGCCATGCGGTGCCCAACGCGTTGCGATAGTAAGCAAGCGCCGCCTTGAGCGCCCCCGGTTGCGCCATCACTTCGGCGTAAATGTCGGTTTCTTCTGGCGGAAACACGCTGCGATTGACGGCCGCACCGTGAAACATTTTGGCCATCATTGTCTTGGGATCTTTGAAAAATGCACTTTCAAACAGGCCTGGCACCTGAAACATTAAGATATACCAAGATTTGCGAATTTGGCTGAAAGAATGCGCCACCGTGCGCGCATAAGCGACTGAATGGGGACCGTTCAGCACGCACAATTTAGCGACGCGTTCTGGATACAAGGCCGCCAAAGCAAAGGCAATCGGTCCGCCCCAATCGTGGGCGACAAAAATGGCCTGTTGCTTGTCGTCGCCGCGTTCGGCACCCAAAAGCGCAATAAGGTCGCGCATGTCAGCGGCAAGTTGTTCTATTTTGTAACCAGTTTTGGGCTTGTCCGTCTCGCCATAGCCGCGGCCATCGGGTGCGACCACGTGGGCAATGTCGGCGAGCGCTCGCAATTGATGGCGCCACGAATACCAAAACTCAGGAAAACCGTGGAGCAAAATGACCAGCGGCTTGCTCGGATCACCGGCTTCCGCCAAGTGCATTTTCAGATCGTCCAGTTGCACAAAACGGTGGCGAACGCCTGCGACTTCGGGCCGGATCATGAGGCATTCCTTAGTGCTTTAGGGCCTGGGAAAAAATAAGTCGTCGCCTCATCCCTCAGGATGTTGGCCGTACCAAGCCACCGCGCGGCGCAAACCTTCGGCAAAATCGACTTCGGCGACATAGCCTAGATCGCGTTCAATCGCCGTAATATCGGCCAAACTGTCGCGAATATCGCCGGCGCGCTCTGGGCCAAAAATCGGTTGCACCGCCGTACCCAGTGCCACATTGATGGCGTTGATCAGATCGATCAGAGAATAACGCTTGCCGCAAGCAACGTTGTAAACGTTGCCGGGCGCATCGGGTGCCGTGAGCGCTTTCAAGTTGGCCTGCACCACGTTGTCGATGTAGCAAAAATCCCGCGTGTGGCCACCATCGCCATTTAGCGTAGGCGAAATGCCCTGTTGCATCATGGTGATGAATTTGGGAATCACTGCCGCATATTCACTTTGCGGCGATTGACGCGGTCCAAACACGTTGAAATAGCGCAGCGACACGCAGGGCAGGTCAAAAACCCGTGTCCAAACGCTGCAATACATCTCACCTAGCAGCTTATTGACCGCATACGGACTTATCGGCTGCGGCAACATCGTCTCTATTTTTGGCAACGTCGGCGTTTCACCGTAAGCACTGGAAGATGCTGCATAAACCAAGCGTTTGATCTTGGCTTCGCGCGCCGCCTGCAGCACGCGCAACATGCCGTTGATGTTGACGTCGTGCGAACTTTCCGGATCTTCCACAGATCGCACCACGCTTGGCAAGGCCGCCTGATGCAACACAAAATCCGCACCGTCCATCGCTTTTGCCAGCAATTCTGGGTCGCGGATATCGCCTTCAAACAGCTCGAACTGATCGGCGATGTCGGCCAAGTTGATGCGGCGGCCCGACGAAAAATTGTCGACAATCCGCACGCCGTCGCCACGCGCGACCAATGCATGCGCCAAGTTGGAGCCGATAAATCCGGCGCCGCCGGTAATTACAACGAGTGCCACACAATCCCCCCTTTCCGCCTACTGATTCATGCCATCGAGAAATTGCTGATTTGTTTCATATTTTCGCACTTTGTCCAACAAAAATTCCATGGAATCGATGACGTTGAGCGGATGCAGCAATTGGCGCAACAACCACACGCGGTTTAGCGTGCGCTCGTCAAACAGCAAATCTTCCTTGCGGGTTCCAGACTTGTTGATGTCCAAGCAGGGGTAAATGCGTTTTTCCATCAATTTGCGATCGAGGTGAATTTCGCAGTTGCCGGTGCCTTTGAATTCTTCAAAGATCACTTCGTCCATGCGCGATCCCGTGTCGATCAAAGCAGTTCCGATGATCGTGAGCGATCCACCTTCTTCAATATTGCGCGCGGCGCCAAAAAAGCGCTTTGGTTTGTGCAACGCATTGGAATCGACACCGCCCGACAGAATTTTGCCCGACGGCGGCACCACCGTATTGTAAGCCCGCGCCAAACGCGTGATCGAATCGAGCAAAATCACGACGTCGCGGCCGTGCTCGACCAGACGCTTTGCTTTTTCAATCACCATTTCAGCCACTTGCACGTGACGGCTGGCGGGTTCATCAAACGTACTGGACACCACTTCGCCCTGAACGGTGCGCTGCATGTCGGTGACTTCTTCAGGCCGCTCATCGATCAACAGCACGATCAAATAGACTTCTTTGTGGTTGGCGGCAATCGCGTGGGCGATTTCCTGCAAAAGCACGGTCTTACCGGTGCGCGGCGGCGCGACGATCAACGTGCGCTGCCCCTTGCCTTGCGGGCAAAGCAGGTCGATCACCCGCGTGGTGTAGCTTTTGCTCGTGTATTCCAAACGCAAACGCTCAGTCGGATACAGCGGCGTCAGGTTGTCAAAAAGTATTTTGTGCTTGGCGCGATCGGGATCTTCGAAATTGATTTCATCGACTTTGAGCAGCGCAAAGTAGCGTTCGCCTTCTTTGGGCGGGCGAATTTCACCGGAAACCGTGTCGCCATTGCGCAGGCCAAAGCGGCGGATCTGCGACGGACTGACGTACACGTCGTCGCTGCCGGGAAAATAGTTGTAGTCGGGGGAGCGCAAGAAACCGTAGCCCTCAGGCAGGACTTGCACCACGCCCTCGGAGTAAATCGCGCCTTCGCGGCTGGTTTGGGCTTGCAACAGCGCAAAGATCAAGTCTTGGCGGTGCATGCTCGCGCCGTCGTCAATGCCTAAGTCATTGGCGAGGTTGACCAATTCGGCCATTTTCATGTGTTTGAGATCGTTGAGATTCATTTTTTTTCCAAAGAAATTGCCAAGTGCAGACACGTGCAACTGCCCAACGAGGGGCTAGTGGCGCGGCGGTGAAGCAAAACGGCCACCCCCAAAAGCGGGTGGCACAAATTTCACTTGCGGTGCTTTTGCGGGCACAAGGCAGATGAAGAAGGTAGGTAAAGTAGCCAGAGAACGGACAGAAACGCAGTGAAAACAGACAAGAAATAATCGACCCTAGGAAGGGTCGCCTGCGAACAGGACTAAAACACGCGGGTGAAGTTCTGGCGTAGAAATAGCGTTTGCTGCGACGCGCGTCAAGGGCTTATGCGAAATTTTGCGATGAGCGCGGTGCGTACCGGCTAATCCAGCGGCGCATAAGCGCAAGGCTGCTGACAGATAAGGACGTTGCTGCAATCAAAGCGCAGGTGATCGTTGGGTGCAAGTGCCTCAAAAGCTGCGGCTTCCACAGAGCCGGCTGGCAAGACGCTCACAAGGCGCTTGGCGATCTGGATCAGGGCCGCGGCGCTCAGGGCAAAATGCGTATCGATCATGCGCAAGCGATAGGCCATCAGGCGCACGGCACGCGTGGGCACAAACGCGATCTCGGTCGCACTTGCGCGTGTCCACAGGCCGGCGCGGACCATTTCACGCACCAGCCAAAGCTGCGCGGTGACCGGCGCTGCGCGCAGCAGGCCTTGATTTAATTGTCCGATCAACACCTCAGCACTGGCCGATTCGGCCAGTGCAGTGGGCAAATCGGCCTGCGACTTCAGCGCGCGGCCGCCCAAAACCGCATCAAAGAGCGCAGCGCGCAGCGCGTTGCTGGCCGAATCGCCGGCGGCGAGGCCCCAGCGCACAACCACTTCGGCCAATGCTTCCGGACGATCAAGCAGAACCGCCACCGGTGCCAGTGCGCCGACGCGCTCAATGAGCAGATCGACAAGCGAGCCATCGGCGCGCGCCGCGTACAACCTCGCGAGAAGAGCCGCCAAAAATAGATGGCGCGCGGCTTCATTTTGCGCCAGCCGCGATTCCAAACCGTGGGCCAACAGAAGTGAACCGCCGCCCAGCGCGTTGGCGCGGCCGTAATCGCGCAATTGGGTTATTAACTCGCCCACTTCTGGTGCTTGTTTGGCACAGGCGACTTCAACCAGCGCCAAGCGCGCGATCGCGGCCGGTCCCGTCGTTTGGCGCGGCAGCGCCGCGGCTTTGCTCGCGGGCGCTGCTGTGTTTTCTACAGCTGGCGCAATGGCAACAGATTTTGCAGCTTTTCCCTTTGGCGCTGCCGCGACCGGTTCGCTTTCCGCTTGTTCGAATTTGGCCTCGTATTGTTGAAACAGGCTTTCATCGACCGGTTCGGCTTCAGGCGGCAAATCGAGCATTTCCTCGCCATCGCCATCGGAGTCCTGCGCTGCTGCGGTCGCTTTTGCCTTTGCGGCGGGCGCTTTTGCGGCGGCGGGCGCGGCGACGGCGGCGGCTGGCGGCGGCGCGGCGGGCGCGGCCACTGCAACGCCGGCTGCTTCATCTTCCAAAAATTCATCGACATCGATCGAGCGCACCCGCGGCACGGCTTGCTTACCCAAATCGGTCAAACCCCAGCGAATGCCGATCAACTTGACCCGGCCAGACGCCACGATCCATTTGATCCAATTTTGAAAGGGCACCAAACCGATGTGCTTGCCGGGATAGACGTAACTTGTGAGCATTCTATGCAATTCATAGGTTGAATGCAGGCGACCGCCGCCTTCAATGTCCAACGCCTCCAAAACGTACTTCACTAACAGCGTATTTTCATCGACAAGCCGCTTGTAAAGCAGTTCTTTGGCCTGATCGTCGTCGGTGGCGGCAAAGAATTTCTCAGCCCAAGGGCCCAGTTGCGCATTGGCATCGCTGCGCACGTCGATGAACGCCAGCAAATGCGCGGCATCGTCTTTGTTCCACAACCCCTCGTCTTTCATCCATTCGCGAAAATCGCGGGCGCTCAATTGCGATCGCCGCACATGGCCATGAATTTTGTTCATGGTGGCGATGAACGCATCTTCGCGAATCGCGGGAAATACAGCATATTCAATGCGTTGGGCCATGTTCTCTTCTCCGGTTCGCGTCGGGCGCGGCAACGATTGCCCAACTTTGCGCGTCAACTGTACTGCGACGGCGCGACTTTGCCCATACGCCAATCGAACAACACCGATCGCGCGCAGTTGCGCCAAAAGCAGCGAATCGGGGGCGGATAACAGCTTGACACTTGTGATTTAACTGCCCTAGCATGGTCGCGGTCTTTTGTTCGAGGAGTTTGCCGTGCTTAATGTCCCTCACGCATCCAAACTGCAACAGATGGTTTTGCGGTGGATCTCTGCGTTTTTAATGGGGAGTTTGCTCACGCTGCCCGCAACGCCGCTGAGCGCGCAGACGCCGCCGCCGCCGCCTGTCGCAGGCGACAGCTCAGCCGCCAATCCCGGCACCGACGCCAAATCGCCGACCGTACCCAGCAACGTCGCCCGCGCCGCCAAGCAACGCGTGCTGGTTTTGCGCACTGAGGGCGGCGGTGTCGCCAGCGACAGCCAGCGCGCAGCCGTGATCAAAGAATTGCAATCGCAGGCCATGCGCTACAAGCAGTTGGATATCGCGCTGTCCAACGCCGATCTGGTTGAGGAAATGTTCGAATTCGAATGCACCGAAGCAGGCGTGGAATGCTTGGGCAAAATCGGCAATAAGTACGGCGCGCAACTGGTCGTTTTCAGTGAAATCGCCAAGAATCCAGCGGGCGCTCTGGTCCTGTCGATGCGCTTGATCGACGTGCAGCAATCGCGCGCGGCGCAATTTACCCAGCAACCGCTGGATAATCCGGATAAACCGGCGACAGCGGTTTCTCATGGTTTGGTCGTGTTGTTGGGACCAGCCGATCTGCCGGCCGATCAGGTGGAAGTGCCCGGAACTTTGGTAGTCACCTTGTTCGGCGGCGGCACCGCACTTGTGTATGTCGACGACAAACTGGCCGGAAAAACGGGGGTCGCTGGCCTAAAAGCCACCGTGCCCGCGGGCGTGCACACCGTGCGCGTGGTGCGCGCGGGCTTTCGCGAGTGGACCGGTCGCGTAACTGTGCCCCCAGCGGGCCAGACGGAACAGACTGTAACGCTTGAGCAAATGGCAGAAGTCATTCAAGTGCCTGAAGGCCCCGGAAAAACGCCCGACAAGCCGTTGGTGAAAAAATGGTGGTTTTGGACGATTGTCGGTGTCGTGATCGCGGGCGGCGTGACGACGGCGGTCCTGATGAATTCTGGCACCAAAACCGTCAAAGGTGCGACCGTGTTTTCCATGGATCAAAACGACGCCCATTTGGACCCGATTTTTGCCGGCAAGAAATAGCCAAGCCTAATTTTTGCGCAGACACAAAGCTTTGGAGCCCGTGCATGTTGAAACTTCGTTCATTTGTCGCCTTGTTGCTTGCGCTGGTGCTGACCCAATGCGCTACGACGGACAAGGCAACATCAGATGGCGCCAGCGGATTTGGCACGATTCAATTCGCGCTGACCGGCATTTTTCCCAGTGCGGCGTCCATGCGCATCAAGATCTTTGAGGGATCGCTCAAGGCGTTAGACGACACGGCCAAATATGTCGTCGCTTGCGCGCCCTATTCAGCGCAGAGCAACAACGAGCAAGTGATCCAAAATTTGCCTGTGAATACCGAGTACAGCCTGCTGATCGAGCTTTTTGGCGACGACGCCTGCACCCAACTGAGCTACCGCGCGTTTCGCGGCGGCGTGCAAGCCGACGCGGGCGGCGTGGAATCCGCAAAAACGCAACCTTTTTACGTTCAGCCCTATCGGCTAGGACAATTCACGGCTTTGGCCATCGCCAACCCTCAACTCAATATCGACGCGATCAAGCGCAGTTGCAAAACGGACACCGATTGCAAATCCATTCACGTCAACGCAACCTGTGACAGCGACAGCGGCAAATGCATCGTGGACACTTTGTTTCCGCTCAACGGCGGTCAACGGCGCGGCTTTGCCCAAGCGTTTGCATTGGACGACGGCACCGGCGGCGTGGCCATTGTCGGCGGCGTCAACGCGCTCATCAAAGGCAATTGGACCGGCTTGAATGAAAGTATGGAAATCTTTGATCCTTCCACGGGCATTTTTCGCGGCGCGACCTTGCCCGGCAGTTCCATTCCCGGTGGTTTGTTTGAAGTAGCGACGGCACCGGGCGGCATTTTCTGGTTGACCGGCGGCAGCCAAGACCTGACCTTGGACTTCGATGCCGGCAAAACACTGACGGCAGCGCTCGACGGCAAAGCCTGCATCGGCGCTGGCACCAATTGCGCGGTGACCAAAACCGTGGCGCGCTGGAACGTCACGGCCAATTCGGCGAGCCAAGGTAGCCTTGACAGCAACTTGGCTTTGCCAATGGTCGCGCGCGTCCACGGCGCAAGCGGCGACCGGCTGCTGGTGGCCGGCGGCGCGCAAATGCCGATTCCGCAAACGCTCAGCAGCCTCCAAGCTGGCGCAACGCTGTGCAAATTTGATGGCGCCAACGTGGACTGCAGCCAATCGACCAGCAACACCATGAGCGTGGGCCGCGCCCATGCAGCGACGGCCTGCTTGAGCTTGGCCACCGATGGCGGCTGCAACAAACTTTTGATCGTCGGCGGCAACCGCACCACACCGGCGTCGGCCGAAGTCTACGATGCGGCGACCGACAAATTCAGCCCGCTCAAGCTCAACGGCACGGTCATTCCCGCTTTGCTGCACGGCGGTCAACTCATCGCGATTGGTGGCGGCAATTGGATTTTGCTCGGTGCGACCCAAAAGGCGCTTTTTGTCGCCAATGATCCGATTTTGTCCGGCGGCGACGTGCCGCCCCTGCTGATCACGCCGGACGCGGCGGGCACGAGTGCGACCGTCACGCTGGCCGATTTGGCCAGCTTCGGCGGCACCGACGGCGGCAAACGCCTGATGGGCACAGCGGTTGGCCTCGCAGACGGATCGGCGCTGCTCATCGGCGGCATCGACGACAAAATGCAGGCCAGAGCCGACGCGATCTGGTTTGGCAGCGACGGCAAAGCCAAAGGCCGCATCGACTTGAGCGGGCCGCGCTTCGGCGGAACAGCTGCGCGCATCGGCGGCACGGGGCCGTTGGGCGGCTGTGTGATGTTGGCGGGGGGCTTCACAGTTAGCGCCGGCAAGCTGCAAGCGCAGAACAACGTTGAAGTGTTCTGCCCGAACGTGCCTTGAGCCAAAAACAGTTCGCCGCAGCCGTGCTCGCACTGCTGCCGCTGATTTGGCTGCTGGCGCCGTCGGTCGCTTGGTACGACAGCGGCGAACTTGCCGCAACCGCTACGCAACTTGGTGTGCCGCATCCCACGGGCTTTGCGCTGTTTAACCTCGCAGGGCATGCACTGACCAAGTTACCGTTGGGTCCCGCGGCGTTGCGCGTGCATTTGCTCGGCGCGCTTTGCGCGGTGTTGGCGTCGGCGCTTTTGCGGCCGAGCGGCGATCGCGGCACCTTGCTGCGCACATCCTTCATTTTATTGCCCTTGGCTGCACCCGCGGTGCTGCTTCATGTGCGCACGACTGAAGTGTATCCACTGGTCTGGCTGCACGCCGCGGCGCTACTCGCCGCGATCGCACAACTGCACCTTGGCCAAAAAACCGTGTGGGTCGGCGCGCTTTTCGGCCTAGGCGCCGGCATTCATGCCGAATCGCTACTGCTGGGTGGTGGCGCTTGGCTGTTTTGCGCGCAGTTGGACTTGCGCCAAAAGCGCTTTGCGCCCGTGCTGTTATCGGTGGCCATGGGCAGCATTTGCGGTCTGGTTTTGCTGTATTTGCCGCTTGCGGCACTGCGCCTGCCCGATTTTTCCTGGGGCGACTTGCGCTCATGGGATGCGTTGCGCGACCACCTGACCGCCGCGTCGATTCGCGCTGCATTTGCCGATCAAATGCACGGCGGTTGGGTCGGTTTTGCCTTGCTTGCGCAGTTGATCTGGCGCGATGCGCGGTTCTTGCTGGCCCCCGCTTTGCTCGGCGCGTTGGCACTGCAAAAGACCCAGCCCAAATGGCTGATTGCGCTGCTGGCCCTGATTGCCGTAGATGCGGCGTATTCGGCGCTGATCAACCCGATGGGCCTGCGCGACGATCAAGCTGGGCTGCTGGCGTTGTTGGGCCTAGGTGTGCTGGCCGGTGAGGGCATTGCCGTGCTTTTTGAGGGTCAGCCTGTGGCACAGATCGCTGCAATTCTTGGATTTACCGCAGTGTTGGCCCAGCAGGCCGTGTCCGCGCGTTCGCCGCGCGACGTCGCGACGGGGGCGAGGCTGGCCGACGCGCTTTGGCGCAACGTCCCTGCCGGGGCATTGCTGGTAACATCAAGCGATCATTTGGCTTCTGCGTGTGCGTGGACGCAGACCGCGGAAGGGGCTCGGCCCGACTCGCTGTGTTTTCCCGGCGTCTTCGCGCGGTCGCCGCGCCAGTTGCATTTGCTGGCGCAAACCCGCGGTCTGCAAGGCGGTGAAGAGGCGGCGGTTCTCGCTTGGCAATACCGCGAACCGCAACGGATTTTGGCGGCGTGGCTGCAACCGGCGCTGGCGCAGCGACCGGTGCTGTGGGAAGTCGGATTGCCGCTTGAAGATGCTCAAATTATTGCGCATTTGCAGTACGCCTTTCCGTGGCATCGGCTGGTCGAACACAATCAAACCGTTGAAGAGCGAAAGCGCAATCTCGCCGCCTATCTGGCCCAGATCGGCGATTTTTGCCGCGCTCAGGCCGATGACTGTCGCGACACACCGACGCTGAATCAAATGGTTGCGACGCAACTGGAAGTTTTGGCGGCGCTCATCGCACCAAAAGATCAGGCGTCAGCGCGGCAACTGCTGGATACGGCTCTGACTTTGGATGTCCACAATGCCAGAGCCCTGCACAATTTGGCGGTGCTGGAACTGCCGTTCAATCCGGAGAAGGCGTTACAACTATGCGCAATAGCTATAAAATTTCATCCCGACTACTTGCGATCGCACAAAACCGCGGCGCGTGCGGCCTTGCGGTTGGACAAGCCCGATCTGGCGCGCGACCACGCGTTGCAATGGCTAAACGGAAGGACCGCCGACGATAAACAGCAGTGGATCAACCAACTTGTCGCGGAAATGCCCAAATACAAGCTGCAAATTCAGCGTTGGTAGTCGGCACGCTGATTTACATGAACCGCTGCACGCCTTGCACGCCATCGCTGCCGCCATCGGCAAATCGGTAGGCCGGATCGAGCAGATCATTGATTTTATGCATGACAACGTCGGTCATGGCGGCGAATTTCGGGTTGTGCGCGGCCGTCGCTTCACGCGTCAGCGGCCTGTACGGATCGCGCACACGGTGGGGTGAAAGCTCAGGACCTTCTAATTCCAAAGGCTTACCGATGCGATACACAATGCGCCCACCTTTGGCCATGGGTGAATTGCCCGGATACACCCGATCGCTGCCGTTGCAACCCACTGGAACAATAGCACAATCCAAATATTGAGCCATTTGCACCAAACCCGTGTGGCCCTTGGACAAACGGATCGAACGAGTACCCTGTGGAAACACGAGGATATTTAGATCGAACTGGTTGACGGCTTCGCGGTGAATGCGCAGCACTTCATCGATCATCAGATCGAAATGGCCGTTGAACCAGGTCAGAAAGGGTTGGGCCTGACCGTCGCCCTGTGTTTTCAGCAGCAGCTTGACGGCTTCAGATTGTCCTGCAACAACATCGGCTTGTGGCACTATTTTGCCGTCGACAAGGTCGCGCAGAAAGCGGTATTCGGCTTCCGACGGTTTGCGCTTTGTCGCTTGGCGAAACAGCACAGAAATCACGTAACCACGCGAAGGAACGGGGATATTGTTCATCGAGTCCAGAAAACGACTGACCAACGGATTTTCGTAATATTTGCCCTTGACCCACGTCGCGGTATAGCGCAGGCCAAGTCTGTGCATTTGATACTGAAATGGCCAATAGTTGTAGCGATCGGTGTGGTTCATCGCCAAAAATACCGAGCGATCGCTCGGAATGTTTTCAACGCCTTCCAAAATGATATTGGTGCGGCGCGGCAGCAGGTAATCCCAGCGCAACGCGCCTTCGGCAAACAGCAATTGCCCCGGTGGCACGCGGCTCAGGTGAATGCTTTGGAGGCGCGGCAGATCGAGCATGGGAACCTCGGCGGGGCAAAATGCAGGCGGCGCCATAGCATAGCAAGGCAAATGCGCAAAGTTCAATGCTTACATCTTGCCAACTTGCAGCGGCATCCTATTGTGACGAAGTCGTGACAGCAAGCGCTGCGGCGGCCACTTATTTAACAGCAAAATTTGGAGTTCCCATGGCCGCCCGTCCGCAATTGTCCGCTGAACTTGTCGCTGAGCCGGCGCTGAACATTATGCAATCTTTTCATGCGGATACGCTGGCAGAAGTCAAAGCTGCGCTGGCGACAAACCCAGTGGTTGTCATCGGCATGATGCAAAATCCGCATTGCATCGCGGTGCGCAAGAACCTGGACGCCGCGGGAGTGTCGTACAAATACCTTGAATACGGCAGTTATTTGTCGCAGTGGAAGAAAAGATTGGCCATCAAATTGTGGAGCGGCTGGCCGACTTTTCCGCAGGTTTACGTCCACGGCGCTCTGATCGGTGGCAACCGCGAAATGAAAGCAGCGCTCGCAGATGGCAGTTTTCGGCAGCGGTTGGCGAACAAGTAGCCGGCGTCGCGGAATAGTTGGCGGGCAGGCAAATGCAAGCCCTTATGAGCACTTGCCCAATTTGCATTTCTTCGCCAGCGCGCAAGTCGCGTCATCGGGCAAATTGACGTGACCGCAGCCGGTCTTGCCATCGCACAGGTCCGCGGTGCAGGGGTTCTTGTCGTCGCAGTCGGCGGGGGTTTTGGCAAAGCACGCGCCGCTTTCGGCGCAGTTGGCGTGGCCGTAGGCGTCAGTGCGGATTAGCAGTGCGAGTGTATTTAGGTCATAAAGCGGTGGGACCGGTGCGCACTTGGCGGTTCTGCCCGAGATGGCGAAGCCGCCGGGCAGCGCACGCAACGCCACCGCCGCATTCATGCCATTTTTATTGCCGTAATTCTCGGACCAAAGGAAATTTCCCATTAAATCAACGCGAACGAGCGTCAAGTCGCCGGCCATCGCGCCACTCTTGGCCGCGTTTGTCGTCGCGACGAACGCAAAGCCGTCGCTGAGCCCGACGACGCTCATGCCGAAGTCCTTATTCTTTATGTTGTATGTTCTCTGCCACAGCAGCTTGCCCGCCGCGTCTGTGCGTGCAAGCCACACATCTTCTGACTTTGGCGTGGCGTAATCATTGGAACCGATCAAAACGAATCCATCGGGGAGTACCGCAATACCGTTGCATTGTTGAGTTTTATAACTGTCTCCGTAGTCGTGACGCCACAATAAATTGCCGGCGAGATCGGTTCGTATCAACGTGGCTTGCCAGTTGTCCACGATCGCTGTGCCCTCGCACCAACCGGATAGGATAAAGTCTGCACCCGCCTTTGCCAGTCCGGTTATGTCCCATAGGTCGCTAAAATAACTTTTCTCCCACAGCACGTTGCCTTTTTCGTCCAAACTGACGAGCAAAGCTTTGCGGTGCAACTCTAGGCCGTCGGTGTCCTGAACGCCAGCGAACACCAAGCCGGCGCCATTTGGGAAGATCCTTCGGGCTTCGCTTTGCTTATCGAAATTGCCATAGGTCTTAGACCAAACAACGTCACCGACATTGTTCGTTCGCAGAATCCAGGCAGCGGTCCATGCATTCGTTTGGTCGAAGTACTGGTAACCTGCCACCGCATACCCGTCGGACAATTGAGCGATTGCGGAGATTGCGCCACTTTCGTATACATTTTGCCAGATCTTGTTGCCGTTGCCATCAACGACCAGTAGGTTCGGCTTGACATAAGGCTTTGCTATCGTCGCCTCGGTGCCGGCGATGGCAAAGCCTTGTTCGGCGGTTGTGACCATATCGCCGTCGAAATACAAATCGGCTGGGAGGAACGTCTTTTCGAAATATTTCCCGTCATGTACACAGCCGACTTTTGCATCGCATTTGTCCGTTGTGCATGCATTTCCGTCATCGCAGCCGCCTGCCGGACACGGGAGCTGAGGCACAACATCATAATTTGCATCAGATTTTCCGTCGCAGACGCTGTCTATCGGTGGCGCAGTGTCGCTGTCGATTTTCGCATCTTTCACCTCGTCGATACCTGTGTCGCCAACAACCTCGCCGGACCCAACGTCGACAGGGAGCGTCTCGTTTTCATCGACCGGCGCGACAGAATCCAGTGTGTCTGCTTCTGATTTGTGAATATCGACAATTTGCAGTGCGTCGTCGATCGCTGCGATAGCCACGTCGAAGGCGTCAGCGGACGATGCGAGGTCCAGCAGAGGTAAACCGTCAGCGACCACGGAATCATCGGCGGTCACCGATCCTGTAGCGATGTCATCCGGACCTAGTACGTCGTTTGCTGTGCACCCAATATTTGCGAAAAATTGTGCGGCAAAACCCAAAGTAGCCCAACGAATTTGGGAGCATCGACTACCGTGACTTATTCCGACATCGCCGCCACCTCGGAACAGCAAAATCAACGCAACTTCACGATTGCGCAACAGTTGCAGGAATGTCGCGCCGAATTTGCTGTGCACCTGCGGGTTTTCCTTGCTTGATCACGGCAAACATTTCAAAACTTACGGGCTCCTTTGAAGTTGAGGCCGTTTGGCAATGCCTGTTTGGCTAAGTCTGTTGTCTTCGTCGCTGGATCAACCGAATCCATATTGGCCAAATATACAAGAAGATGAGGAAACTTTGTCTGGTCGATTTCCATCGGCAGCGATTTTCCCACCGAAGACAGCAAGGTAACCGGTGGCAAATTCTGTGGCAACCATGCGCCATTGGGAACGCCAAGTTCCGGGCCAACGATCGGTTTTGCCAACGCTTTGAAGTACGGCAAGCAAGTTTTGGTGGGATCCGCCAAACCGTCCTCAACCTCCAACAGCGCGCCCACCGTAAACACCGAGGTATTCTCGCTGCCGAGCGGGCCCCACGCACCGGGAGCCGCGTTGGTGCTGGTCCAATTGAAATCGGCGACCGACGCCCAACGGTATCTACCGCGCGGGTTGGCAAAAGGGCTCGTCAGATGGACGGCCCAATCGGTGGAAAATGGGTCGCTCGGGTTCAACGCGATTGTGTACATCGCTCCCTGCTTGGTCGGAACCAAACGCGCTCAATGCGGAAGTTCCAGAGACTGTGCTAGCGGAGGTTTCAGGTCGGGCAGGCTGTCGAAGAACTGGGTCGCCATATACTTCAATAGTTGCAGAATATTGCCGGGTCCACCGTCCAGAATATACGGGCTCGTCCACTTTTCATCGCTGACGGACCAAGCATCGCCAAATCGACGGCCAATCGCGTTGGAAAACAAGCGAATCCCAGCAAAGCCGTCATACAAACGCGGCACGTTGATGTCCACCAAGGCGCGAGTGGCCGGTTCGTTAAGCTGAACCCAAGTGGCGGGCTCCAACGGCAACGGGAAGTTGGCCGTGCCGCTGCCAAAATACGTATCAAATTTCGCTGCCGGATCAAGCCGCTGTCCGAGGATGATGTTATTGAAAATCAACACATCCCTGAGCGTTCGCGACGCCGTCGCATTGCCCTGTTCGCTCCGCAGAATCGCACTTTTGCCGACATCGACAATCGTATTGTTGAAAATCGCAACACGTTCGCAAGTATCGATTTCGCCGAACCTTTTGCTATCGTAGTGCACGCCGTCGATCTTCCACAAACGGAGCATCGGCGCGACTTCGCCGGTTGCCCACCAATCGTTTCCTTCAACCCAAATCAACGCAAGTTTCTCCGATGACGCGGCGTTGCTCGCAGGGAAGGTTGCATCATCGCAAACGATCACGGGCTTTTGGTATTTTCCGTCGCTGAACTTGGCGCTGAAACTTGGCGGCAAGCCCCAAATATACGGCGATTGCAGCGGAAATTTAATCAGCGGCGACTCCCCATTTCCGCACTTCAAGCTTGCCGAATAATCCCAAATGTGGTCCCACAACCATTGTGTTTTCGCGTCGTTATTCGGCGCGTCCTGAATCAGGTAAAACGCCGATTGCTTCTGACCTGGGGCGATGTATTCGTTTAATTTCGCAGCGGTTATCAGAACAGGAAGCATGTAGCCGCTCGATGCCTTTTCGAGACGCCCGCCGGCGAGAATGATTGCGTGATCGCCCACATACCACGGACCCCAGGGCTATCGCAAGAACGATCACGGGGCGTTAGGCTGAGGCCGCGGGCAATAATCGAAGAAAACCTCAATCGCGGCAACGCGTTGGACTGAAGTCCACCGCTACAGTTCGAGATGTCCCTCCGGGACAGGACGCGAGCGCGGCCC
>CAMDBH010000049.1 GCA_945889325.1 Klebsiella pneumoniae
ACCCAGGATTAGCCGGCAGAAGACTCAAAAACGTGCGTTAGCGAAATTTTGTACTACAAAAATTCGCATAAGGCGATGAACTAGCTTTGTTTATTTTTTTGGGTGGTCAACACAGGTGGCCCGCGCCGCCCGCCACTCGCCGACTGTCAAAATCCCCGCCTCCCGTCCGCGCAGCGGTCCTCCCAACTTACCCCATCATCCCCGCCCCTTTCATTGGTGATATCCCTTTGGCCCGCGCCGCCCGCCACTCGCCGACTGTCAGAACCCGACCGCTTCAGCGGTCGCAGCGGTTAAGGAGCCGGGCGGGCGCCCAGATCTGTGCCTTTTCATTGCAGATACCGCCAATCCCTCTCGCCCGCTTTGCGCGACTGTCAGAACCCGACCGCTTCAGCGGTCGCAGCGGTTAAGGAGCGCTCGCGGGCGCCCACATTTCCTGAATAAAAACAAAAGGCGTGGGGTTCCAAGGGGTCCGCGCCTCGGGACCCCTTGGTCGCCGCAGGCGAAATCAGCTGTAGATAAAGGTGTATTCACTACCGCGCGCCGGTAGGCGCAAAGCAACCCTTTGCAAATGGTAGCCGCGCCGCTAGGCGCAAAAGCCGCCCGCAGGGCAAAAGCTGGCCCGCTTAGGGCAAAACCTGCCGGGAGGCCAAGTCCTGCCGGAGGCAAAAGCCGCGCGCAGCGCAAAAACCCAACCGCTTCAAGTCAAGGCGCTCCGCAAGAAAACTTCTTTTTAACGGCATCCCACCCACAAACCAAACCGTTTGCAGCGCAATCCACAATATTAACCTTGCCTGTGTTGCAAACCACCCAAATTTGCCCGTTGCACTGCCCGGTAGCAGTGACTGTCGCGCCGCATTCTGCACCTTGCTGCGGGACGCAGGCGTCGGCCAAACACGCCCAGCCATTGCCACAATTGCCGCAGGACTTGCCGCAGCCGTCGTCGCCGCACTGTTTGGGTTTGCCGCTGGCATCGATGCAACTGCCCTGACACGGCGGCTTGTCGATGCAGGCGTAGACTTGGGTTGCCGTGTCGAAGCCGCAGATTTTATTTGGTTTTGCCGCGCAATCGTTCATGACTTTCTGGGCGCTGGCGCCGCTGCCGACACAAGTCAGCAAGATGTTGCCCTTGCAGTCGCCGCCCTTGGGAATACCTTTACATGCACCGGGTTTGCATACAAAGCTGCTGTCACAGTCGTCGCCAATTGCGCACGCACCGCACGCGACGCCGCAGCCGTTGTCACCGCACTGTTTGTTGTCACAGCTGCCCTTGCAATCATCCGGATGGCACAAAAAGTCAATGCCGCAACTGAACTTATCTGCGCAAACGCCGCAATTGCCGCCGCAGCCGTTGTCGCCACACTTTTTGTCGGTGCATTTGGGTGCGCAAAATGGCGCGCATTTTGTTTGGTCAGCGGAACAAATCAGGCCTGAATTGCAAAATCCGCAAACAGATCCGCAGCCGTCTGGGCCGCAGACTTTGCTCTTGTTG
Organism: Klebsiella pneumoniae; assembly: GCA_945889325.1. Taxonomy (GTDB): domain Bacteria; phylum Myxococcota_A; class UBA9042; order UBA9042; family UBA9042; genus CAMDBH01. The sequence continues at coordinate 1,490 of CAMDBH010000049.1, forward strand.
CCGTCTGCCGTGCAATTGGCAATGCAGCCATCGGGCACGTTGACCAAGCCAATGTCCAATCCAGCATCGCCGCCGATGGCATCGGGGTCCGAATTTGCCGCCACGTCAGCCAGCGCCGTTGCCGCATCGACGGTATCCTTTGAGGCGGCGAGATCGTCGGCTGCATTCGCTACAGCGGCCGCTTCGTCGGTGGCCGTGACGTCGGCTGCGACGGCGGCCGTGGAGCCACAACCGCTCAAGAAGCATAGGATCATGCAGGCAGCCGTGCCTACCGCCGCTTGGCACTTTGCAAATTTTTGGCGGTACAAAACAGCTCCTTCAGCCCACAACTGGGCGCGCGATCTGCGCCGGCAACAGCATAGGCGCAACGGACTGGAGAGGCAAAATCGCATAAATCGCTTGCGCTTGCCAATTTGGCACACACTTTTGCTGTTGGCGCGCTGTGACGTGCCAACTTTGTGCGGGCCAAAGTCAGCGGGACGGCGCAAACGCTTGGATCACTGGCGATCTTTTTTTGCGGGATCTGGCACGACCTTTGCTCTGAATTCACACGGCGCAGTCTCATCTGCGTTTTCCGCCCGTGGCGGATGGCCGAATCGAGGTTTGTGATGGAAGTTCTGCTCAAACGCCATTTCTGGACGCTGAATTTGCTCGGTTTGGCCGCGATTGCTTGGCTGGTCGCGGCCTCGATCAACGCCGGTATCGGCGTGCTGTTGGCCAAGGCGGGCCGCGGCGAGGACAAGACGCAACTGAGCGCGCCACCAGGAGAAACCGCTTTGGCCAAGCGCCTTTCCAGCGGCCGGCTCAGCGCCGATTCCGGCGCCTTGATGGCTGGGCGCAGTCCGTTTTTGGTGGAGGAAAAAGCACCCGAGCCGGAGCCGATCATTGAAGACAAAGTCGTCATCGACGACGGCAAGGACGAGAAAAAGCCGCTGGAATTGACCTTTGAAGTCACCAATTTGCCGATCAAGCTGTTGGGGACCATGGTTTCAGTCCCCGCGGAGTTCTCCAGCGGCAGCGTGGAAGTGGAGAAAACTACACAGAAAATCGTCAAGATCGGCACCGAGCTGTTGGGGGGGCAGGCGACTGTGTACGCCATTCGGCGCAACTACCTGATCCTGAAAGAGGGCGACAAGTTGACGATCGCGCCGCTTTTCGCCAAAGAAGCCGCAAAAGGCCCAGATGGTCAACCACTTCCGACCCCTTCGGGCGGTGCTCGCGGCGCGCCGGAGGCGCTCAAGCCGCCGACACCTCAGGCTGGGGCACAACCCGGCAAGGCCAAAGTGGCGGGCGTGGACAAGCTTGGCCCCACTTCGTGGAAAATCGATCGCACGATGGTCAATGAAAAACTCAAGGATATGAATGCGATCGTCCGCGACGTCAAAGCGGTGCCAAATTACCAAAATGGCAAATACGCCGGCGTTCGCCTAATGGGCATGCACGATGGCAGTCTTTTCAAGGATATCGGCTTTGAAGACGGCGACATTGTCCAAGCCGTCAATTCCGACAAGATCGACAGCCCAAACAAGGCTTTGTCGCTATTTGACGCTTTTAAGAACAAATCACGCTTAACTATTTTGATCGAACGCGGCGGCATTGCCCGCACGCTGCGTTACACGATCGAATGATCGCCATCCTCCTGCAACCGCGAGATATTATGACAAATAGCCACGAAAATTCAAAACCCAGCGGCAGCGTTTGGCTCAACGCTGCGATCATCGCGGCGTTGATGCTGCCGACGACCGCGCTGGCCCAACAAGCCCGCGGCGGCAAGTCGATTCCGGTCAAAGCCGGTGCAGGTACGCTGAATAAATCGGGAAAGACCAAACCGCTCAAAGCCGGAGCGGGCACGGGCGTCATGAAGCGCGACGGCAAGGCCAAGCTCGATCCCGCGTACGATCCCGCGCAAGCGAGTCGCAAGGCGGGCGTGGACGACACGCCGCCCGCGCCGGGCGCGCCACCCGTGCCGACGCCTCGCGATGCCAAAGCTCCTGCAACGAATGAGAAAATGGATGGCGAAAAGAACATCGACGACACCGTTAAAGTGGTCAGCAATTTTGATCGCGACGTCAAATGCAAAACCTTGCCGGCCAACGCAAAAGTGACGTTGGATTTTCAGGATGCGCCGATCGAGTCGATCACCAAATTGGTGAGTTGCTGGACCAACCGCAATTTTATCATCGCTACGCAGAAAAAAGGCGGCAAAATCACGATCTTATCGCCACAGCCCGTAAGCGTTTATGAGGCTTACCGCGCGTTCTTGTCGAGTTTGATGGTCAACGGCATGTCCGTTACCCAAAAAGGCGCGTTTTATCACATTGTTGACACCGCCGACGCCCGCAGCTCCGGCGCCAACGTGCTGGGCCCCAAAAGCGCCGTGCCGCAAGACGACAACATTGTTACCCGTCTGATTCGCTTGAAGAATTTGGATGCCAAGGAAGTTGAACCGCTGGTCACCAAGTTCAAATCCAAAGCGGGCGATGTGTTTATCTACCAGCCGAATAATACGGTGATCGTCACGGATTCCGGCACGAACATTCGCCGCATCATGAAATTGCTCAGCGACGTCGACGTGCCGCTGGGGCAAGAAAAGATCTGGATCCGTCCGGTGCAACATATGGAAGCCACGGCACTGGTTGAGAAAGTCACCGGCGTGTTCGGCGATGCGGCCAAAGCTGGCTCCGGTGCCCCCGGCTCGCCGGGCGCGGCGGGCGGCGCGCCCAACCCGAACAAGGTCAACATCACCAAGATCATCGCCGACGACCGCAGCAACCAGCTCATCCTGATCTGCACACGACCCAATTATTTGAAAGTCGATGCTTTAATTCGCAAACTGGATGTGCCGATCCCCGGCGAAGGCCAAATTCACATCCACCACTTGGAGAATGCCGACGCTGAAGACGTGGCGAGCACGCTCAGTTCCCTTTCCAGCGGCGGTGGCGGTGGTCGGGCCAAAAGCGGCGGCGCCAAAGGCGCCGGCGCCAAGGGCGGCGGTGGCGGCGGCGGCGGTGGATCGGCGGCGCTTTTTGAAGGCGACGTCAAGATTACCGCCCATAAGGCCACAAATGCCTTGGTGATTGAAGCGTCTTTGAAGGACTACCTCGCGTTGACCAAAGTGATTGCCGAACTCGATCGGCGGCGCAAACAGGTCTACGTAGAAGCTGTGATCATGGAGATTTCGACGTCCAAAAGCCGCAAGACGCAATTGGCGGGTTCGGCCGGTACAACGTTTGACATCGGCGGCAACACTGTGCCTTTGCTGTTTGGTTTGGGTGGCTTGGGCATGGGCGGCGTGAGCTTGCAGCAGTTAAACTCGGGCGGTTTTGCGGCCGGTTTGCAAGGGCCGTTGCTCAATGTCAACGCTGGCAATACGGGCAATTCGGCGATTCCGTCGGGTGTAACGCTGTCGATTCCAGCCTTTGGCTTCTTGGTGCAGGCCATTCAGGAAAACAGCGATGTCAACGTCTTGTCGACGCCGCACATTCTGACGCTGAACAATGAGGATGCCGAGATCACGATTGGTCGCAAAGTCCCTTACCGTTCGCAGAGTTTGGGCGGCGGTTTGGGCGGTCTCGGCGGTTTGGGCGGTCTCGGCGGTTTGGCCGGCGCGATTCCGGGTGCCGGCGCGGCACTAGGTGGTTTGGGCGCACTTGGCGGCTTGGGCGGCTTAGGCGGCGGTACTGTTCAGTTTTTGGACGTCGATTTGACGCTGAAAATTACGCCGCAGATCAATGAATCGGATTTTATCAAGCTCAAGATCGACGAGCAACTCAATGAAGTGGAAGGCATTGATCCCAACCTAGGACCGACGACTTCCAAGCGCAAAGTGTCCAACACCGTCGTGGTGCGCGATCAGCAGCCGGTCGTCATCGGCGGTTTGGTGACCGATCGCGAGACGACGGGTGTGGCCAAGATTCCAATCTTGGGCGATTTGCCGCTTTTGGGCATGTTGTTTCGAAAAACGACTAAACTTATTGAAAAAAAGAATCTTTTGCTCATCATCGTGCCGCATATTATCAAGGATCCGTCGGATCTGGAGCGGATGCATGAAAACAAGATGGAGCAAATTCGCGATTTTGCAGATGAATTGGCGACCAAGCAGAAGGAATACCAAGGAAAAGTCGATTACCGCAAGAAACGCGGCTTTCTGGAGAGTGTATTCCAAGCTGTGGATAAAGCAGCGGAAGAGCGGAAAATGGCCGAGGAAGCCTACCTGAAAAACAGTGACGTCGACAAAGTCGGCAGCCCCAACGACCACGAGCTGCCGATCAACGAATTCAAGGAAGAAAACAAGAAAAACGACAAGAAACTGGACGACGAACACGCCGGCGACGTCGACGAAAGCGGCGCCGAAGTCATCGATTTGCCAGAAGAACCGGCGACAAAGGCCGCGACGGATTCAGCAAAGAACGGCCCGCAAAAAGCGACTCCGCAAAAGGAGCCGGCCAAGAAAGGCTCGGCGGTGAAAAAGGGCGCCAAGCCGGCGGTCAAGCCCACAGATAAACCTATGAAATCGGAAGACAAACCGGAAAAAGGCGGCCAATGAGGGCGCCGGAGAAAATAAATCGTCAACACCGAGGGCGTTGGTGCGGCCGCCGAGATCGAGGCGGAAGGAGGGAAGATGTTGAAACATCTGACCGACTGACAACGAAGAAATCGGCCCGCAACGACGACCGAATGTACGAGTTATTTTTGGAGGAGCCCTAAGGTGCTGACCATCGATCCAAGGCCGATTGGCCAAATCATGGTATCGCGCAGTTTCTGCAGCGATGAAGCCGTGCAATCCGCGCTGCTGATGCAGGGTGAACGCGGCGGTTTGCTTGGTGAATTGCTGGTGCAACAGAATTCGGCGACCAAGTTGCAGGTGATGCAAGGACTTGGGGCGCAACTGGGTTTGCCGGTGCACGACAAGATCGATGAAGCCAACATCGACGTGTCGCTGGTAGCCAAACTGTCGATGGCGTACGCCAAAGAAGCCGAAGTGCTGCCGATTCATAAGGAAAATGGCGTGCTGAAAGTGGCGATCGCCAATCCGTTGGCGGTGGCGGCACTGGACGATTTGCGTGTGATTTACGGCGGTATTCACGTCGAACCGTATTTGGTGACCTCGGATGTGCTCAATGCCGCGATCAACCACGCGTTTGACCGCCGGGCGCGTGCTGACCAAGTGCTTGACGATATGGAGAAACAGGACGACGGCGTGGTCAACATCGCCAACGAACTGGAAGATGCGGCCAAAGATATTTTGGATGAAGACGATGAAGCGCCGATCATTCGTCTGGTCAATAGCGTGTTAAATCAAGCGGCTAAGGAGCGCGTGAGCGACGTTCACGTCGAGCCGATGGAAAAGTACGTGCTGATCCGTTTTCGCAAAGACGGTGTTCTGCGCGAAGTGGTGAGGACTTCAAAGAAATTTCAGCCGTCGATCACGTCGCGCGTCAAAATTATGGGCAATTTGAACATTGCCGAAAAGCGCTTGCCGCAAGACGGTCGCATTCGCATCAAGGTCGCCGGCCGCGACATCGACTTGCGCGTGTCGACGATTCCGACGGCGCATGGCGAGCGCATCGTCATGCGTTTGTTGGACAAAACTTCGACGACGTTGGATCTGAAAGTTTTGGGGATGCGCGCCGATATCGTCGACGCGATGATGCAACTTGTGCATAAACCCAATGGAATTCTGCTGGTTACCGGTCCGACGGGTTCCGGCAAGACAACGACGCTGTATTCGGCACTGACGTCGATCAACAACCCCGACATCAACATTTTGACCATCGAAGATCCGGTGGAATATCAGTTAGAAGGCATTGGGCAGATGCAGGTCAATCCCAAAATTGACTTTACGTTCGCCCGAGGTCTGCGCGCTACCCTGCGTCAGGATCCGGACGTGGTGCTGGTCGGCGAAATTCGCGATCTGGAAACCGCTGAAATTGCTGTGCAGGCCGCGCTGACTGGTCACTTGGTGCTGTCGACGGTCCACACCAACGATGCCGCGTCGACGTTTACCCGGCTTGTCGACATGGGCGTGGAGCCCTTTCTGCTGTCTTCTTCTATCGTTGGCATCTTGGCGCAACGGCTGATCCGCAAATTGTGCCGCGATTGCCGCGTGCCGCATGAGCCTACCGACTTGGAATTGGAGCAACTCAGCCTGCGCAAAGACGATCCGCGTTTGCGCGACGCCCAGTTCTACCGCGCCAAAGGTTGCCCGCAATGTTCGATGTCCGGCTATGCAGGACGCCAGGGTCTGCATGAACTGCTGATTCCTAATGAAGATATCAAGCGTCTGGTTGTGCAAAAGTCGGATGCGGGCGCGATCAAACGCGCCGCCGTAGCCACGGGCATGCTCACGCTTTTGGGCGATGGCGCGGTCAAGTGCATGACCGGGGTTACAACGGTGGAAGAAGTGATGCGGATCGCCAACGCGGACGATGTGGAATAGCAGGTCAACGAACTTCGGAGTTTTAGCTAGTTATGCCCGTCTTTGATTACATCGGCAAGACTTCGGAAGGACGCACCGTCAAAGGTACGCTCGACGTCGAAAGCGTGCGCAGCCTCAAATCGATGCTGCGCCGCGACAAAGTCTTTTTGACCGAATACCATGAGACGAATAACAAAACTGGCAAAGGCAACCAGAAAGTCAAAGCGGGTGTCAAGCAGAAATCGGGATCGCGCGACGTCGATCTCGCCGACATGCTCACGCGGATAACCCCGCAGGATATTTCCGAAATGACGCGGCAAATGGCCACGCTGCTCAAAGCGGGCGTGCCGCTGGTCGATTCACTGGCCGCGATCGTCGACCAGGTCGATAATCCTAAGCTTAAACGCGTGCTTGCGCAGATTCGCACCGACGTCAATGAAGGCGCACCGTTTTGGCGGGCGGTCGCGTCGCACGACAAGATTTTTGAAACGACGTACTACAACATGGTTCGCGCCGGTGAAACTTCGGGCAATTTGGACGTGGTATTGGCGCGGCTGGCCGATTTTACCGAGTCGCAAGTCCGGCTGCGCAATAAGATTATCGGCGCGATGACTTACCCGGTCATCATGTTGTGCATCGCTTTTCTGATCGTGACCGGCATGATGATTTTTGTCGTGCCGCTCATCACCGGCATGTTCACCGATCTTGGCGCCGATTTGCCTATTATTACAAAGATTTTGATTTTTCTCTCCAGCTCACTGACCAAATACTGGCCGATCCTCACGCTGGTCGTTGTGGGCAGTGCGTTCAGCTTCCGCAAGTGGAAGTCGTCAGAAGAAGGCGCGATTTCCTGGGATACCTGGATGCTCAAGGTACCAGTGCTGGGCGACCTTGTGCGCAAGATCGCGATTTCGCGCTTTTCGCGCACGTTGTCGACGCTTTTGTCGTCGGGAGTGCCGCTGCTGACCGCGATGGAAATTGTCGAAAATGTCGTGGCTAATAAGGTACTTACCAAGGTTTTGACCGAAGCCCGCGCCGCGATCCGCGAAGGCGATTCGATCGCAGGACCTCTCAAGCGTTCCAACCAGTTCCCGTCGATGGTGGTGCACATGATCGCCATCGGTGAGCGTTCCGGTGAGTTGGAGAATATGCTGAAAAATGTGTCTGAAAGTTATGAGAATCAAGTGGATACAAAGGTTAATGCGCTGACGTCGTTGCTCGAACCGCTGATGATTGTGGTGATGGGCGTGATCGTGGCGTTTTTGGTGGCGGCGATTTTGCTGCCGATGATGCAGCTGACTCGGTCGATTCAAGGGCAGTAACCATTCAAGGACAGTCACAATTCAAGGGCAATCTCAACAATAAATTTAGTTTTTACAGGAGGTTAAGATGAAATCGCAAGTTCAGAAACTTTGGCAGGCTTGGGCGCAACACAAGGCGACGCAGCGCAGTCAGCGCGGCATGACGCTGATTGAAATCATGGTTGTCATCGTGATTATTGGCGTTTTGGGTTCGGCACTGGCCTATGGCGTGTTCGGCATGTTGGGCGATGCAAAAGAGGACGCGGCCAAGGCCCAAGTGGCGACGGTTGGCGGTGTCATCGAGGCGTACGAGGCGCGCAAGGGGGACTATCCAGAGTCCTTGCAGTCACTTACCGAGGGAAAAAATCCCAAGCTCAAGACGGCCAACCTCAAAGATCCGTGGAAACAAGACCTGATTTACAGCGCCCAAGGCGACGGCTTTAGCCTGTGCAGCAACGGCGCCGACAAGAAATCTGGCGGCGAGGATGACGTTTGCTACGGCAGCAAAGGTAAATAGCCATGTGGCCAAAATGTTCACCACAACGCGGCTTTACGCTCATTGAATTGCTGGTGGTCATGGTCGTGATCGTGGCGATCACGTCTGCGGTCGTCGCGGGCGTGGGCAATATCCGCGGTGCGTCGGTGCAGTCGGAAACGGGCAAGCTCGCGGTTGCCGTGCGCTATTTGTACAACTTGGCGGTGCTGAGCGGTCACAACCACCGGCTTGTCATCGATTTGGACACCCAGACGTACTGGGGCGAGGAGCAAAATAGCTCCGATCCTTGTGAAACCTTTCTGCTTCCGGGTGAGGACGAGGATTTGGCGCCAAAAAAACCCAAGAAAGGCAAAAAGGGCGAAGTCGTACAGGAAGACAACGACAAAACGGGCGGCAAGGCGGGATTTCAAGAAACGACGTCCAAGTTGCTGTCGAAGTACACGTTGGATAAAGGCTTGATTTTTTATGGGGTTATGACCTCGCATCAGGCAACGATGAGCGACAAGGGCCAAGCGTATGTGTATTTTTTCCCCAATGGCACCACTGAAAATGCCCTGATTTACATTGCGGGCGACAAAGACAAAGACACCGATGACGTGATGACCATTGAAGTCAAAGCGTTGCAAGGTACAGCCAAAGTGCACAAGGACAAGGTCGACGTGGCGAGTTTCGGCAGGATAGAAGGCTAAATGAGGGGCTGCGCAAAAATGGGATTTTTACGCTCCCGCTCTTTTGTTGGCTGGGTCGCGAGTTCGCGCTTTTCAAGCGACTCAGCGCTCCGATTGGTTTTTCAAACGGCAGAAGGATGGGCAATTTCGTGATCTGCTTTGATCCAACAAATTCGCGGTTTGCCAAATTGGCACAACATCGTCAGCGCGGATTTAGCTTGCTTGAAGTGCTGGTGGCGCTGGCTATCCTCGCGTTTGCGCTGACAATTATCACCGCGGGCGCGTCGTCGTCGGCGTTGTATTCCAAACGGGTGTTTCGCTCGACCGTGGCGTCTTTGCTGCTCAAGGGGACACTTCTTGATATTGAAGAAAAATACCGCAAAGACGGTTTCCCGAGCAACGACGTCACCAACCGCGATTGCGACCTGCCCAAAATGTATGCTCGGCAATTCAAGTGCAATTACGATTTGATCGGCCTCAATTTGGATGACGCGGGCATTGGCGACATGACCACGCAATCGCAAGCGGTGTTGGCCAAAGCCAACGACACGCTGGGTGCGTCGGGCGCGCTGGACAAGCTGAACCAGCCGAGCGACAAAAAATCGCCAGATACCAAAGGCTTGGATTTGGGCAAAGTGGCCGCCAGTGCGGCCGACACCGGCTTGGATCTGACGTCGGTGGCCAAGGGCGGGGATCTGATGTCGCTGTTGGGCGTGATTCTGAATTCCGGTCAGCAAGGCGCCAATCTGCTTGATCTTTGCGACATCAACATCGCTGTGCTGCAAATGTCCATGGGCCTGATGGTGGCTGAATTGTTGCCGCGGATTTTGAAACGCGCGTCGGATCGCACGCGCAAAGTGACGCTGCGGCTGTCGTGGAAAGACGAGGAAGGCGAAAACAGAACCCTGCAAATTGAGACCTTTACGACTGCGGTGAGCGCGGAAGAAGCCCAAGCAATTCAGGCGATGAAGCAAATGGACAAAATGCAGGACGCCCTGAATCCGGGCGGTGCGCCGCCTGGATTGCCCGGAGGTTTGGGTGGCGCGCTCGGCGGTTCCACAGGCGGCGGGGGGGCAACGCGCAAATGAAAAGCAAAGGCTTCACGCTCATTGAGGTTTTGGTCGCTGTGGCGCTCATGGCGATGCTGGGTATCATTTTAGCGACATCGATGTCGTCGATTATCGGTGCCATCAAAGATTCCAAGCAGATGCAGGATTATTACCACACAGCGCGGGTGGCGCTGGGGCGGATGCAGCAAGAAATTTCGATGGCGTATATCAGCAAGCATCAAAGTGAGTTGCGCTCAACCAAAACGGTTTTTATCGGCAAAGGACAAAGTCTGACGTTTACCTACATGGGTCACCGGCGCATGGTGCGCAATGCCCGTGAAAGTGATGAGGGTTTTATCGAATACAAGGTCGAACACGACAGCAAAACCAACGATAACGTGCTGGTAAGACGGGAGAAAACCATTATTGACGATGCGCCGCAAAAAGGCGGCCAAAGACTGGTGCTGGCGACGGGTGTGCAAAAAGTGCAGTTTCAGTATTGGGACATGGACAAAGAAAGCTGGACTTCGGATTGGAAAGTCGAAATCGATCGCGTGCAAGAGGAGTTGGCCAAGAAGGCTGCGACGGCGGCGGCTGTGACTGGCGCGACCGGCAATGCGGCGTTGGGCAAAGTGCTGGCCGGGCAAAAGCCGGTCGCTCCGACGCATACTGCGGAAGATCATTGGCTTCCGGCGCGGGTGAAGATTATTTTGACGATTAGGACCGACGACGGCGACATGCAATTTGAGACCCAAGCGCGGGTGCGTTTGCAAGAAGCTTTGGATTTTAATGGGGTTTATACGCCAAAGGCTTATGAGAATTCGCTCAATCCGTACGCGGCCGTACCGGCGACGACGCCGTCGAATTTTGCCGTGCCGGGTTCGGCGCAGACCCAAGGTGGCGGTGCAACGCAGGGCAAGGGGCCTTCACGATGAAGTCGCCATTGTCCAACGTATTTGTGGTTTTTCGCGACGCGCTCGCCGCTGGTCAGCGCTCCGTCGGCCAAGGCAGCCCCGGTCCGGCGGATGCGCAGCGTGGTGTCGCGTTACTGCTGGCAATTACAGCGATTGCCATTTTGACAATCTTCTCCCTTGAGTTCACCTACCAGTCCAGAGTCGCCGTTAAAACCAGCAATTACGTAGAAAGTGAAGTCGAGGCCTACCTGCACGCCAGAGCTGCGCTTGAGCTCTCCGCGCTCGTCATCGGCTCAACCGACATTGTTGAGAGTATCCTCAACAAATACGCAAGCATGATGGGAGGACGCAAGCCGCAGATCAACACGGCCGCTTACGCGTGTGAATTCGTCAATGCGTTTTGCAAGGGCGAAATGACCATGATGGGCATCCAACTCATCAGTTTGGAAGGCCATCAGGGCGTCGGCCTCGCGCGCGGCACCTGCGGCTGCACGTCGGGCGACGAGGACGGCCGCGTCAACATCAACCGCGTGGCGACGTTGCCGGAAAAGCAGGCTGTTTTTGACACGCTGTACAAAGTTTTGGAACGCAACGAAGGGGCGACGCGTGTTGGGGAATTGGATAAGGATATGGCACAATTGGCGCTGAACATCATCGATTGGGCCGACAAGGATCAGACCAAAACTGACGTCGATCCGGCAACGCGCAAATTGTTGGAAGGTTCAGGCGCAGAAGGCTCAAAGTACGCAAGAGCAGGCTACAAAGTCAAAGACGCACCCTACGACACGACGGAAGAAGTGCGGATGGTTGAAGGCATGACGGATTCCATGTGGTGCAAACTGCGCGATCAAGTGACTGTGTATGCTACGGAAAAGCTCAATGTAAACACGGCTTCTGTCGAAGTGCTCAAGGCTTTGGTGTGCAAAAACTTGGCCAATCCGGCCAACGAACAGATCGCTTGTGCGCGCGGCTACGAATCGAATCAATTTGTGCCGGTCAACGTCGCGGGGCAATATATTGAAGTGTGCCGGACCCTTAAAAAGATGATTTTTAGTCCCCCTTTTGCCAATGCCGCGCGCTTTGTGCAGTTTTTTGATAAACTGGGCACCGTACTGCCCGCGGATTATGCTCAGGTTTTGCAGATCAACCACGCGAAAATGCTCGATGACATCGGCACTAGCGGCAAAATTATTCGGATCAATGCTTATGGCACCTCGGGCAAGGTTTCCAAAAGAATTTCTGCACTTTTGGATACTGGCTCGCAAAAGTACGTGTACTGGAAGGAAGATTAGCCTATGGCTCACCGTATCTTAGGCCTCGACATCGGCCGCCGCGCGATCAAAATGGCGATTGTCGACAAGACGCTGCGCCAAACGATCATCAGCGGTTGGGATGAAGAACCGGTGCAAATCGGCGCGACCGACGACGAACGCACGGACGCGTTGCGGCGGTTGTTGGCCCGTCATGCGCGACCCGATGATTTTATTGCGGTCGGTCTGCCCACCGACTTGTGTATGCACCGCACGCTTTTGTTTCCGTTCCGCGATGACAAAGCCATTGCTGAAGCCGTTGGTTTTGAACTTGAAAATCACATTCCGACTCCGCTTGATGAACTGGTACTCGATCACGTCCGCCTGGGCGACAAAGACGGTCAGAGCGAAGTGTTGGCGCTGGCCGCACCGCGCGTGCAAGTCGAGAAATTCATCGCCCAACTGAAAAGCGCCGGCTGCGAAGCGCGGCGTATCGGACTAAATTCATTGAGCTATGCTGCGCTACTGCGGCGTTTGCCCCAAGGCGGCGAGGGCAGCACGATGGTCGTCGACGTCGGCACGCGCTCGACCGAGGTCGCGGTCGTCGTCAATGGCCGGACCCAGTTTCTGCGCAGCCTGTCGGTCGGTGCGGACACAATTAATTCTTTGTTTTCGGCGCAATTTGCCCAAGACGACAACATGGCCGACGCGATTGCGAGCCACGGCTTTTTGTTGCCGCACGGCGCATTGGCTGAAAGTTCACAGGAACGCACCCTCAATGCCGCAACCTTCCAAGCACTTGCGCCGCTCTTGCGCGAGTTACGCCAAACCTTGGCGGTGTGGATGCGCCGCTCGCACGCGCGGCCCGATCGCTTGGTTCTCACCGGCGGCGTCGGCAAACTGGCTGGTTTGATTGATCTTTTGGAAAGATCCCTCGGTTTGCCGGTTGAGCCCGTGCGCTTGCAGGATCTGCCGGACATGCGCGTCGATCGCGCGGATCGCTTGGGCGACACGGGCGCTCTGGCCGTGGCGCTGGCGTTGGCTGCGGCCGAAGGTGTCGCCGATGAGGACGTCGATTTTCGCCAAGGCGATATGGCGTATGAAGGCAATTTCAAGATCTTGCGGGCGCGTCTGCCGCAAGTGGCCGCGTTTGTGGTGCTGGCCTTGTGCCTGCTCGGTATCCGCGCCAGTTTGAATTACCGCGCGTTGGTCATCGAACGCGAAGCGCAGCTGGTGCAAGTGCAGGCTTTTTCTAAGACTTTGACCGGCAAGCAGTTGGCCGATTTTGAAGAATTGCTGGCTGAACTCAAGCGTGAGTCAAAGATCGACATGACGGCGCTGTACCCCGATATGTCGAGTTTTAAGGTGTTGGAAGACGTCACGCTGGCGATCGACAAAGTGACTGAACCGCCGGATTTCGTGCCTGCTGGCGGACCTGCCGAACCGGAACCGCCCAACGAGCGCAGCGGTGGCCGTGATGCGCCGAGCGGGCGCGGGCGCGAGTCCGCGGCCACGACCGGCCAAGAACTGCCGAGCACCCGCGAAGGCGCGACGCGTGAAGGCATTCCGGGTCGAGAAGCCCCGACAGATCCGGCGCTTGGACGCGCAGCCGTTGCCGAAGGCGCGCCCGGTGAACGCGGTTTTGGCGGGCGCGGTTTCATGCCCGGCGCAACCCCGATTGTGCCGTCGCCCGCGGCGTTTGGCGGCCCGCCGGGTCGCGGCGGCGCCGATCTGGCGCCACCGGCCGCGCTGCGCGGGGTTGGCGCGGACGCCAAACTGGGCAAGGACGGCAAACCAGCGGACAAAAAAGACGCCAGCGATGCCGGTGCGGACGATGCCAAGCCCAAAGTATTTACCGGTCACAAACTTGAACTTACCGCCGTGCAAATTGAGCGCAACAACACCACGTTGCGCGGTGAAGCCGATACCCAGGATGCGCTTTTGGCCCTGCAGCAACAGCTGGAACAGCACAAGTGTTTTCACAAGGTGAAGTCGTCATCGGACCGCATCACATTTGAGCGCCACCGCGACTGGTTCAAATTTACCGTGCAATTTGAGGTCAATTGTCCGACCGAAGAGGAAAAAGCCGCCAAGAAAAAAGCCGCCAAAGGCGACGAAGCAGCCGATGAAAAAGCGCCAAAGGCTGCGAAAAAAGGCGCAAAAGGCGATGAAGAACCGGATCCTGAGGAATAGGTAGATGGCGATTAAATTGGGCAGAATAGGTACGGCGTTTGAACGCATGAGCGATCGCGAGCGCAAAATCGTGCTCGGCGGCGGGGCGTTGGTGCTGATCGCGGGCGTTGTGCTGGTCGGCGTGCTGTTGTCGCGCAAGGTCAGCGCGTTGGAAGAACAGGTGGCTGCCAACGACGATTCGCTGCATGAAATCGAGCAGATGGCCCCCAAATACCTGATGCGCAAATTGGAAGACAAGGCCACCGATGAACAGTTGGAGCGGGCCAGCAAGGAATCGCTGCAGGCGACTGTGCTCAATATCGCTAAGACTGTGGAATATGAAAAGAAAGACGACGATGGCAGCGTGACCAAGATCAAAATGTCAGATGCGATCAAATTTGCCAATGCCACGGAGATTTTGGCGGAATTGACGCAAAAGCAGAAAAAAGGTGCGGTCAAGAAGAAATCCAAGGCCAAAAAGGGCGCGAAGGAAGTGTTTTTGGCCACTATTGATGCGCAATTTCAAAATGTGCCCGATGAGGCGATTTTGCGCTTCTTGGCCAAGCTGGAAAGCCATCCCGATCCATTGTTTGGCATTGCGCTTGACATGAGCCGCACGCAGCCTTCGCACGATCAGTTTCAAGCGACGGTAAAAATTGGTCAATTTCGCTTTGGCGTCTTGGAGGAATGATGCCAACGCTGCTGCAACACCCGCGCCTGCTGGCGATCCTGCGTTACACCGGTTACACGTTGTTTTTTGTGCTTATTTTGCTCGTCGCGGTGCCGTTCACTTTTCCGACGCGGCAGTTGAAATCTCTGGTGCTGCGCCAAGCGCGGGCCCAAGGCTATCCGTTGGAGCTGGACAGCATCAGTCTGAAAGGACTTGGCGGCATTGAAGTCGGCGGTGTCAAACTGACGCTGCCTGGTCGTCCCGGTGAACCCGGTGAAAACGGCGCCTTGGGACCGGATACGCCGTCGGCAGAACTGCGCATTGACAAGTTGAGCGCCAAAATCGCGCTGTTTCCAGCGATTTTTGGCAAGACCATCGACTTGTCGTTCAACATGGAGGCCGGTGGCGGCTCAATCGCCGACGGGCGCTTTGTGCAAAAAGGCGAGAACATCGACTTTGAGATCGGCAAAATCAACCAGTTGGGCTTGAGCGGACTGGGTATGGGCAAGCGTATGCTCAGCGGCGTTAAACAAATTTCTGGCGAATTGGACGGCGATTTGGCTGGCTCGGCCAAAGTCCATTACGGCGGTTCGACCGAAGACTTGAGCGGCAACGTCGATTTGGAATTGGCCGATGCGATCCTGAAGTCACCGGAATTGAACATGGAAGGCGGTTTGAAACTCGCCGATCTCGCCATGGGCGCCATCACGATCAAAGTCAAAATGGGTCTCAAACAAAATATTGCCGCACTGGCCGGCAAACCGGGTGCCGAAAAAGCCACTGTTTTGCATATTGAAACCATGGAAGCAGTCGGCGATCAGCTTGAACTGATTACCGAAGAAACGTCGCACATTTTGATTCCGCCCGGCAAAGCGGGCTGGAAGGCGGCGACCATTCAGCTGCATTTTGCGTTTTCACTGCCGGACAAGGCGCATGTGGAAAAAGGCAAGAAAGACGGAGACAAAGCCGATGCGGAAAAAGCGGACGCCAAAGCGGCAGACGGCAAAGACGCCGACGGCAAGGACGCGGCAAAGAAGGACAAGACCGATAAGTCTGCGGATGCGCGGATCAAATGGGCTTCAATTCTGTCGCCCGATCATCCGTTGGGCAAAGCGATCAGCGTCAAGCTCAAACCGTTCGAGCGCAACGGCTTTATCGGCATCGGCTGCGTGGGGCCGCTGACGCGGCCGCAGTGCAAGCCGGAAATCCCACAAGTTACAGTAGGTACGCGCGGAAAAGGCGACGGCGCGCTGCCCAAGCCGGACGCGCCGCCGCACGCGGGCGATGCGCCTGTGCCGCCGGGCACGCCTGTGGTCGTGCCGCCGCCGGCGCAGATCGCTACGCCGCCCGTGGAATTCAAGCCGGTGATTCGTCCGGATACGCCGGTGGTTGCACCGGTTGTACCGCCGACGCCAGCGCCGGAGGAAAAGAAGCCTGAACCAGTGCCAGAAGTAAAACCGCCAGTCGTCGAACCGCCCAAGTCGCCAGAAGTGCAGAACAATGACCGCGGAGGCGACAAGAATGGCGATGAAGCTGAGCAACCTCGTGGCCGCGGGCGTGGACGCGGGCGCGACGCGCCGGCTGAGGAAGGCGCAGGCAGGGGCGGCCGCGGCCGCGATGAAGAACCCGATGACAAGAAAGACAATGGCGGTGAAGGCAAGGAAGCACCCGCCGAGGGCGGCGAGCAACCGCGGTAACTCGTTTTTAACCTTGTAAAACCACAAAAAATCGGCTACCACGCGCCGCGCAACGCGATTCGGCGGATTTTTGCCCAAATCAACGTTTCTGCTACGGAGTAACCCATGCGCGGAATTTATCAAAGTATCTTGCATACAATCGGCGATACACCACTGGTTCAATTGAACAAAGTTGTGGGGCGCCACGACGCGCGGGTGCTGGCCAAGCTCGAGTACATGAACCCGGGCAGTTCGGTCAAAGACCGCATGGCCTTGCATATTATTGAGAAAGCCGAGCGCAGCGGCGCCTTGAAACCGGGCGCGGTGATCGTCGAAAACACGTCGGGCAATACGGGCGTCGGCGTAGCGATGGCCGCTGCGGTCAAGGGTTATCGCTGCATTTTCACGATGCCGGACAAAATGAGCGAGGAAAAGGTCCGGCGTCTCAAGGCATTTGGCGCTGAAGTCGTGGTAACACCGACGGCGGTACCCGCCGACGATCCGTCGAGCTATTACGAAACGGCCAAGCGAATTGCCCGTGAAACACCAAACTCGTTTATGATCAATCAGTACCACAACAAGGAAAACATTGAGGCGCATTATCTGTCAACGGGTGCGGAGATCTACGAACAAACTGGCGGTAATTTCACGGTTCTTGTCGGTGGTCTCGGCACGGGCGGGACGATGAGCGGCACGTCCAAGTACTGCAAGGAAAAAAATCCGCGGATTCGCACGGTTGGCGTCGATCCGCAGGGTTCGATTTACTACGACATGTTCCACCGCGGCACACATGACGCGCCACACACTTATAAAGTCGAAGGAATTGGCGAGGATATGATTTGCGGCGCCCTAGAGTTCGCGCACATCGACGACGTCTTGCAGGTCAACGATCGCGAGTGTTTCTCGATGGCGCGCCGGCTCACGCGCGAAGAAGGCATTTTCGCAGGCGGCTCGTCTGGCGGCGCCGTCCACGTAGCCGCCGGTTTGGCCCGCGAAATGGGCCGCAACGCCACGATCGTGGTGATTCTGCCGGATTCAGGCGCGATTTACTTGAGCAAATTTTTCAACGATGACTGGATGAAAGACAACGGTTTTTTTGAACCAACGGCGGCCGAAGCCAATGTGCGCGATCTGATGCGCGGCAAATCGCACACCTTGCACACTTGCCTGGAAAATGAAGCGCTGGGCGAGGTTATCGTGCGGCTCAAGCGCGAAGGCATCTCGCAAATGCCGGTGATTTCCGGTAGCGGTGAACCGATCGGGATGGTGCATGAACTCGATCTGCTCAACGCTTTGGTGGAAGGCACGCAGACGCGCATGGACAGCGTGCAACCACTTGTTGAACCATTGCAGGGTGTTATCGACCCCGAAGCCAGCATAGAACAACTGCGCGCCATTTTTGCGCAAGACAATGTCGCGGTCGTGGTCAGCAGCGGAAAAGTCATCGGTATTATTACCAAAATCGATCTAATCGACTACCTATCCCGCCGTGGATGAGCAGAAAAAACCAATGAACTGGAATCACGCACATTTTGAGACAAGGGCCATTCACGCGGGCCAAGATCCGGACAAGGAGACAGGCGCGGTCGTCGTGCCGATTTACCAAACTTCAACCTTTGCCCAGCCAGCGCCGGGTCAACATCTGGGCCACGAGTATTCCCGCACGTCCAATCCGACCCGCGATGCGCTGCAAACCGCGCTTGCCGCGTTGGAAGGCGGCGCTCAAGGTCTATGTTTTTCTTCAGGATTGGCGGCGACGCACGGCGTAATCGGCATGCTCAACGCAGGCGATCACGTCGTCGCCATGGATGATATGTACGGCGGCACCTTCCGGCAATTTGACAAGGTTTGGCGTCGACACGGTTTGACGTTTAGTTACGTGGATTTGCGCGATTCGTCGTTGCTGGAAAAGGCGATTCAACCCAACAGCAAGCTTTTGTGGCTGGAAACGCCGACCAATCCGATGCTAAAACTCGTCGATATTGCAGAACTATGCACCATCGCCCATCGACATGGCCTGCTGGTTGTGGTCGACAACACGTTTGCCACCCCGTATTTGCAACTGCCTTTGGCATTGGGCGCTGATATTGTTGTGCATTCGACGACAAAATACCTCGGTGGGCATTCCGACGTCGTCGGCGGCGCAGCCATCGTCAAGGATCTGCAACTAGGTGCAAAAATTGCCTTTATCCAAAATGCCAATGGCGGCACACCGGGTCCTTTCGATTCGTGGCTAACCTTGCGCGGCGTAAAAACATTGGCGATTCGCATGGAACGGCACTGTGAGAACGCCGTGAAAATCGCGCAATGGCTGGAAAAACATCCGCGCGTACAGCAGGTTATCTATCCCGGTCTGCCAAGTTTTGCCCAATATGCACTGGCGAAAAAACAAATGCGCCTGAGTCAGGGGGGAAATGTGCTGGGCGGCGGTATGATCACCGCCATTTTGGACGGCGACATCAGCCACGCCAACAAATTTTTGTCGACGGTGCGCACGTTTACTTTGGCGGAAAGCCTTGGCGGCGTGGAAAGTTTGATCGAGCATCCGGCGATTATGACCCACGCCTCGATTCCGCCCGAACGGCGCCGAGAAATTGGCATTCACGACACCCTTTGCCGCTTGTCGGTGGGCATAGAGCACGTGGATGACCTACTGGCTGACTTGGAACACGGTTTGACGCAAGCCTTTTTGTAAAAAGTTTGCGTGTGTGAAAAAAAATTGTGGCATTTGTAGATCCAAGGCGCTTGTGACGCGTCCGACGTTCACGGGTCCGCGCGCGCTGCCGTTGCGCGCAGTTCCGAACAGGCAAAAACGCGCGCGGCTGTCGCGCAAAAAATGCGCCCCTTGACCGCGGCGCCATTGGAAATTAGCATCGCGGCCCGGTCTGGTCTGTGCGCAGATGCAACGGGCAGTGACGTTCCAGCAGAGTTTAACGATTTTGCGGACTTGACGAGGACAAAAGCATGACTGGCGGAAGCATTTTAGCGATTATCGGCGGATTGATTGCCCTATTGGCACCCAACTTGCTGCCCTTTATCACTGTCGATGAAGAAGAAACGGTGGTCCATGGCTTCCAAGTCCTGACGGGACAAGCCAGTTTGGTCGCCGCGATCTTAACGATCGGCTTGGCTGCATTCATCATCAAGAAACGCGTGCGCATGCCCGGCTGGGCCATCGCGCTGTTGTCGTTGATGCAAATCGGCCTGATGTGGCTGACTTATAGCAATGTTTGGAATTTGACGCCAGCCAAGTCTCTCGGCTTGATCATGACCGATCCGCAAACCGGTGGTTTGATCGATCAAACGTTGGTCACGCTCGACTGGGGCTTGGTGCTGGTCGTGCTGTCTTCAGTGATCTCACTGTTCGGCGGCCTGCTGGCGGCGGCTTCGCACGCGGAATACGAGAAAACCCAGCGCTTCCTGCGCGTCATGCTGACCTGGGACGGGCACATTGTTTACGAAAAAATCATGTTCGTGCCGGCCGCCGTCACCGTGGGCGAAGCGGACGACACCACTTTCCAAGTCGCGGCTAACGGCCTATCCAAACACACACTTTTTGCGCCCGCAGGTGGTGAAGCGTACACGTTGGATGTCCCCAACGGCCTAGCTGGCAAGCTCAATATCGGCGGTGAAGCCAAAGACGCAAGCGGCTCGGTGCAAGTCAAGAAAGGCGATGCAGGCGTTTTGAATTTTGAAAACGGCGTCGATTTGGTGTTCCAGTTCACCGGCGCGGAAAGCGGCATTTTGGCCAGCACGGCAGCCGACCGCGATGTGGGATTGGCTGTGTCTTTGTCCGCCGTCGCAACCGTGGCGTTTGCGCTTATCGGCACCATGTTGTTGATGAATGCGCGCAACCGCAACCGCGACGATCAGGAAGGCATGGACCAAAAGGCCCGCGAGTTGATCGAAGTCAACATCGAAGAAATCCAGAAAATCGAAGAAAAGAAGCCAGATGGCGATGAAGAGGAAAAGACAGCGAAAAAAGCTGCCAATGAAGAGGGCAAGTTCGGCGATCCGGACAAGGATAAACCGAGCAAACTCATCAAGCTAGACGCGCCGATGAAGGACAAGATCGACGTGCGCAACTTGGGCATCGCCAAATTGTTGGGCGGCGTGCAAGCGCAAACTGGCGCGTTGGGCCAGATCATGGCCGGCGACACCGGCGCGTTGAACAGCAAAATGGCCGTGGCCATGAACGGCGACGGCGCTGAATTGGTTATCGGCGCCGGCGCGGGCGGCATGGGCTTTCGCGGCACCGGCGCGGGCGGCGGCGGCGACGGTTTAGGCCGCATCCAAGGCTTGGGCAACATCGACACCGGTGGCGGCACCGGCCGCAACGCCAACTTGGGCATCGGCCGTAAAACTTCTAAGAAAGTTGCGAAGTTAAACATCGCCACCGGCCAATCCACCGGCGGTTGCGACAAGGGCGACATTGCCAAAAACGTGCGTTCACGCGCGGCGAGTTTGCGCAGTTGCTATGAGATGCAGTTGATGAACAAGCCCGATCTGCAAGGCAAAGTCACTGTGCAGTGGACGATTACCGGCGATGGTTCGGTGACTGGCACCAAAGCGGTGAGCGACAGCATGAGCAACAACGCGGTCACGGATTGCGTGCTGCGGGCCATTGGGCATATTCGCTTTGCCAAGCCTGAGGCTGGTATCTGTGTGATTCAGTGGCCGTTTGTGTTCTCGCCGGGCTAACGCTCTGCTGAAGCGCTGCGCGCGGCTGGGTTTAGCGCTGCGCGCGGCTGGGTTTAGCGCTGCGCGCGGCTGGGTTTAGCGCTGCGCGCGGCTGGGTTTAGCGCTGCGCGCGGCTGGGTTTAGCGCTGCGCGCGGCTTTTGCGCCCAGCGGCGCGGCTTCCATTTTCAAAGGGTTATTTTGCGCCTAGCGGCGCTCGGCTGCGATAACATCCTTTTCTTTTGACAGGTTCCGCCTGTCGGCGGGTCAGGGTGGCCCAGCGCGGCCACCCCGACACCCCGCGCGCTTTTGTAGGGATTTCAAGGAAGTGTGCGCCCACGCTCCTCCTTAACCGCTGCGACCGCTGAAGCGGTCGGATTCTGACAGTCGTCGCACGCGGGCGAGACGGGATTAGATGGGGCGAGAATTACGGCTGCAAGACGCACAACGCGGTGGCCCGATTGCGCTGCGCGCAATCGTTGTTCCGCTCGGATAGCAGGGATTTTTCGACTTTTTCTGCTGGGATTTTGGGACGCGCAACGGCGTCTCGGTCGCGGCAATTCGCGGAGCGAATTGCTGGAAGTGGGACGCTGCGCGAGCGGGAGCTAGGTGCCGCTGCGCGGTTTCTAGATTGGGGGCACCGCTGCGCGGGCGTGAGCCGGAGATTTCGATTCTAAATCATCGGATTATCCCAAGATCGGGGGAACGGCGGGCCTCCGTGCCCACCGTCTTCCGACGCCGCACGCGGCGTTGGTTTTGGGTCGGACAATCCTTGTTTGTTCGCCGACGCCGCTCCGCTCGCGCCCGAACGAAACCGAACTCTACCAAGCTATGGAGAAAAATGTCGCTGACTGGTTGGGCGCCATCGCTCAACAAGAATGTGATCAAACCATCTGCT
>CAMDBH010000050.1 GCA_945889325.1 Klebsiella pneumoniae
GGCCGCGCTCGCGTCCTGTCCCGGAGGGACATCTCGAACTGTAGCGGTGGACTTCAGTCCAACGCGTTGCCGCGATTGAGGTTTTCTTCGATTATTGCCCGCGGCCTCAGCCTAACGCCCCGTGATCGTTCTTGCGATAGCCCTGCACCCTGCAACGGATGGAGCGCAAACGAGATCGGCAAATACCGCAAATTCCGCATCGCCGTACCTTGCGGCAAAGCGCGCACCCGCCTACCTTACTGCACCGCCCGCGCTAACGCGCTGGGCTACGCCTTTTTATTTTCGCCGTGCTGGCTAGGAAGTTTCCATGCTGCAAAAGCTGCTCGCCAAGGCATTTGGCACCAAAAATGAGCGTGAACTCAAGAAGATCCGCCCAATTGTTGCCCAAATCGCTGAATTTGAACACAAGATCAAGGCGCTGAGCGATGAGCAGATGCGCGGCAAGACCCTTGAATTTAAAAATAAACTTTCGCAGGGAGCGACGCTTGACGACGTGCTTCCGGAAGCGTTTGCGCTCGTGCGCGAAGCTGCGCGGCGGCAATTGGGGCAGCGGCATTACGACGTGCAGATGATCGGCGGTATCGCATTACACCGCGGAACTATTTCAGAAATGCGCACCGGCGAGGGCAAAACCCTCGTCGCCACGTTGCCCGCGTACCTAAACGCGCTGGCGGGTCGCGGTGTGCACGTCGTCACGGTGAATGACTATCTGGCGCGCCGCGACTGCGAATGGATGAGCCAAGTTTATAATTTTCTAGGACTTTCTACGGGCGTCGTCACCACCGACATCGACGAATATACCCGTCGCGCGGCGTATCAGGCCGACATCACTTACGGCCAAAATAACGAGCTGGGTTTTGATTATCTCCGCGATAACATGAAGTATTCGCTCGACGAGTATGTGCACCGCTATTTGCCGCCTCCCGCAGGCAAGACCGCGGGATCGCAAGATAAATTGTTGGCCTACGCCATTGTCGACGAAGTGGACTCGATCTTGATCGACGAAGCGCGCACGCCGCTCATCATTTCTGGGCGCGGCGAAGACTCAAGTGAGCCGTACCTGCGGGCGAATAACGTCGTTTCTTTTCTAAAACGGGAAGTTGACTACATCGTCGATGAGAAAGGTCACAGCGTCAGTTTGACCGAAAGCGGCGTCGACAAAGCCGAATTGCGCTTGAAAATCGGTAATTTGTACGACGTCGAACACATGAGCTGGGTTCACTATTTGCAGGCCGCGCTCAAAGCCCACACTTTGTACCGCAATGAAGTTAACTATCTGATCGAAGATGGCAAAATTGTGATCATCGATGAGCACACTGGGCGCAAAATGCCCGGTCGGCGTTGGTCAGACGGCATTCACCAGTCGATAGAGGCCAAGGAAGGCCTTAAAATTCAGCAGGAAAGCCAGACGCTGGCGACGATCACCTTTCAAAATTATTTCCGGATGTACGACAAACTGTGCGGCATGACGGGCACGGCTGAGACGGAAGCCGAGGAATTTGCAAGTATTTACAAGCTCGACGTGCTGGTGATTCCGACCAACCGCGATATCTGTCGGCTCGATCATGAAGATGTGATCTACAAAACCGAGCGCGCCAAGTTCAAAGCGGTGATTCACGACATTGAAGAGGCCAATGAAAAGGGCCAGCCGGTGCTGGTCGGCACGATATCCGTCGAGAAGTCGCAGTTTCTGAGCCATTTGCTCGACCAACTCGACATCCCGCACAACGTATTGAATGCAAAGCAACATGCCCGAGAAGCTGAAATTGTGGCCCAAGCGGGGCGCCTAAAGGCCGTGACGATCGCGACGAACATGGCCGGTCGCGGCACCGATATTTTGTTGGGTGGCAATCCAGAACTATTGGCGCGCAAAGACGTCTTTGGCACCAGCATCGTGCACGCCAACGTCGATGAAACCGACCCGGTGTACACCGCGGTTTTGGAGCGTTTCAAAGTCGAGTGCGCCGAGGAAAAGCAAAAAGTCTTGGCGGCGGGCGGACTTTTCATCATTGGTACCGAGCGCCATGAGTCGCGGCGCATCGACAACCAGTTGCGCGGTCGCGCGGGACGCCAAGGCGATCCGGGCGCCAGCCGGTTTTACCTGTCGCTGGATGACGATCTGATGCGGGTTTTCGGCGGCGATCGTGTGCGCAAGATCATGGAATGGCTTAAGATTCCTGAAGATGAGCCCATCATCGCGGCGTCGGTCAGCAAGGCCATTGAGGGCGCGCAAAAGCGCGTCGAAGGGCAGCATTTTGACGCACGCAAAAATGTGCTGGATTACGACGACGTGATGAACTTGCAGCGCAAGGCAATTTACGCGTTGCGTCGCAGGGTGTTAGGCGCTAAAAATACGCTGGAATTGGTTGAAGAGGCGCTCAGTCAGGTGGTTTATGCCATCGTCGATCGCCATTGTGGCCAGCAGCACAACACGTTGGACTGGAAGTTGGATGAATTGCAGGACGCGATTTCGACCTTGACGCAGATCGACCTGGATCTAAACGATATTCCGCGTGAGTTTAAGTCGCTGGATGCCGCGATCGGCGATGCGTTGCGCGACGAATTGCGCGAGCGCCGGGGCAAACTCGTTGCCCAAATTCAGCATTCGCTCAAACGCGACGACGACGACGACGATGATGAGGAGGATAAAGGAGCCGATGAGGCCAAGCCGAACAAGGCCGAAGATCAGTGGATCGAAGTCGAACGCGAGACCTATCTGCGCGGGATTGATAACTATTGGCGCGAGCATCTGAAGATCATGGATGCACTCAAAGAAGGTGTGTATCTGGAAGCCTATGCGCAAAAAGATCCAAAATTGATTTACAAAAAAGAAGGGTATGAACTGTTTAACCAAATGATCGAGCGCATTGAAACCCAGCTTGTGGAAAGCATGTTTCGCGTTGAAGTCAAAGGTGCCGAGGAACTGGAGGCGCTGCACAAAGAAGCCGAACGGCGGCGTGAAGCCGCGCGCAAGCAAATGCTGGAAGTGCACAACACTGAGAATTTACACGAGGAAGCCGAGCACATCGAAGCGGCCGCGCGCCTCAAAAGCCAAACGGGCAATTTGCAGGCGCAGCAGGTGGCGCGCATGCAGCAGCAGATGGCCCAAGCGCAAGCGCAGGCGGCTGAAGGGCAAACCGAGATGCCGGCCGGGATTCCGGAGGAATTCATCGGCGAAGCGCCGAAAAAAGTCGTCACTTTTCGCCGCGCAGCGCCAAAAATTGGCCGCAACGACCCGTGTTGGTGCGGAAGCGGACAAAAATACAAGAAATGTCATATGGCGACGGATGACAAGAATCAACCTCCGGCCTAGCGCATCGGCTGCACTGGAGCGTCTGAACGGTTGGAGCGATTTGGTGTCGCGCGGAAAGGCTGTAGAGCGTGACGGAAGTGTTTGGCAATCGCTATGAAGTGATTGAGCGCGTCGGCGACGGCGGCATGGCTACTGTCTTTCGCGGCACCGATCGCGTGCTCAAACGCGATGTTGCGATCAAAGTCATGCATCCGCACCTAGCCGCCCGCGCCGATGCGCGACAGCGCTTCAACCGCGAGGCGACGTCGATCGCCCGCCTGCATCACAGCAATATCGTTGATGTGTATGATTTTTCCGTCGGAACCGATGATGAAGCGTACCTGATCACTGAATTTGTCCACGGTGAGACATTGACGGCCTTTGTCAGCGCCCACGGGCCATTTCTGCCGCAAGCGGCTGCTTTGATTGGCCATGCGGTCGCTGCGGCTTTGGGCCACGCCCACGCCGTGGGCATCGTGCACCGCGATATCAAGCCAGACAACTTAATGATATCGCGGGATGGCCAGATCAAGCTCATGGATTTTGGCATCGCGACGGCCATGGACATGGAGCAAATGACCGCGACCGGTGCGATTGTCGGGTCGCCCGCGCACATGGCGCCCGAGCAGATTGAAGGCGGCGAAATCGATCACCGCTGCGATATTTTTGCCCTGGGCACCGTGCTTTACCATTTGGTCACGCGGCGTTTGCCGTTTGTCGCCGGCAATCCGCACGCGCTATTTCGCTTGATTCTTGAAGGGAAGTACGATCAGCCGTCCAAGCACAATCCGCAGGTCGATCGCGCGTTTGACGCGATTATCGCGCAGTGTTTGGCGCGGCAAAAGACGGACCGTTACGCGACGATGGAAACGCTGCAGTCGGCGTTGACGGCGTATTTGAAGCATTTTCGCATGTCAGACGTCAGCGGACTTTTGCAGCGGTTCTTGAAGGCACCTGAAGTTTTCCAATTCGACTTGAAACCCACGCTCGTGCAAGTGCTGACGATTGAAGGGCGACGTTATGCCGAACAGAAGCAATTGGCACTGGCGATCGACGCGTTTAACCGCGCTTTGGTCATCGATCCGGAGGCGGAAGAACCCAAAAAGGCGCTGACTCACTTGACGTCGCGCAGCCAACGGCGACGCAGGTGGGCCCGAGTCGGCGCGGTTGCTGGGGGACTGTTCGTGTTGGGCGGCGGCAGTTGGTGGGCGATGAGTGAGCCGCCGATCGCTGAAAACGCGCCGCCTCTCAACGTCACTGAATCGGCGCTCACCGCGGCGATCGCGGATTTGTCGATGCCGCCGGAACGTTTGCGCGAAAAGCTCATCAAAGTGGCGCAGGCGCAACAGTTGCCTGCAGCGGCGACACCCGTTCAACTCGCGCAGGTTACGCCGGAAGTGCAAAAGCTGCCGGTGCCAGAACTGAAGCGCGATTTCAAACACGCCAAAGAGAAACCGGCCGAGAAAAGCATCGCCGAAAAATTTGTCGACAAGTCGTTGAAGAACAACCCTGAAGAGGTGCTGCCGACCATTCGCGTGCGCTGCGGCAGCGATCCGACCAACGCTGAAATGTACGTGGACGGCGCCAAGCTGCCGGAAATCGGCATTGCGACGGCGAAATATCTGCCGGGTTCAGAGCATACGTTGGAATGTCGCTTTCCGGACAAGGCCTGCGACGACAAACCGTGCCCGAAAGTGCCGCCGCGGAAATTTCGCGTGCCCGCCGCCGAACCCAACGGCAAACCCTACGCGGTCAAATGCAGCCTGCGCGAAGGAATGCCTTGAACTTACAGACGTTTGGCGCGCTCAAGCCTCTCGCTGCGCCGCAGCGCGCCGTCGGCGTTGCGCTTGAGGTCGGCGTCGTTGTCGAGCAAAAGCGGCGGCACGGGCATCGGTTTGCCGTTGGTGCCGATCGCCACAAACGTGACGTAGGCGGTGTTGGTGTGTTCGCGTTCGCCATCGTAGCGGCTGCGCCAAACTTCAATGCGAATTTCCATCGATGTTTTACCGACATAGGTAATGCGCGCGTCAATTTCGACCACGTCACCCAAGCGAATCGGCGCTGCGAAATGCACGTCATCAAAGGCCACTGTTACCGCGGTGTTGCGCGCATGGCGTCCGGCGCAAATGCCCGCGGCGATATCGATCCACGACAGAATCGCGCCGCCAAAACAGGTGCCGACCGAATTGGTGTGCTGCGGCAAAATCAATTCCGTCATACGGACTTGGCTTTCATCGGGATGACGCGGGGCGAGATCGTAGGCCATGACAAACTCCAACTGGGTAGATGATTCAAACGCTTGAGCGTGCAACAATTCGCGGCGCTTGGCCAACAAAGGTCGCAGGAGAGAGGGATGAGCCGACAGATTCGCCGTGAAATCGCTTCGGACGATGCGGAGACTTGTGCTAAAGGTCTCAGGCGCTTGGCGCAATTGTTGGGCACAGATTCCGTCAGCAACCTGCGACCAGACGATTGGCAACAAAAGCGCGACGAGTTGGCCGATCTGCAAGATCGAATCTTGCAACTGGCTGCGAACGATGAGGAAATGCTGCGCGAGTTGACCGCCGATGCGCTGGGCGGTTGGTTGGGCGATGAAGCGCTGGAAGCGCTGCTGATTTTGGCGCGCGATCCGGTAGAACGCGTGCGAGCTTCAGCAGTTGGCTCACTTGAGTATTGGCCTGATCGCGAAAGTGCCCACGACGCGTTGCTCGAAGGCGCCAGCGCCAAGCAATGGACGGTGCGGATGCGCGCCGCGCGGGCGATGGCCGCCCACACGTCGGCGGAGACGCTCGATGCTCTGTTCGAATGCCTCGTTGATCCAGATAGTTATGTGCGAAATAATGCCGCAGAAAGCCTGAAGCGCCGCGACACGGCGACGTTTTTGCCGCGCCTGCGCAAAATGCAACGCGAATATCCAGCGCCGCAGATGTTGGATTGCGCCATTGAACTGCTCGGTGCGGTCGGCACGCCAGAAGATGGCGAATTTTTGGCCAAAGTCGGTTCCTGGCTAAATCTGTCGCAGCCGGGCTTTGTGCGCACATGGGCGCGGCGAGCGGCCAAGCAAATCAAACTTAGGCACGTCGCCAAGCCATGACAGACGAGGGGAACGCGCGTGCAATTTTTTGATCAGGCTATCACATTTTTTCAACAGTTGGATATCTTGACCGTTTGGGCGATCTGCCTTGGCGTGCTGTTGCTTTGCGGCTTCGGGCTGCCCATTCCGGAAGACATCACGCTAGTGCTTTGCGGCTACATGACTTACTTGAAAGCCCCGGCGCAACATGGCGCAAAATACGTTGCTGCAGCGGTGGTTGTCGGCCTGCTCGGCGTGCTCGTGGGCGACGGCACGATGTTCACGTTGGGCCTGAAATTCGGCACGCGCCTAGTCACCAAATGGCCGTTCAGAGCAATTTTGGGCGGCGGTCGCCTTGAAAAAACAAAGGAATTCTTATCCAGCCACGGTCCCAAAGTGCTATTTACCGCGAGATTTACCCCAGGTCTGCGCTCTGTGGTGTTTTTCAGCAGCGGCACGCTCGGCATCCGTTTTCGGACGTTCTTGTTTTACGACGGCTTGGCCGCTCTGCTTTCCGTTCCGGCGTTGGTGCTGTCCTCGTGGTACTGGGGCGAACAGATCGAGCAAGTCATTGAAAAAGCTCGCAAAGCTGAGCACGGAATCTTGATCGTTATTCTGATTGTCGCGGCCCTGCTTGTCGGCAAGTATTTGTGGGGCAAGCGTCGCAAGACCACAGAAATATAGCCAAAATTTACCCGCGCATCGCGGCAGCCGCACGCCTGCGAGACGCCGCTAGCGCCAGCATGCCTACGCCAAACAACAGCAAAGTCGCGCTGTTGCCGTGAGCGCCAGCTTCGCAGCCGCTGGGAGCGGCGGCGGGGGCGGCGGATGCGCCGCAACTGCCGACGACCATGGGGGCGGTGAGGAATGTATTGCCGCCGCCGGGGATTTCGGCGATCAAGGTGGCTTGGCCAGCTGCGATGCCAGCGGGGACGACGGCGGTGGCTTTGTTGCCAGATGCGCTGACGTCGACAGCTAGCAACTGCGTGCTGCCGAGTTTGAAAGTCGTGTTGGGGGTAAAGCCGCTGCCGCTGATTGTAATGACAGTCGTTTTGCTGGTGGCGACGCAGTTCGGTTCGACGGCGACTACGGCCAATTTGCCGATTGGGCCGGTGTCCGTTGGGCCCGCGTCGGTTACTGCGGTGGCTGTGACTGTGTAGGCTGCTGATTTGAAAGCGACTTTCCCATCGGGATTGGTGACTACGACGTCGTAGGCGCCGGCAGCAATGCCAACGACGGTCGCGCTGATCGTCGTCGGGGTCACCTTGGAGACTGCGATGGCGGTGGCGCCCAGTTTGACGGTTGCGCCAACTTGGAAGTTTTTGCCTACGATGTCGATATTGCTGGCTTTGTCGGCGGGGCCGCTGTTGGGCGTGACCAAGTCGATGCTCGGATCGCCGCTGACGACGTCGGCGGGGCCGAGATCGCTCGGTGCCGAGTCGCCCGGGACGTCGGGTTTGCCGCCGCCGGCGTCGGCGGTCCCACTGTCTGGCGCAGATCCTGAGTCGACGTCAGGTGGTACGTCCGGCACGCCGTCGACGCCTAGACGCAAGATGAAATCGCCCTTCATGGTGAAGCCGGACTGGTTGGTCAATTGCTCGACAAATTTCCAAGCCTTGGCGCCTTTGCATTGACCCAAAGGCCAAATGATGTGCATGACATTGGCGCCGTTGGTGGTGATTTTGTCGGTGAGGCCCGCCAAGTCTTCGCAGCCACAGCCAAAACTGCCCAATCCGGGAATTTCGATCGTCGAACATTCGTCCTTGCCCCAGTACGTCGCCAAGTCCTTCGCTGGATTGTCGATGCGGATCATCACGAAAATATTGCCAGACGTGATCGGCGGCGGATGGTTTTCCGGTTTTGACCAGTCAAATTGGTAAATCATCGCGGTGTTGCCGACAACGGGGACGCCGATCGAGCCGCCGTTGGCGAAATCTTTGCTGTTGATCGACCACAGCGGCGCTGAAGATTTTGGCGCGGGACCCGGTGAGTCGTCGTTCCAGATTTCAATTGTAATATCAAGGGTTTTTGGTGTCAGCTGCGAGTTTGGCTGCGCCATCACCAGTTCGACCGTGAGGATTTTGACCGGATAGTCGGCCGGTTTAGGCTTGTAAACCTGACCGAAAGCTTCGCCTTGGATAAAGCCGGGATGGGCGTATAGCGATTCTGGGTGACTTTTGAAATCTTCGACCAAGGCCTCCATGTCGCCCGCTAAGTTATCGTATTTCCAAATAACTTTGTCTGCATAGGCCAAATTGGCCACAACGCTCAAGGCAAGGACAGACAGGCTTTGGGCGGCAATTTTACGCATAAAAACTCCTCACAGCGGGCGCACAAAAAGCGCGTCCAAGGCCAAGCTACACAAAAAGTTTCAACGGAGCAAGCAGGAGTTAAAAGCCG
The DNA here is from genome assembly GCA_945889325.1 of Klebsiella pneumoniae. Lineage (GTDB taxonomy): Bacteria > Myxococcota_A > UBA9042 > UBA9042 > UBA9042 > CAMDBH01. The sequence goes on from CAMDBH010000050.1 coordinate 8,766, forward strand.
TAAAGCGCATCGTACATAGCGGCGGCGATTTCCTGACCGTTGTTGTAGCGCTCGTCGGGACGTTTCGCCAACAACTTGCGCAGCACCGGCACGACGCCTGGGGGCAAATTCGGATTGAATTGGCGGGCATCGGGGATGGGCGCTACGGCGTGGGCGGCGAAAACATTGCCAGTCGCGTAGGGCAGCGAACCAGTCAGCACGCGGAACAGCAGAACACCTAACGCATAAAGATCAGCCCGGTGATCGATGCGACCGCCCATCAGCTGCTCGGGCGCCATGTAATGCGGCGTACCGATGAGCACGGACTGTTCTCCGAATCCCTCGTCGGCGGCGCGGGCCAAGCCAAAATCGAAAAGTTTGGCCACGCCTTCTTGCGTGATCAGCACGTTGTCCGGCTTGACGTCGCGGTGCAAAATGTTTTGCGAATGGGCATGGTCGAGCGCATCGCAGATTTGGTTGAGCATCGACAAAACAAAAGGAAAATCGGTGATCGGCGCCGCCGCCGGCAAATACACGCTCAACGGCTGGCCATCGACGAATTCCATCGAGTAATACAGCACGTCGTCGATCTTGCCGATGTCGTAAATATGAACGATGTTCGAGTGATTCAAGATCGATGCGGTTTTGACCTCGCGCAGAAAGTACTTGCGCGCCATTTCCGTCGACATCGCACTTTGCGCCATGAATTTAAGGACTACCGTGCGACCAAGGTGCAAGTCCGCGGCCTTGTACACCACGCCGTGACCACCCGTGCCGACGTGGGTCAGATTGCCGTATCGCTCGGCCAATCCAGTCGGAATGCCGACGGGCCACTCCGGCGTTCCGGTTTGTCGACCGATGGGCCGCCCGGGCATGGGCTGACTGGCTCGCGTGTAAGCGATCGTGCTTTCATTAATCGGGATTTGCTCTTGCACGCCTGCGTCGACAATCACGTTGTGCTCGCTCGGCGAACGCCCGTGGGAGGAACTGGCAAACGCCTGCGACCGCGGTCTGGGCTTGTCATAAATGAACGGTTCCATCTCAAATTCTTGGCGAACTTGCGCCACCGCTCGCGCCGGTGTCGGGGCCGCTGCGTTCATTTGCGGCACGGCAAAGTTTGGAATGGCCGTCAGCGGCACGCGTCGGGCCGGCGGCATGGGCGTGGGCGTCGGCTGCGCACTTTCTTCACCCACAAAACCGAGATCGGTCGCTGGACCCGAGCTGCTATAACCATCAGATGTGTATGGATTTTGTTGCTGAGCCTGCGCAACGGGTGCAGCGGCACGCGCGGGAAACGTCTCGGCATAGCCGGGATTGGTCGACTCGTGGCGTTCGTTTTGCGGCGGCACTGTCGTTCGACCCGCGCGCCGCTGCCCAACCGATTGTGGCTCGACAAATAAATCAGGCACTTGAGAGCGAGCGTCGTTCAACTGCATCGTCTGCATCGGCAACGTCGGCCGCTCTTGCAGCGGACCGTGATCGTCCAATGCGTTGACACCTTGAACTTGCTGACTTTCGCGTGGGCGCTGACCGACTGGCGCGCTGTGTAGCAAGCCCGAATCTCGGGCAGGCGTCCACGATTGGCTGAGGCGCCGCATGACAGAATTTCTTGTAATTCTATGGCCTTCCGTGGGCGCGCCTGTCGATTGAACCCGTGCAGGAGCTTGAGTCGGCGCCGCTGCAGGCCGAGGCGCCGCGGCAAAGGAAACGCCACCGCGGTTAGCCGCAGGCGCGGCCGCCTCGGGCCTGCGCAGCGCGGCAACCGGCGCTGAATCTGCGTTTACAACGTCTAGGTCCGCCAAATTCGCGACTTTCACGCCCGCGCGGTTGGCGCCAATCGTTTCTGCGGCCGGTGTCGCGGCAGCGCGTCGCACAGGGCGGTATGGAATCAATTCTGTAGGTTCTGTCGGCGGCGGCTTGCCATTGGGCGCCTTCTTTGGCGCTGCGCGCGCGGTTGACTCCGCCGGCCCGATGGCAACCTTTTTTGTTTCTTCCAAAGGCGCTTCGGGCACGGGCGGCGTTGGTTGTTTTGCCGCCGCGCGTGGGGCGTTGCTTGGCGATTTGGCGATGGGCGCAGCAACCGGCGCGACCGCGGGCGCAGCAGTCGGTTCGGCGTAGTCGGGCGCCGCGCCGGCCTCGGCCTCATCGCCAAACGACCAAGAAGGTGCCGGTGTCGCCGCCGGCGCCTCAGTCGCCGACGCCGCAAATACGCGACGTGGCGCTGCTGTCGGTTCTGGCGCTGGCGCAACGGCCGGCGTTGGCCGACTTCGGGTTTTGGTGCCCAAATCTTTTGCGGCAGGCGCTGGCGCTTTGATTTCCTCGGTCGCCGGTTCTGGCGCCGCTGCGGCTACTGGGCTGCGCTCAACTGCAAAGTTAGCGAACGCAAACGGATCTTGGCTGTCCTGCGGTGGATGCACCTGGATGTCTGAATATTCAGCTGCGATCACAGGTGCTTCGACAGCAACTTTGGCAGCGCCTGAGATGCGAGTCTCCGCGGCGATGGGCGAGGCAGGCGCGATGTAGACCGTCGCTTCGCTGTGCATGGCCTCATCGATCGGTCTGGGTCGGTTGTAGCCGTTGCAGGTAAAGTGGGCAGATCCATCGGCATCGCGATCGACTGCAGCGTCGGCAACGAACAACACATCGCGCAACACGACAGCCAACGCGTCAGCACCGCCTTCACTGCCGACGTGCTGCCACTGCGCGGCAAAGCCGGGTTGACCGCCAGAGCCCCGCGGCACCGTGCGCACCACCCGCGCCCGCGCCAGCACGCTGGCGCCGCCGGCGATAGGCGACTGCAGGTAGAATATCGCGATTTCATTGATGTTTGGCTGCGATTTGCAGGCAAAAAAACCGCCGCCAGGGCCGCTGTTCAGGCAAACCACGTCAAAACGTTTGTCGCGGACCATGCCGTACGTGGTCAGCAAAATCGGAAAACGCGGCTTATCCCGGCGATCGTGAATCATCGACCCTCGCGAAATCCGTCCCGCAGACCTCGTAAGCGGATAATGCGCGATCTATAGCCAAATCGGCAACCGCATCGGCTGCACTTTGCTCGCCGCCAAGGGACGCGTTAGGCTAGCGGCTTGGGCGCGTCACGTCGAGGGTCAAGACAACGATGATTTTGCAACAACTACAACAAATTCACGGCCATCGCGCGCAAATCGCCGCCCTGAAGCGCATGATTTCGCGCGGCGAGCCCGGTCACGCGTATTTGTTCACGGGTCCAAGCGGAGTCGGTAAGCACACGATTGCACAAGCTTTTCTCGCGCGGTTGGCTTGCGTCGGCGCCGATGCCGACAATTTGGCCGCTTGCGGCGCTTGTCGCTCCTGTTTGGCCTATGCCCGCGGTGAACATCCCGACATTGCAGAAATAAGCAAACAGGGCGCCACGATCAAAATTGACATGATCCGCGGGGCGTTGTCACGGCTGCATTACGACCCAGTGCTTGGGCGCATCAAGGGTTTGATTCTGGAAGATGCTGAAACACTTACAGAAGAAGCCGCCAATGCTTTGCTGAAAACGCTCGAAGAACCCAGTTCTCGCACGGTATTTGTGCTGGTCAGCGGCAAGCCTCAGCTGTTGCTCGAGACAATTCGCTCGCGATGTCAGGTACTTCGATTTGCCGAACTCAGCGCGCCGGACTTGACGACGCTTTTGGTTGCTGAAGGGCTGGACAGCGACAGCGCAAAATTGGCCGCCACCTTGGCCGAAGGATCGATGACCTTGGCGCGGCAATTTGGCGACGCGCGGCGCATGGAAATTGTTGACTATATCGTGCGGTTCACCTTTGGCTTGGGACGGCAGCCGGCCGTGGACGCGGCCATTTTTGTCGATATGCTCGGCAAGAAAATGGCCCAACTCAAAAAAGGCGACGCGGCAAACGAGGCGGACGGCGAAAGCGAGTCGGCCGCACCTGGCAAGCGCCATGACATTGTGCGGGCGGATCTACCGTGGATCTTGGACGTTTTGCGTGCAGCGATGCGCGATGCCGTGTTGTTCGCTTCGGGCGTAGAAATGGACGACTTGCCGCACGCCCGCTACGCCGTCGAACTGCGAGCGCTGACGGAACGCTTGGATTTGCCGCGGATTATGGCAGCGATCGATCAGTGCGAAAAGCTGGAAGGGCGCCTCATTACCAACCCGAATCCGCGGTTGGCGCTGCAGGCTTTGCTGGTGCAGGCCGGTTCTACCTCGCGCGCTTAGGTTGACCGGTCAAACGCCGCCTTTACAAATCTTCACACATTCAACCATCGAGAGCCGACCGATAGTTAGGTGCCAGTAAACATTTATTATTTGCTTTCGACGATCGGGCCAAACAACGCGCCACGCACGTCTAACGCGATTTGCCTACAGTTTGCGTAGCGATCGCCGGGCCGCTTGGCCATGCACTTCATGATGATGTCCACCGCCGTCGTCGGCATTTCTGGGTTGTACTTGCGCGGATCTGGCACAGCTTCAACCGCGTGGCTGACAAACACATTGCCATCCACAAACGGCAAACGACCGGTGAAAAGCCGAAACAGAATGACACCCAGCGCGTAAATGTCGGCGCGGTGATCGACGGTCGACCCGTCCAGTTGCTCCGGCGCCATGTAGTATGGCGTGCCCGCGAGCACCGATTGTTCGCCAAATCCGTCATCGAGCACCCGCGCCAGACCAAAATCGAGCAATTTGATCGCCCCATCTGAGGCCACGAGCACATTATCGGGTTTGATATCGCGGTGAACCATGCCGACGCCATGGGCGTGATCCAGGGCGGCGCACAATTGTTCAACCACGGAGATCAAAAACACGTTGTCGCGGATCGGCTGCACCTTCTGCAAAAACGACGTGAGCGTGGCCCCTTCGACGAATTCCATGGCGTACCACAGCACGTCATCGGTATTGCCCATGTCGTAAATGTGCACAATATTCGGATGGTTCAGGCTGGCGGACAACTTGACCTCGCGCAGGAAGTACTTGCGCGCGATTTCGCTCGGCATCGTGCCTTCGATCATGAACTTGAGTACGACCTGACGACCGAGCAGTTTGTCGCTGGCGCGAAAAACGACGCCGTTGCCGCCCTGACCCAAGCGTTCAAGTCCCTCGTAGCGATCGGCCAAGGCGACTGGCACACCTGCCGGCCAACCATCTGGGGTGCGGCCCCTGCCACCTATCTGATCCTTTGTCGATTCGTCGAGTAGATCGCCTTTTCCGTCATAATTCTGAGTACTTTCACCCATCGCGACTTGACTCGTCGGCAAACGTCGGCCGGCGATGGTCGGCACCTTGTCCACGGCCGGCATGGGCAATTCCGCGATTTGTTTGCGCATCGCTTCGGCCCACGCTTTTTGGTCCGTGTTCTCTTGCTGATCGCTGCCACTGCCCAGAAGCGGAGAAATCTTTTGCCAGACTTGGCGGGCACGCACACCATCCTTAAGCGTTACAAGCCATTGCAAGGTCTTTGCTGCACTTTGAATCAGTGCAGCTCGCTCCAGCGGCGCGTCCAACAACTGCAGCATCGTGGCGACGGCAGCGGTCAAGTCGTTGCGAGACGCGTGCAGATCTGCGGTAAGATTGCTGATTTCCACGTACGATCCGTCCGTCGCGCTCAAGCCGCGGCCGACCCGCAACGCCTCATCGGTTTGCCCGAGCGCCACCCGCATCTTGAAAACTGCGGCCTTGTCGCCCTGCGCCATCAAGCAACTCAATGCTTTCTCTGTGTTGCCGGCTCGCTGGTATTGCATGGCCGCTTTGCGAAATTGTCCCAACTGTTCATAGAGTTGCGCGGCTTCTCCAAAATTGTTCACCCCGCTGAACTTGTCCGCGGCCAATTCGAGATTTCCCAGCTGAACTAGGGCCTTGGCAGCGGTTGTCTCATCTTTGCACTGCGTTGCGGCTGCCAAAGCGCGTTCCCAGGACTCCGCCTTCATCCACAGCGCGGCCGCTTCCTTCCAGTCTCCCGATTTTTCGTGCTTTTCCGCGTTCACTTCTGTCGCGCGCGTCAACTCGCCAGCGCGCGTCAACGCCGCGATGGCGTAAACGTGCCAACCAAGTTTGAGGGCGAATTCAGCGGCGCCGGTCAAATTGCCCGTTTTTTCAGCGATTTCTGCGCAGGTCGCCCAATCTTCCGCCGCCGCCAACACCCGCAGGCGCGCATTGTCGTTGCCGACCTTCTGAAAGCACTGCGCTGCGCTGACGTAATCGTGCAGTTCTTCAAACATTTCAGCGGCGCGGCTCCACTGTTCGCCTTTGCGATAGGCGCGCGCCGCATCCAAGGGCCGGTCCGCCCTTAGAAAATGCTTGGCCGCCGACTGCCAATCCCCTTGATCGAGGGCTGTCCGCCCTGCTTTGAGGTAGTTGCCCTCTTTGAGGGCTTCGGCGACGGCTTGTTGCGGTGCGGAAGCGGACTTTTCCTGAAAACCGCGAATCATTCGCCGCACGGCAAAAACGCCGACAATCAGCACAACAGCAAAAATGCCGTACGAAATGAATCGCGGATCAAGCTCGCCCATTTTTCCTTACACAAACCGGTTTGAAGTGTTTGGATCCGGGATACGCGGCGCTTGCCGGGGACCCGCTCGGTTTTTTTGATCTGCAAACACGGCTCAAAATTCACAAAGGTAGGCTACAATTGAAGAGGCTTGGGGAGGTCTGGGAACCCCTTTGGACTCCCGCCGCAGCAGCATACAACGGTTTGCCAGCGTTTCAAACAAAACGCAGAAGCGATCAACGGCGAGGTCGAATCTAAGGTAATTTGTAAAGGCCAACCCGCAGCTGCTTTACATTGCCGTAATAATCGAAAGTCGCTTCATCGCCGAAATTGGCTTGGTCGCGCTCAAAGATTGTCGTTGTCCCTTTCAGTGCAGCCAAGCGCGTGCACGCCGCGTGTTCCTGCGTGTGCACTTGGCCTTTGGTGGACGCGTAGCAGCGGACGCTGCGCAAGAAATACGTTGGCAACAAAGGGTGTTGCCCGCGATCGCGCGCCGCTAGGTAGGCACTAGCGCTGACCACCAATCCGTTGCCGCCCGGCAGTCCAAACAAATAAGTGGGCAAGTGTAAATGCAAATCTGCGGAGGGTGTTTCGGCGTAGGTGCGTGTGACCAGCACGAACGCGGCGTCCTTTGGCAAGCTGGCGCGTGCTTCGCGCAGCAGATCATCTTCGATGTGCGCGTTTGTAAGGCGAAAGCTCGTCGACAAGGTTGGCGTTGCACTCACCAGCCAAGCGATCAAACACGCCGATAGCCAGACGTTGCCGCGCGGCATTTGCCCCAATTGATCCATCAGTGCTGCGGCACACAACATAAAGCAAGTGATCGCCGGCATTTGCAGGCGCGGCAGCGAAGTTGGATTGAAATCGGCGTAGTAGGGCAGCAGCCACAGCACGGCCAGCGGCACCAGAAGCAACCAGCGGTGCGTAATAGTTTCACGGGCTTTGCCAAGCGCCAGCCAAATAAGCGCCGACAGCCACAGCCCGATCGGCACCCAGTCGGCCCGCAGCAGCGCGTTCTGTTTCACGAGCAATTCGGGCAAATGTCGCAGCAAAACGGGCAGTTGCTCCAAATTTCCCGCCGTGCTGTCGTCGAGCATTCGCAACCAAGCCGCGTGGATTACCCATGCCGTGATTGCACCAAACACCATTGCGGGCGCGCGCCAATTCCGCACTGGCGTGCGGGCAATGTAAGCCAACAGCAACCAAGTCAGCAGCGCTAAAATCGTGACATCAAAGCGAAAAAGCCCCGACAGAGCCAACGACAGCGCCGCCAGCCAGACCTGTTGACGCAGCCCAGCCACGCAGGCGACGGCCAGCGCCAACAGCGCGCCGACATGGAGCGATTCACTGACATGGTCGCGCAAGATCACAGGAGACGCGGCAAAAATCAGCCCAAACAACCAACCCGCGCGCTGAGATTGGCGCGCCAGCGTCAGCCAGATGCTCCAAAATGCCACGGTCAATGCGCCCATGCAGGCCTGGAGCCACAAAATCCACGCGTGATCGCGCAACACCGTCCCCAGCAACTGGCCCCAAAGCGCCGTACTTGCGGGGCCATAGCGCGGCAAACTGTCCAAATACACGGCCTGAGCGAAATACTCGTAGCCAAAATAAACGCTGACCAGCCGATGCGGGACCAGGGCGCGCAGTGCGAAAGCGCCGAGAAAAATCGCACAGAACTGTCGCCGCAACGGGCTTGGCAATTCCGCGATCAGCCAAAGCGCGAGCGCAGCGACGGCGCCCATCAGCGTTGCCGCAAGGGCGAGAAATGCGCTTTGCCATGGCGTTCGGGCAGGCAATTCGCCGCCTGGGCGAACCGGTTCAAGCCAGCGATCGCGCAAGCGTATTTCGGCGGCCAAGGTGTCGAACCACGCGTGGCACCGCGGATCGTCCAACTGGTTGGTCAGGGCGAACGCATAGTTGGGCGACGTCTGTTGATCCGGCGTCGCGCGATCGCGCGGCACGATCCTGGCCACGCAAGCTGCGTATTTGGCCAGTGTCGCATTGGGCGCGTCGACAAATTGGGTTTGCGCCAACTGCAGCAAAATGCCCAAGTCATTTGCGGATATTGGCGCTTGCGGTACGACCGGCGGTCGCTGCGGCAACCAAAGCAAGCACAGGCAGATAGCGGCGCCGACGGCAGCGGAGACGGCTTTGCGGGAGCGAGGGTCCACGGCGCCTCGTGCAAAAATCCGCCCGATTTTCGAGCGCGGTCGCAGCCGCGGCGACAACCTAACCGGCCGTGCGGCCCGTCACCAACATCTTGTAACCATTTTCGAACAGAATTCGCGATTTTCCTTCAAAAACGGCATCGACAATGCCGTAGCCGAAGGTCTTGTGATCGACCAACAAACCGAGTTTGGCACCCAAGCTCGCGTTGTAAGAGATGGCCACGCCGCGATCGCGATCAGCCATCGCCCGCTGAAAAAGTTGCTTGGCACCGCGGTTTGGATCCGGCGGCGGCGTGGCGGCTTTTGTGCTGCGCCGAGGGCCGGCAAGCGCTTTTTCTTTGGCTTTTTCTTCAACTTCTTTGCCGGATTTGTACTTGTGCTCACTGTGGCAGATTTTGCACTCAACGCGGGCAACTTCATTGCCGATCATCGCTGCAACCCGGTGCAATTCGACGCGTTTGCACTTGGAACAATGGGCGTCTACTTCGCGGCCGACGGCCGGCAGGGTATCTTTGCGCGCAAGGCGATGGGTACTCATGCAACTCCTGAAAATTATCAATGTCGCGGGCGAATTTCCGGATCGAGTTCGTCCGCGCGACGGGCGATGAGTGTACTCGCTATCGCCCCGATGGGCAACCCTTGAGACATGGCTTGAGTTCTCGACACAAACGCGCAAAACAGTTAGCCTTGGCCCGCGCGACACTGCCGCGCGCTGCCCTATTGCTTGCCGAGGTCCCTTATGCGCTGCGCTTTGAAATCGTCGATCTGGCCCGTTTTGGCATTGCTTGCCGGATTGTTTTTGCCGAGTTGCGAGGCAGCTGACAAGGCGCGCATGAAACTGGTCGGCATTAAAGTCTGTGAACCTGAACCAGAAACGGCGGAATGGGTTCTGATGGAGACCGTCAAGGCCGCGTCGGAAAAAGACGATGACAAGGGCTGGGATCGCTTGCAAAAAGTCCTGCACAGTTCAGAGCGCAGCACCAACGCCCTGCGCGGTTGGCACGAGGGCAACTGGAAACGCATGCGCGTGCAAATCAACAATTACCTCGACGATCAGGGCTGTTTTACCTTGGTTGACTTCAAAGCCATGCAGGGCAACGTCGGGATTGACTACTTCTTCAAGAACAAAACCCGCGATATGCCGACGCCTTGCGCCGTCTATCAGGATGAGAACAACAACAAACTGTGGCGCGTCAAGCGCTGCAGCCTGTAAAGATTGCACTGCATCAAAGTGAGGCAACCGCGTGATACGTCAGGTGTTTGAGCGCGGCTTTGCCTCCGTTGTCGCGCGCTTCATGCTCGATGGGTCGGCTGAGGCGCTGTTTGACCGCATTGCCCTTGTCGGGGCGCTGCCCCCCGACGAACTTGCAAAATTGCGCGCAGAAACAAGAGTTTACCTTGAAAAAGTCCGCGAGGAAGGTGCGCCCTACTCCGAACTGGCCATGGGGACGATTCGCGAAGTATTAGCGATTTTGCCGCAACTCAAAGACGCGGCAAAGGGGGGGGGGGCCAGTGCGAGTTGGGGTGGGGTCAGCGAGGTGTTGCGTGACCTAGCGCTACAAGCTGCCAAATCTTCAGCAGAATCTGCTGCTGCACACGCGCAGGACTTGGCGGCAATGTTGGACGCCAAGCGCGCCGCCGCTGCTGTCAAAGTACCCGCTACTGCCGCTGCGGCGAACGCGACCACGCCGGAGGAAAACACTTGAGATGAGTGCGATCGGTCAATTGCTGCGCCTGCCGCAATATGCGCGTAACCTCGGAAGGTTGCGTCAGGTTACCGCGGTGGCGGTGCGCCATGGTTTTGGCCATGTGCTTGTGCGCGCAGGCTTGGATCGCTACGCGGGCCTGCTTGCACGCGCACCGTCGATCGACGACGAAGACGCCGAAAAGATGGCGAATTTGACGTGGGAGCACCGCGTTCGGCTGGTTTGCGAAGGGCTAGGACCGACGTTTATCAAATTGGGGCAAGTCGCGGCGACGCGACCCGACTTGATCCCGATGTCGCTGATTTACGAACTGCGCAAACTGCAAGACAACGTTTCATCTTTTGATTTTGAGCATGTGCGTGCGACCGTTTTGCAAGATCTCGGTCGGCCAATCGAGGTTGTGTTCAGCGATTTTGATCCCGTCCCGATCGCCGCCGCATCCATCGCCCAAGTTCACCGCGCGACACTTAGGACCGGCGAGCGGGTGGTGGTCAAGGTACAACGACCCAACCTCGACAAAATCATCCATACAGACTTGGACTTGCTGTTGATGGTGGCGTCGGCTCTGGAACAGCGGGTGCCGGAAACCGCGCCGTTTCGCCCTGTGGCCGCGATCGAGGAATTCGCGCGCAACCTGAGGCGAGAAACAGATTTTACAAATGAGATCAATAACATCGAGCGGTATCGACGCCTGACTGCTGACAATCCGTGGCTGCACCTGCCGATCACGTATCCGGAGTATTCATCTAAACGCCTGATTACCATGGAATTTATCGACGGCTGCAAGGTAACCGACGCCGAACAACTCAAACTTTGGGGCGTGGCCGGGCAGCACATCGCCGAAGTCGGTACCTCGCTGTTTATGAAGTCCATTTTCGAATACGGCTTTTTCCACGGCGATCCGCATCCAGGCAACTTCTTCGTGATGGCCGATTCCAAAATCGCGCTTATCGATTTTGGCATGATGGGGTCCGTCGACCGCGACACGATTGATGAATTGCTCAGCTTTTTGGTGGCGTTGCTGCTCAATGACCCGGAAATGTTGGTCACGCAGTTCATCGATCTCGGTCTGGTCGATGACACCGTCAACGTGCGGGCGATGCAAGGCGAAGTCTCTGAAATTTTACAGCGTTACAACGGACAGACGCTGGCGCAGCTCGATATCGGCATGTTCATCGGTGAAGTATTTGAAGCCATTGTGCGCTACCAGGTCCGTCTGCCTGTCGAATTGATTCTGATCGGCAAAGCGATCTCGACCATGGAGGGCATAGCTCAAGAAGTCCATCCGGATTTCAATCCCTTGGAAGCAGCACGGCCGTATTTGGTTCAACTTTACGTCAAGCGCGTGCTCGATCCCAAAACGTACTCGCGGCGGCTGTACCGCGTGATGCACGACTATATGGGCCTTTTGCGCGTGCTGCCGGGCGAAGTGCGCGCGGTGTTGCGCCGCGTCAAGGCAGGTGAATTGCGCTTGAATGTGCGCGATCTAGGTGCCGATGAGCGCGCTGCGCGCAGCGAACGCAGCGTCAACCGCGTTCTGGTCGGCCTAGGCAGTGCCGTGGCGTGGACCCTGTTTAGTCTGGTTTTGCCGCAAGCGCTTGCCGGACCGCCGTGGTCGCCTCTGTGGTGGTACGCTATTTTAATTGCGCTTTTTGCGCTCGGCACCGGCACTTTGGTGATTTTTTCGCTGCTTCGCTCGCGCGAGTTATAGTAGCGGACGATCGCGCGTCGGTTTTGCGATCGGCGATATGCGCTCAGGCAGCTGCAGAATTTCAAGGAGATCCAAATGAACCCAATGTTGTTGCGGGCTTTGCCCGCGATCGGCGTGGTCGTCGTGCTCCAATTTGTTGGATGTGCAATGGTTTCGCAGGAAGCTTACGACCGTGATCTGGCCGGGATGCGCCAGCAGCAGGACTGGCTGGAGGCGCAGAAAAAGGCCCAAGACGCCGATTTGCAATTTTGCAGCGGCAAGCTCAAGACCGCCGTCGATGGCTTGCAAACCTGCACCCGGCAAAAAGAATTGGCTGCGGACGAACTGGCCAGCATCAAAAAGGCACTTGACCAATGCACCACCCGTGGCGGCTCCGCGGCGCGCGATCTGGCGACCTGCCAAATCGACAAAGACAAAATGGAGGTCGACCGGCGCGGACTCAAGGCCGAGCGCGATCATCTGGCGGGTGAACTGAAAACCCTGCAAGATCGCTTAAACAAGGTTGAAGCGGGCATCGCTCAAGTGCGGCAACGCCTGCAAAAGCTGGTCGACGGCGGCAAATTGCGCGTCAAGATCGCCAACGGCTTTTTGGTGATCGAAGTGTCCAGTGACATCTTGTTCGACACCGGAAAAAGCGACATCAAGGCCGCGGCCAAGCCGGTGCTCGCAGAACTCGCGGCAGCTTTGAAGGAATTGGCCGACCGACGCTTTCAGATCGCCGGCCACACGGACAATACCGGTCCGGCGGCAATTAATTGGCGCTTGTCGGTCGCGCGTTCGATCGCGGTTGTGGAGGAGCTTGTCGGCGACGGCCTCGATCCCAATCACCTAAGCGCGGGAGGTTATGGGCCTTACCTGCCCGTTGCCAGCAACGACGGCGACGACGGCAAACAAAAGAACCGCCGCGTGGAAATCTTGCTGATGCCCGATCTGAGCGAACTGCTGAACTTAGCCAAATAGCGGAATTTGAAGCTACTTGGCCAACGTCGACTGCGGACCCGCGGGCGAAACGCCCAAGGTAAACGCAAATGGCCACGCGTCGGGTTCGTCGTTGCCGTCGGTGTCGATCGTCGGATCGTGATCGAGCCACCAAGCTTTGAGCTGCGACACGTTGGGCGCGGTGGCCTGCGTGGCACTCAACTTGGCGATTGCACTTTCTAAATCCGTGCGCCTGACCACACCACAAAACACGCCACCGCCAGCTTGCGGCGTCGTAACGGGCAGCGCCCGCACCTTGCTGACCCGCACCCACGGCGCAAGCTGTTCGACTGGTCCAGCGAACATAAACAGCGGAACATAAGAAGGTACATCGACTTTTGCCGGCAACCGAAATGTCGGCACGCTCGCTTGCGGGTCGACTTCAAGCAACGTGCGCGGCGGACAAATACCAGGCAACCCATTAGGATTAAAGGAAGATGGCCAAATTTTCAGCGTGCAACCCGACGCCCCGACGGCGCAACCTGCACCGCTGGCGTCACCCACCACCAAGCCGAAGCTGGTCGCTTTGGCAATAAGGCCATCGGTCTCAAAGGCAAACGCATGGGTACTGCCTTGGGCGTAGTTCGGCGCGTCTGAAAAATCAGTGATATGCGTGCCGTCGTTGTTGCCGCCTAGACCGAGCGCGCAGCCAGTGCCGGCGGGCAAACCAGCCAGCGGCCCAATGCTCCAAGCGCGATAAAGGGTTGGCGTAAGCGCTGTTGGCGGTGTGCACTCGCCCGCGCACTCCGTCTTGCAGGTGCCGCCACAATTGTCGGCGACGCCGCCGCACTTGCCGTCGCACTGCGGCAGGCAGCAAGTGCCATCGTCGGTGCAAACGGCCGCCTTGTCGGCGCAACCTTTGGCTTTGCAATCCGTCGGTCCAGCATCCGCAGCGGAGTCGTTGCTGTCGACGGATGCGTCAGGCGCCGCGTCCTGCGTTTCAGCGCTCGCGTCCGCAGGAGTCGTTTTGGTCTCAACTGGGCCATTGTCTGGCGATTTCGTGTCCGCGGTATCAGGGGTGCCGCTGTCGGCCGCGGGGCTGCCCGCGGGGACCGGTGTCGAACACGCAAACAACAACAAAAAAACTGTCCATTTCCAGCCCGTGCGGCGCATGCAGAAACCTCCGGCGCAATAGGGTACGGGAAACGGCGGCGCACGCAAAGCTCGCCAACAAATCGCTTGTCATCCGCGCCCACTACTGTTATCCTCCCGCGCTCGCTATCGCCGTGCGCGGTAGCGGCTCGGTGTCTTGAAAGTCCTATGTAATTCGGGGCGTAGCGCAGCCTGGTAGCGCACTAGACTGGGGGTCTAGGAGTCGCAGGTTCAAATCCTGTCGCCCCGACTGGTTTAACAAACTGCGAACTTCGTTCTTGTTTGTCAAACTTACAGCGTTTATTTTAGGGGGCCGTAAGCCCCCTCGCGTGCGCGGCACGCTCACCCCCTGCCCGTGCCC
>CAMDBH010000051.1 GCA_945889325.1 Klebsiella pneumoniae
GCACCGAGACAGCAATAACCAGTATGGGCGAGTTGCGCCTGCGTCGCTTGCTCGACGAGGGCCGCGGTCCGCGCAAGTGGCTGGAATTGTGGCAGCGCGACCCCTCGGCTGTGCTCACAACGCTGCTGGCCGGCAATACGCTGGCGAACATTCTGGCTTCATCCATCACGACTTCACTAACGCTTGAATTGGCGCACCGCAACGGGCTGCCGGCGTCTTGGCTCGATGGCGTACTCGCGCTGGCGATTGGCGTTTTGACGCTCGTCATCCTGATCGGCGGCGAGATAGCGCCCAAGACGCTGGCCAAAAATCACCCCGAATGGTTTTTGGGCCTCATGCACGTCGTTTGGGCGTTTCATTTGGCGACGCGCTGGCTTACCGCGGCTACGACTTGGAGTGCCCTGCACATTGTCCGTTGGCTGGGCGGCCCCAACGCCCCGTCGGGCTTTCAAGTCACAGAAGAACAGATCGAAGACATGGTGCGCATCGGCAGTGAATCGGGCTCGATTGACGAAGTGCAGGGCGACATGTTGCAAAGTGTCTTTGATCTAACGGAGTTGCCTGTGCGTCAGATCATGACGCCGCGCACGCAGATCGACGCCTTTGAAGTCGAAACGCCCTACGAAGCCATCGCGGTCGAAGTGACGCGCAGCCGCTGGTCGCGCTATCCGGTGTATGAAAAGACTGTGGATAAGATCATCGGGGTGTTTTATGCCAAGGATTTGATCGATCACGTTTTGCGCTTTGACGACAAGCCCTTTGTGCTACGCGAGCACTTGCGCGAAGCGCGTTATGTGCCTGAAAACAAGAAGGCTTCTGAGTTGCTCAAGGAATTTCGTCAGCATTCGGTGCATATGTCGGTCGTGGTGGATGAACACGGTGGCACGGCGGGCGTCGTGACGATGGAGGATGTGCTGGAGGAATTGGTCGGTGAGATTTACGACGAATCCGATGAAAAAGAAGCGCCGATGGTCGAAGTCTCAGAAGGCAGTTGGACCGTCGACGCCAGCGTCGAAATCCGCGATTTTGCGGACAAATTCGGCTTTGAACTGCCGGAAAATCCGCAGTACGCCACCGTCGGCGGCCTCGTGATCGATCAATTAGGCCACGTACCGCAGGTGGGTGAGGAACTGCAGGCGCGCGATCTCACGCTGCGTGTGCTCAACGCCGATGAAACGCGCGTGGTGCGCGTGCATGTTGAGCGCACTGTGCGGCCTGCGTCTAGTGTGATCGCGGTGTGATCGCGGTGTGATCGCGGTGTGATGGGCGCGTGATCGCGGCGGAATGCGGCGGCTACGGCAGGATCAGCACATGATCGGCCGGCGGCGCGTCGACTTTCTTGACCTGATTGGCCAACACGCCTGCGGCGACACCGCCAATCACGACCGCGCCGATACCGCCCCAAAACCACCAGCGCCCAAACAGAGATTTGTCATCCTGAACAAGGGGTTCTGGCACTGGTTGCAGGGCAATCTCGATGGACATGACCTCGCCGGCTTTGACTTCGATCTGACGCTTGTCTTGCAGGTAACCCGTGGAAACGACAATCAACTGGTGAGTGCCCGGTGCAATGTCGCCATCAAACGGCGTGCGTCCCAGCGGCTTGCCGTTGAGCAACACCTGCGATCGCTGAATATTACAACTGATTTTGACAATTCCGCCCGTCGGGACCAGGTCGGCTTCGACCTCCGACTCCTGACCGGCGCCGGCCAAAACGGTATCGACAAACGGTGCATAGCCGCGTTTTTGCACGCGAACCGTATAGGTTTGTCCCGGCTTGACTTCCAGCGGACCAGGCAGGGGAACCTCGCCAACTTCCTGATCATTTAGATAAACTTTGGCACCGCGCGTCGATGACGAAACGACAATGGTCGCCTTGTCCGATTTTCCGGTGGACGTCTTGGCCGGCTTTGCGGCAAAAGCCGTTGAAATACTGGGCGGTCCAACAGAAATACTGGCGATAAGGACGCCCAAAATCGCGCAACGGATCAATTGATTCAGTCGGTTCATGGCTCACCTGCGGCGGTGCGCTAAGGCCGCGCTACCGCCTTGCATGATTGCGCTTGCCGCGCCGAAGCGCAAGATGGTTGGCGCACGCGGTCTGCACTTTACTGAATCTGCGCGGTTTTTTTTGTTGTCCGCAGGTACACCGTCGCGCGCGTCGCGGCTTGGGCCGCCTGCGCGATCGCGGATGCATCCGGCGCGGGGGCGTAGCGCGCTACATCGTAAGCATTGGCAAATTCGCGCAAAAGTGCGCCCGCGCCGGGGTCGAGGTGGCTGATGCGCTGGGCGAGGCCCGCCCAAGTTTCCGCTTGACGTTGGACAATCCCCAGCCGTTGCAGGGGTTTTCGCAATTGCGCCACCGCACGCGCCAACACGGGTTCTAGCCGCGGGCCGCTTGCGCGCAATTGCTGCCGACGCCACCACAAACCGGCGAGCAGCGCCACTACCAAAGCCGAAATAATCAACGGCCATGGGATATTACGGCTGGTGGTCGCAGCGTCGGGCTCCTCACTGCCCGATTGCGTGGACAGATTGATCATTTTTGCGGGTGTGCGCAGATTGGACAAAGCCGTGCTCAGCGATTTGAGCATTTCCAACTGGCGTTCCAGATCGTACTCAACAACCCATTGATACCACAAAAGACTTGCGCTATCGATCAACTGCCGCGCCATGGTCGCGACACTTTCATCGGCCGGCGCGAGTTGCCCCGATGTCGGCGTCGGGTCAAATGTTTGCCAGCCAAGTTCTGGAAAATACACCTCAACCCAGCTGTGGGCATCGCCTTGGCGAATCATGCGGTACTGACCGTACGGGTTGTACACGCCGCCGACGTAACCGTGAACGACGCGCGCCGCTTGGCCCAGACTGCGCAGCATCAGGGCCATCGAAGTAGCAAAGTATTCGCAATGACCGCGTTTTTTGCCGAAGAGAAAGTCCTCCAACGGCAAAGTGGCGTCTTGATCGCCCGCAAGCGAGTAGGTCCAACCCGTGCGCAAACCGCGTTCTAGCGCCAAGACTTGGTCCAAACGATTGGTTTTGCCCAGCGCCAACTTCTTGGCCAGCACCCCAATACGCGGGTCGAGGTTGTTGGGCAAGTCGAGCCAGCGCTTGCTTATCTTGTCAGGCAGCTTGCCATCGTCAGCGCGTTGAAGTTGTTGGTGCTGCACAACATTCGTCGGTTCAATGACCTCGACTGCATAGTGCATTGCGGTATCGGCTGAACGCGCCGTACGATCGGCCTTGAACGACAGATCGCCCGATGGCGTCAACGACACCCGCCGCCGCCAACCCCGCAGGTAATCGAATCGAATATCTAGTAATTCCACAATCATCGTCTGCGGTGGCGCGAAGAGGACGTGGGTTTTTAGGCCCAACGGTTCCAAATAAATTTCCGCGCGCCACACCCGATCGCTGGCGTCCTGCGGCGCTGGGGTGGTCGCCACGCGGTACTTGCCGAATTCAGGGCGCAAATCCCACACTGCTTCTGTGGAACGGGTCCAACCGCTGCCGGCGAATTTGTCAAAACTGATGCCGCGCAAGCGGATCGATTGCTGCAAACGCTCAGGTTCAGCCGGAAATGTGACGCGCGCGACGACTTCTGCTGATGTCTTGATCTGGCCGAAATGCCCGAGCTCCGCATCGGTGCCAAAGCCGGTCACGGACTGCACACCGCGGGTGCGGGCGAAGAAAAACCCCATCCCCAAACGCGGAAAGAGAAAAAAGAACAGCGCTGAAATCGCCAAGACCCCTAGCGATAGCGACGCAGTTACTGTTAGATAGCGCTTGGTCACAAGACGCCGCGTGCGCCATTGCAGCGTCGAAAGTTCCGCCGGGGCATCGGGCCAGTTTTCTACTGGCTTGACCGGCAGGGCTTTGCGCAAACCGAACCAACGGCGTTTGCTTGGAGGCGGAATCGGCAACAAATGCTCTGGTCCCGTATGGGTTTGCACTTCGATTTCGCGCACGACGTGCAGCAGCGTCAGGCCCCACATCAGCAGGACGGAATACGACAGAAAACACAACGCAAAAGTCGGTCCGGGCGAGATGATCGCGGCGACTAGCAGCATGACAAAAGACAACGCGGTCAACTGCAGGTAGTCTTTTGAAAAACGCCGTTGGAAGAACCGACTCACCACAAGCAGTAGGGCAAATTGCAGGGAGTGCAGCAACCAATTGCCGTCGGAAAACGACCACGCAACGAGCGAAAGCAACACGGCAATCAAAGCGCCTGTCCAGATTTGGGCGGTGCGCGGGCGCGGCGGTGACTGTGTCGGATCGCGCACCAGTGACGCGATCATGGCGGCGACAAACAAAATGGGGGCCAGCCAGCCGACCTCGCCCGAAATGCCGATCGGCAAAAATGCTGCGATCACTAAGCCGTAGATGACGGCTACGAATGTGCGCTGGACGTTCATGCCGCGCCCGCTTGGGCTCGATCGGCAACGCGCACAATTTGTTCAATACTACCTAATGGTTGCAGAGTGACCTGCACGTCAGCATGGCCGACAACCGCGACGTCGGCGCGACTGGCGAATTGCACAACGAAGATCTCCGACGCCAACGGCGCGCCGCCGGGCCAGGCGAGCGCGTCGCCCGCGGCGATTTTGCGGGCGGTTTGCTGCGTTGCATCGCTGAGCGTGGCCCAATCTGCGTCTGCGACTGCCCAGTCGGCCGGTGGCCGGCGGTCGGCGAGCACCAAGTGCGCGAGATGGTAGCGAATTTGCTGCAATTGTTCGCCGTCGCCGCTGGGGTCGATCGCCGCGGGGACAAAACCTTGCAGCGTTTGCAACGCGACAGCCAAACCGTCTTTGAGCAAGGCCGCACACAAACCCGCGACGGTGTTGCACGCGGCGTCCAACGTGCGCACATCGTCGCTTGGTCCGGGTGCCACGTTGACAAAGCGCACCAAGGCCACGCGGTTGGCCTCGGCTTCCCATTCGCGGGCGATGAGGCGGTCGCGGCGCGCCGAGACCTTCCAGTGGATGTCGCGCAAAGCGTCGCCCACGCGCGCGTCGCGCAGACCGCGGAAATTGTCGCCGTGGCCAACTTGCTGACTTGTATGCAATGCGCCGCGCTGCACTGCGCCACGCCACGGCAATTCGACGTCGGCTACGGTGGGCAAAGCCAGAAAGTAGGCAGGCGCTTCGTGCAAACGCGCCTTGCGCGCAAAACCAAACGGATACGCAGTCGCGACTTCCAGACCAACCGTGGCAATCGGACCGCGGCGTTTGGCGCGAACGGTTGCAAAAGCTTGTGCAATTTCATGGGCTGCCAGATGCAGGACATAACCCGGACGCACGGCAAGATCATCGCCATCGACCAGTTCATTGACTTCAACGTGCAACGCCGCGCGCCGCTTGTCATTTTGCACTTCAAGGCGCACATGAGTCGCCACACCCAGCGTGATCATGCTTGGATAATGGCGTGTCACGATCAAATCGCGCAGCCCCCATTCAGACAAGATCCCCGACACGGCAATTACGCTGATGGTCAAACTGAGCACCAAGTACAGAAGATTGTTGCCCGTATTCACCGCACCGGCCCCCAGGAGCAGCGCGATGCCGATGATCCACTTGCCCTCGCGCGTCACGGTCAATTTGCGCGGAAACCAACGGTTGGAACGCCCCAAGCGCCGCCAGAAACTCAGGGTTTGACGCTTCTGGCGGCTCAATTCGCGGCTGCGCAGGGCGATCCAATCGGTCATCGACTACCTCGCGCGATCAAACGTGGGCCCATCGCGCCGGGCAACCTTAACCTTTGATGCCAGTGAGTACAAATCGGACGCCGGCGCTGCATTTGACCTACATGGCCCTGCTGCACTACAACCGCATTGCCTTGAACGCGATTCCGCGCTGGCCTGAGGAATCTATGGCAGAAGGGATTGAACTCCGTACTTTTACGCACATCGACAGTTTGCAGCCACAAACGGCTTCATTTGTCGCCACGGTCGCGCGCGGTTTCTTGCCGCTTGAAGGCCAGACCGCGCTGTTGGTGGAAGTTGCACCCGGCATGTCGGTCAACATGGTGACAGACGCCGTGCTCAAAAAGACCAAAGCTATTCCAGGGATGCTCATTGTTGAGCGCGCCTTTGGGATGCTTGAAGTCCACCACGACGATCAGGGTCAGGTCCACGCGGCTGGCGATGCCGTGTTGGATGCTTACGGCCTCAAGATCGAAGATCGGCTGAAACCCAAAATCATGTCGTCGCAAATCATAACCGGCGTGCAGGGTTATCATACGATGCTGATCAACCGCATGCGCCATGGCGACATGATCCTGCAAGGGCAGACGATGTACGTGCTGGAAGTGCATCCGGCGGGTTATGCGCTTCTGGCCACCAACGAAGCCGAAAAAGCCGCCAATATCAAAGTGATGGAAATGATCACTTTTGGCGCTTTTGGTCGCATCTGGCTGGCTGGCGATGAAGAAA
The DNA here is from genome assembly GCA_945889325.1 of Klebsiella pneumoniae. Lineage (GTDB taxonomy): Bacteria > Myxococcota_A > UBA9042 > UBA9042 > UBA9042 > CAMDBH01. The sequence continues at coordinate 6,434 of CAMDBH010000051.1, forward strand.
ATATCGCCCAAGCCGCAAAAGCAATTGAAGCGGTCTTGGCCACCGTCACCGGCCGCGAAAACAAGTAGTCGCTATTTCTTCTTGCCTTTCTTGCCCTTACCGGCTGGCTTCTTTTCTTCGGGCGGTGGCGTCGGCGGCGCAACGGCAGGCGGCGGCGGTGCGGCAGGGGCCACCGGCGCGATCTCGGCTTCCGGCGGTTTTTCCGCGGCTGGGGCCGCACGCCGCATACCACGCTGATAATACAGAAGAACCTGCTTTGGCATCACGGTGTAGAGCACCTGCTTGGCGTTGCGCAAAATCACCGGCTTGCCGGGTTCCACTTGCACAAGCGTGCCGTTCAAGACCGTTTGTGTCCCGTTATTAATCAGGATTTGGTCGTAGCCATCCAGGCCTTTGGGTTCACTGCCAGCAGCGAAATCGATCTTGGCGATTTCCTTGAACTGGATAAACCGCAATTCGCCGTATTTGCTGACAATATAGCCGTCCATGTTCTTGGCGACCACGTCCGCAATCAGGGTCTTGCCGTCGGGAAATGTGAGCTTATCGCCCTTTTCCGCGCAGGTCGGGCACACAGTCGTGATCGGCGTAAAGCGTGAAAAGCCGCTCAAAAGCACAAATGCCAGCAGCGGTGCCAACATGCGCACGGCGATTTTCATACGCTTGGATTTGAGATCAGGTCGGATTTGCATTGCAATCTCCAGAGGTTCCTTCCACAGCCGCCGCAGCAGTTGCGCTGACAACAAACTATAACACAGCGCAGCTTGGACAACCAACTAACCCTTCGCGTGACTTTTTCAGCTGCTGACGTTTGGCGGCATTTGGGGCCTTGCGCAACCCGCGTTGCGTCCTATCATGCCTACGCGACGCGCAATCCCCTGCGCGCGGTGGCCGCTAAGATGCAACAATTTATTGAAACTTCGCTGCAAAACGCCTTTCCCGGCGCGCAGATCCGTGTCACAGATACCACGGGTGGCGGCGATCATTTTGATGTCGACATTTCGGCCCCGCAATTTGTCGGCATGGGCATGATCGAGCAACACCGCGCGGTCTACGCCGCACTGGGTGAGCGAGTTGGCTATGAAATTCATGCACTTGCATTAAAAACGCGCCCACTGGCCAGCTGATTGCGGCCCCTTAACGGACAAATTTGCCACGGAGAATAAAGTTATGCGCGATGTACACCAGGAAATTGAGCAGTTGGTCACTTCCAAGCCCGTGGTCCTGTTCATGAAAGGCACGCCCGGGATGCCAATGTGCGGTTTTTCGGCACGCACCATTGAAATCTTGAAGGCTTGCCAAGTGCCTTTTGATTCCGTCAATGTGCTTGCCGATCCGGATATCCGCGAAGGTATCAAAATCTACGGCAATTGGCCCACCATTCCACAGCTTTATGTCGGCGGCAAATTGGTCGGCGGCTGCGATATCGCAACGGATCTGTTCCAAAGTGGTGAATTGCAAACGTTGATCAACGGCGCCGTCGCGGCAGCGTGATCGTTTTGGTCAGGACGGCAATTCAAGCAACATCGCCACCTGTGCTGGCCGAATGTTGTATTTGGTCCGGCAATAATCACACGTCATTTCTAGCGGTTCTACTCCCGCAGCCAGATCTGCGATGTCGGCGCGTGGCAAAGAACTGAGCATCGCCAAAATTCGGTCTTCCGAACAGCGGCACTGATAGCGCACTTGCTCGCGCGCGCATTGATCCCACGTAAAGCCGCGCAAAAGTTGCTCCGCCCACTGGCGACCGTCCGGATCATCCATATTCATGCCAATTTGCAACTTGTGCAGCGCATCCAGATTGGCCGTGATCTGCGCCAAATCCTCTCGTGTGCCCTCCGGCATCAACTGCACGATATAGCCCAAAGCCGATTGAATCTTGCCTTGATCGGCGATGACTTCAATGCGCAAAAGCGAAAGAATCTGCTCACTTTCCAGCAAGTAGTGCATCAGAAATTCTTCCACGCTATCGCCTTGCAACGCCACACTGGTCTGATGGGCTTGCCGGTTAAACGTGCGCGACCGCGACACCTGTAGCACGCCGGCACCGACGAGAAAGCCGAAAGTCGCAGTTTCCTCGTGCGAATGCTTCACATAGGCGCGAATGCCGCCGTTGTCCCACACGTCGACGATCAGTTGGCCCACCGGGCCTTCGTGGTTGACGAACAGTTGCAGCCTTTCTTCGGGGTTGAGCGTGGAGCGAATCAGCAGCGCTCCGACCAAAAATTCGCCGATCAACTTGGCGACATCATTGGAGGATTCTAGACGCTCGGCGGCTTCCCGCGCGGCTTGGGTGGCGCGCACGACCAGCAGTCGCGCTTGGCCATCGCGGGTCAGACCGCGCCACAGGGTGTCATCGGACATTTGCGGCGCAGGATCGAGCACTTGCGTTGGCCCCTGCTTTCGCTCCAAATACAGCCGACGTTTGCGATCGGCTGCGGATTCAAGGGGATGGTCGGGATCGTCAGGCACAGTCTTCACCGCCAGATTTTGTCAAAATCATCAAATAGCTAATTATTTCAGCTAACTATCTGCTTCGGTCGTCACGCGCAGGACTTCTGAAAAGCTCGTGAGGCCCAAAGCCATCTTTTTGATCGCGCCTTCGCGCAACGTCATCATGCCGTCTTGCATCGCCTGCCGCGCAATTTCAACGCTACTGGCCTTGGCGATGAGCAACCGGCGGATTTTGTCATTCATCGGCATCACTTCAAACACGCCGATGCGACCTTTGAGACCTGTTTCGCGGCACTGATTGCACCCAGCGCCGACATAGATCGGAAATTTTTCGCCTTCGCGCAGCTCAATTCCCAACGCAAGGGCTTGATCTGGCGCCAGTTCAGTCTGTTGGCGACAATGCAGACAAATCGTGCGCAAAAGCCGCTGACTGACCACGCCCAGCAACGTCGAGGCGATCAAGTACGGTTGAACTTCCAGATCGATCAAGCGCGCAATGCTGCTGGCCGAATCGTTGGTGTGCAAGGTCGACAACACCAAATGCCCTGTCATTGCCGCCTGTACCGCATTTTGCGCCGTCTCGGCATCGCGAATTTCGCCCACCATGATCACGTCTGGATCTTGGCGCAGCAGCGTGCGCAACGCATGGGCAAAAGTCAGGCCCACGCGCGGATTGACCGCGGTTTGATTAAACGCTTCGACGACCATTTCAATTGGATCTTCGATGGTTGTCACATTGAGCGCCGGCGTCGCCACTGCGCGCAACGCAGAATACAACGTCGTCGTTTTGCCAGAACCGGTCGGCCCACACACCAGCACCAAGCCATGCGGACGCTTGATAAACTTCTTGACCACCGTCAATTCATTGGGAAAAAGCCCCACACCGCTCAGATCTTGCAGCAGCACCTGCGGATCAAAAATGCGCATGACGACTTTTTCACCAAAGGCCGTCGGCAACGTGGAGATCCGCAATTCAACTTCGGAATCCTTGTGCGACAGCTTGATGCGCCCGTCCTGTGGCTTGCGCTTTTCGGCGATATCCAGCCGCGCCAAGGTCTTAATCCTTGAAGTCACAGCGTTATGCACAACTTTGGGCAATTGATGCACCATGTGCAGCACGCCATCGATGCGCAATCGCACTTGGCTAAATTCGCGCTTCGGCTCAATGTGAATATCAGATGCGGCCTGTTGCAGCGCATAATTCAGCAAAAAATCAACGGCATGGACCACGTGCCGGTCATCGCCTTCCACCAACTTACCGGTGGCCGACACATTGACCAACTGCTCCAAGTTGCCCAAATCGGTCAGTTCGACGCCCAAGTCAGCCGCCGCGCCCTTGATCGTGGCGCGAAACTGAAAAATTTCAGCAATTTGGCGTTCGATATCGCTGCGCACCGACAGCACAAGTTCAATCGGCATTTCGGCCCGACTGTGCATCGTCGTTTTCACGTCCGTTGCAAACGGGTCATCGACCGCCAGCACTAGGCGCCCACCATCGATCATCAATGGCAACGCGCAGTTGCGCCGTGCGTAGCCGTGGCTGATCATCGCAGTGACCAGCCGTGGATCGATCTTGACCGGGTCGATGCGCACGTAGCGCAGCCCCGCCGCGTTGGCCAGCGCCTGCTGAATGCGCTCTTCGCTCAAGGACGTGCCCGCAGGCGTTTGCAGCAGGAGCGAGCCAAGCACCTCCGCATGGCTCACTGAAATGGCGTCATCACCCTGATTTTGCTTGCGTTCTTTCTCAAGCATCCGCCGACGACGCTCGGACTGCAGCCGGCCCTCGTGGATCTGTGCGGGCGTCAAAAGCTCAGCCGAAGCAAGGACATTCAGCAATGTATCCAGCGTCAACGGCCCCTGAGCGCCATTGTCACTTTGCGGTGCAGCTTGTTTGGTTACGGCCATTTTGACTTCACAGCAGCCGGCAGTTGCGGCAAACACCTTGATCGTTTAGGCAAATGCGTCTTCGTCGCGATCGGCAGCGTCGGCTTGGCTGCCAGCAAAATCAAACAGTTGCCGGTCGAGCAAGAAGCGCGGTTTGACGTCGGTCAAAGCCGCAATCGCGCTGGGCATGGCGCCCGGATAGCGACTGTCCATCTCACGCAACAGATTTTGCATCTGCGATCGCTTCAGGTCCGGCTGTCGACTGCACAAATTGCACGGAATCAGCGGATATTGCTTCATTTCCGCCCAGCGCACCAACCACTGCTCAGGCACATAGGCAAGCGGCCGGATCACGACATTCTTGCCGTCATCCGCGCGCAAAAGCGGTGGCATGGCTTTAAGTTGCCCGCAAAAGAACAAATTGAGCATCAAGGTCGCCAAAATGTCGTCGCGGTGATGCCCCAGCGCCACTTTGGTGCAGCCCAAGCGCTGCGCGGTGTCGTACAAAATGCCGCGCCGCAGCCGAGAACACAAAGAGCAAGTCGTTTTACCCGGTTCCAGCTTATCCATCACGATCTGATAGGTATTTTGATGGACAATCTCATACGGCGAACCCGAGTTCTTCAGGTGATCTTCCAAAATATGTGTCGGAAAACCTGGATGGCCCTGATCAAGATGAACCGCAATGATTTCAAAGGCAATCGGCGAATGCTTTTGCACATATTGCATAAAATGCAGCAGCGCATAGCTGTCTTTGCCACCCGACATGCACACCATCACGCGATCGCCGTTTTGCAGCATCCCAAAGTCTTTTGAGGCCTTGGACAGCAAATGCGAGATCTTGCGCTCCATCAACGCCTGCGTCTCCGGCATCGTCTTGCGCAGCGGCACTTTGACATGTACGTCGGTATCTGGAATAAAATCAGGTTCTTCAAATTCGCGCTCGCTCCGCAACGCAGTCACGCGGTGGGCGGCAACGCGTCCGGGCGCGACAAGCGTTGCGGAAGCGGCCGGGGGCGCGAACGGAGGCGGGGGCGCGAACGGGGGCGGGGGCATCGTCAACAAATCACCTATGTCGGCATACGCGCGCGCATTGGGGCCATGGGCGCGCACTGGGAAACGAGCCCGTGCGGCCAGTGGCGGCAGCTTAGCAGAAAATGCGCGATCGCACACGCGTGCGTATGCCTGGGCACAATCGGCAAATGTTTTTGATATAGTTGGGAAAAATGCGGACTATTTTTTCTTGTCGGCTTTCTTCTCTACGCCGGCATCGCCTTCGGGAGCCACGTCGACCGGCGCTGCAGCCGAACCTTCGTCGCCGGGCGCTTCCACTTCGGCCTTGGCGGGTTCGGCTTTGGCTTTGTGTGCTTCTGCTTTGCCTTCCGCTTTGTGAGCGTCGGCTTTGGGCGCGTCGGCCTTGGGCGCTTCGGCTTTCACTTCAGCGGCTTTGGGGGCTTCCGCCTTGGCGGCGCCACCGCTTGTCGCCAAACCGGCGAGAATGACCGCGGGGCGGGCAACGTGCGCTTCGACTTGGGCCGCGATCTTCGCCAAAGCTGCGGAATCGTAGAGATCCGCTTTGGCGATGCCGACCAAACTCAGCGTTTCCGACATAACTGCGCGTGCGCTATAGTGATCGAAGCGGCGTTCAAACGCGGCAATAAGGGTGTCATGGGTCAAACCGTGGCCAGCCATTGATGTTCCTCCCAGATAAATTTCCTGCGCTCATTTGTGGAGAATTGAGCGCTAAGGTGTTGGTGAATCTACCCTAAAATGTGTCGGCGCCCAAAAAACACACGCGCCCCAAAAGTTCAGCTCGCCTGTCGCCGCAGGCCGCGTGCGCAGCCTAGCCCGAACCGGCCTCGCGCACAAGATGCGCCTTGCCGTCAAGCGGAACATTTCCGCTTTGCAGGCTGGGCAAAAAAAGGCTATTGTAGCAGGTTGGCTGTCGGTCGGCGCGCATTGGCCGCGACATGGCGCGCAACTTGTTGGATTGCGCGGCAACTTTGAATGGGCGTGTTACAGCCGAAGGTAGAGACGCATGCTGCGCTGGTTCACCCGCCACAGTCCGCTTATCGCGCTGATATTGTTCGGCACCTTTACGTTTCAAGCCTGTAGCGACACGATCGTCGGCACTGTTGTCGGCGCATCTGACGCCAAAGGCACCGACATCAAAGGCAACGTCACCAACAAGCAGGATGCCAACGGCAACCGTGGCGGCAGTGAGGTCGCAAGCGTCCCCGGCGAAGATGCAAGCGAGACCGATGTCGAAATTCGGCGCGAAATCATCGTCATGCTCAATACGACGGTGCCGCAGGTCATCGGTCCGACTGGGCAATTGCCGATTTACGTCAAGGTCATCGATTACTCGCTGGGTTTGCCTGCCGACGGTGCGCTGGTGTTTTGGGAAATCGTGGAAAACCAAGGCGTCAACGGCCCAGGCGCCGGAAAGCTCGACGCGGGCATGACGCCCACGGACGCCAAAGGGCTGACTGGTAACGTATTTTTTGCCAACAAAAGCCCGGCGGTCAACTACAAACTAAAACTCTCCTGTGAAGGCGCCGATTCGGTCTTTGTCGACATCAACGTCACCGACACGCCCAAGGGCAACCTGAAAGTCAAAATGGTCTATGACAATCAGGTACCTCTGGGCCAAGTCACGGTCCGCGTGATGCCGTCGCCGTTCACCTGCGCCTCGTTCAAGGCGGTCTTTCCGCCCGAAGGGTTTGTCGCGAGCAAGACCGCCCTCATTGACGATCAGCCTGAATTCGCGGCGTTGCCGGGCGACAAGAAATTTGGTGTGTACGTGATCGGCAAGGATCCCGCCAATCACCTCACGGCCGCTGGCTGTGCCGATGGCGTTTTGATCGTCGACAAGCAAACTACTGAAGTCACGGTAACTGTCTTGCTTTTGCCATATCAGGCCTCGGGCGCCTACGACATGGTCAACCATTTTGATTTCACCGGCGCGATTCCCGGCAATTTGGGCAAAATTCTCGATACCGCCGTGCAGATTTTCTACGATCCGGGCGCATTCCTGATCGAGCAAATCAAGAATCTGGTCAAGCAGTTGCTGCCCAGCCTCATTGTCGATGCCGTGTTTGGCCTGTTTGAAAAGCAGTTGTCGGCCGTGGTGACAGATTGGCTTTTGAACAAGTCGCCGTCCTGGTTGCAGGATTTTTTCCAGATGGGCAAGGATGTGCTTCAAATCGTTAAGAATTTGGAGTTGCTCGGCATCTTAAAGATTTTCAAAGTTTCAAACGATTTTTTTCTGACCGGCGAGATCGATTTCACCGGCGTGAACTTGTACTGGAAGCTCGGTTGTGACAAAAATGACCCGAAGTATGCGGAATGTGGCAAGTTTGGCTTGGATATGTCCAAACAGATCAACGACCCAAATTTTCCGTTGGATGCAATCTCAGGAAAAATCACCGGAACCGTGTCGCAGCAGAAGAAGCTGACCATCGATTCGGGGATGATCAAGCTCAACTATGGAAAATTAGTGATGTATGTATTGCTCAACATCGTGCTCAAGAAGATCACGGGTGAAACGACGTTCATCGGCGCCATGCAAAAGCTAGTCAATTGTGCGGGCATCGCCAAAGGCATCGGCGGTTCGATTCTGGGCAAATTGGGCCTATCGGAAAATACCGTGAAAGGCATTTGCGATAGCACGGTTGCACTGCTCGTGCTGCCGCTCGAAGCGCTGATCGGCGGTCTGGCTTTGGACTCCAAATTGTCACTGGCGGGCGGCGCAACCATGCAGGACACCAATGACGACCTGAAGGTGGACTTGATGGTCGATGGCTATTGGACTGGCACAATCGTTGCAGATACGCCGGGTAAGCCGTTTAAGGGCGACTGGAATGCCAAACGCCAGGCCGGATTTTGAGCAAGGCCTGCCGCGCAGGCACAATCCCATTGCACCATTGGAAATCGAAGATGAATCCGCGCGATCGGTCGGCAATTTATTGGGGCAGTTGGCTCCCTCGGCTGAAATTCGGGCTGGCTGTGCTGTTGCTCAGCGGTTGCGGCGCGATGGAAATCGACCACCTAGAAGGTGAACCCGCAAGCGCCGAGCCCTTTTCCCAGCCGATCATCCGACGAACCCATCCGGCGATCGCGGGGTTGCAGCGCTTTGTCGCCGCCATGCAGCGCCATGAGCCGGATTTGGCCTACGCGCAGTTGAGTGCGGATACGCGAAAAAGCTTGCAAACTCGCGCGAGCTCGGCGGGCGTGCGCGGCGTTGATCTGCTGCGCCTGAAAAAGTTGCCCGTCGGCGATTCCATGCGCGGCGCGGTGCCGTTTGATCCGCTCAGCATGTTTGTTATCAACGATATCGCGACATTGCAACTAGTCGCCACCAGCAGCGACGGCGCCAACATCGAGCAAAAAGTGCAAATGACGACCAAGGACGGCAAAAGCCGCGTTGTTCTCATGCGCTATGAGCCCTACAGCTGGCGCATTCACCAACCCGCGATCGCTTTTCCGTAATCAATAAGGATATCTGGCCTATGGACCTGAGCCTGCACCAGCGCGCGCATGCGGAGAGCGAAGCCACGCAAATGGGCGGGCAATTGCGCCGGCAAGTCTACATCGAGACGATGGGCTGCCAGATGAATGTCTATGATTCTGAACGGATGTTTGAGGTGCTGGCGCGGCACAATTATTCGGCCACGGAAAGGGTTGAACAAGCCGATCTGATTTTGCTCAATACTTGCAGCATCCGCGACAAGGTCGAGCACAAAGTTGTGTCGATGCTCGGCGCACTGCGCAAATTGAAGGACCACAACCCCGATCTGATCTTGGGTGTCACCGGCTGCGTGGCCCAGCAGGAAGGCGACAAGTTATTGAAAAAAGTGCCGTATCTGGATCTGGTGCTTGGACCGGATCAGATCGGCAGCTTGGCCGATGTGGTGCAAAGCGCGCGCGACAAGCAGCACCGCAGTGCCGCGACGGAGTTTGTCAATCGCAAAGATTATGAATTTCCTGAAGTTTCGCCGCCTGAAGACGGCCGCGTCACCAGCTTTATCACCGTGATGAAAGGCTGCAACAAGGTCTGTGCTTTTTGCATCGTGCCGTTTACGCGCGGCCGCGAGGTGTCCAAACCGTCGGCGCAAATCGTGCGTGAAGTGCAGATGTTGGTGGCAAACGGCGTGCGCGAAGTCACGTTACTAGGACAAAATGTCAATAGTTACGGCAAGGACCGCGTCAAGCGCGATGGCACGTCCGATGAGCTCGATTTTGCTCAACTTTTGGCGTCGGTGCACGAGATCGATGGCCTGCAGCGCATCCGATTTACGACTTCGCACCCGATGGACTGTACCGACAGTTTGATCGACGCGTTCGCAACGCTGCCAAAACTTGTACCTTTTTTTCACTTGCCGATTCAAAGCGGCTCAGAAAAGGTCCTGCGCGACATGCGGCGTCACCACGGCGTGGACGATTATCTGGCGCGTATCGCGCGGTTGCGCGCGTTGGTGCCGGACATGGCTATGTCCACCGACATCATCGTCGGCTTTCCGGGTGAAACGGAGGAGGATTTTCAACTCACCTTGGATTTGCTGGAAAAAGTCCGTTATTCGTCGATCTTCAGCTTTATCTATTCTGCCCGTCCAGGAACCAAGGGCATGGAATTGCTCGATGATACGCCGCTTGCAGTAAAAAAGACTCGGCTGGCGCGCCTCCAGAAACTGCAAGACGGGATTTCAAACGAGTGGATGGCTGGCTTTTTGCACCGCGAATTGCCGGTGCTGTTTGAAGGCCCGTCGCGCCTGGCCGAAGTTGGCCCGAACAGCAAGCTTGCAGAATTGCGCCAGTTTGGCCCACCGCAGATCATGGGACGCACGCCGCACAACGTCAAAGTCAACATCGCGGTGAGCGACGCGCAAGCGATGACGGAATGGAAAGGCCGGGTGGGTAAAGTGATGATTGAACGCGTCAATCCGCATTCTTTGCAAGGCAAAATGCTCGGTTGGCTGTGATCTCGCTGCATCCTGACGTCGTCCGTGCGCCCAAACACGGCGCTTTGCTGCTGCGCGGGGCGATTGCCGCGTGCTTGCTGCTGGCCGCACTCGCATTCGCGGGCTGGGCCGTCGCTCAGGTCGCGGTTATTCCTGCTTTGCTTGTTCTTTTCACGCTTATCGCGCTGGGCAGCGCCTTGCCTACGCTGGGCATTTTTGCCCAGCCGATTTTGGCCGGTCCGCCCAATCAGCCGTTTGTCGCCTTGACGTTTGACGACGGCCCCGATGCAAAGAATACCCAACGTGTACTGGATTTATTGCGAAATACGCCGCATCGTGCCACATTTTTTGTGATCGGTCAGCGCGCGGAGCAACAACCGGCGCTGATCGCGGCGATCGCTGCCGATGGGCACCTGCTGGGTAACCACTCTTTTTCGCACAACAATTTTACTCCGGCGCTGCCAGCATCGGCGCTGGTTGCAGAATTGCGCCGGACCTCAAAGTTGCTCGCTGGGTTGACCGGCCAAACTATTCAATGGTTTCGTCCACCTGTCGGCCTTATCACCCCTCCTGTGGCCGAAGCAGCGCGCCGAGCCGGACTGCAATTGGTCGTCTGGAGCGCGACGGCCCGCGACGGCGTCGCGTGGGCCTCGGCAACAAGCGCCTTGGATGCGCTTGTGAAAGGTATGAAACCAGGTGCGATTTTGGTCTTACACGACGGCGTCGCGAGCCAACCGGGCCAGGTGCCGGTTGTGCTTCAGATTTTGCCAGAGGTGCTGGCGCAACTCGACAAACACGGCTTGCGATCGGTCACGTTGGATGCGTTGCTGGTCGACGACCCCAAGGCATCACAGGGGCCTGTCCTTGATCAGCACGAAAATGCCATGTAATCCGGCATTTGTGATCGGACTGCTGATGCGACAGGCCGAGAACAGGCCGATGGATTTGTTGTGCGTTTGAATGGCTATTTTGCTGGCCTGCAGGTCGACGCCGGCGAAATCGATGCGCGCATCGTCCAAATCCACTGCGATTTCGGCGTTGATCCAAACGCCGGTCGCGACCACATCGCTGTCTTGTAGCACAATCGCAATCGGGCCGTTGCCGCCGATCTTGCTGTGTTCAATGGTAAATTCTGAATCCTTGGCGTCGATCTTGCCGACCACGGCGTCCACGATGCGCGCCCCTTTGCAATCGCGCAGATCGATGCGCCGCCATGCACCCGTGAAAATTTTGTCTTTTTCATCATCACACTTGCCGTCGCGCGCCTCCGTCGGCGCCACCGGCAGACTGGCCGCTGCGAGCAACGGCTGGCCAATCGCCGCAAGTAGGCGCTGGGCAAACAGTTCTGGCTTGTCATGCATCGGTTCGTGCCCGGCATCCTCGATGATGCACAGGCGCGCATCGGGTATCCGCGCTGAAAGCAGGCGCGCGGTGCGCATCGGCGCAATGCGGTCGCGATCGCCCCAAATGAGCGCGACCGGCACAGTAACGCGCTGTAATAATAAACTAAAATCTTCGTCGATCAGCGACAACGCGGCGGCTTTGGCCGTGCTGCCCCCCAGCATGATCCGGCGCGAGCTTTCAGCGCCGACCAAAAGACCCAAGTCAAACGGCACTTTGGCAAAATCTTCCGTTAAATGCCCAGCCCACGCTTTGAGGCGCGAGCCAGCCCCTGTCGCACCGTCGCCGCCGACATTTTGTTGCACGAGCGTTTTGGCCAGGGCCGCGCGGTGCAAAATTCCCGCAACATCAACCAGCACCAAGCGTTTCAGGTCGTTGGGCCACACCGACGCATAGCGCAGCGAAATCGCCCCGCCCATGGAATGGCCGATCAGCGTGAAAGGTCCGCGAATCTCAGTGGCGGCTATCCATTTGATAAACGACGCATAAAGCATGGGCGTGTAGGCCAGATTGCGCTTTTCAGACTTGCCAAATCCCGGCAGATCGACTGCAATCACATGATATTGTGCCGCAAGTGCCGGCAGCACGCCGTACCAGTCGCACGCGCCAGCCTCACCCAGACCGTGAACAAGCAATACGGTTTCTGGATTGTTTTTACCCGCTTCGACCACGCGGATGCGACTTTGAAAGATCGGTTCGTCGACGTAGCGCTCGATCGCGTTGGGCGGCATGCACGGTTGAGGCGGCGTTGCGTCTTCGGCAACGGCGAACGCAGGGGTGCCGAGGACACTCACCAACAAAATTAGCCGAATCATATGATAAATCAATGGATTTCCTGCGATCGCCAAAGGGACGAAGCGATTGGAGTATGGCCGCCGAAGTTGTCTGTGTAAAGGCGGGCAGTGAAAATGCCTTTGAAGCTGCGCCTTTGGCGGATTCGACAGCCAAGGTTGGCGATGCTAGCCTTGCGCACGATGCAACGACCGGACTGGCTTTCGCACGCGCAGACGAACTTGCAAGTGGACGATATTCAGTTATTTTGGCTGGATCTGGCGCAGCCCGCAGGCGTGGTTAGCGACGCATTGGCGCAACTGCCCGCGGCGGAAGTGTTTAAAATTGGGCAGTTGCTGCGACCGATCTCACAGCGCAACCGAACGCTGTGTCAGGCTGGACTGCGCTGGCTGCTGGCAGATTGCTTAAAGGTCCCTCAAGAATGGCTGCAATTTCAATGGAGTGTCAACGGAAAACCGTCCTTGGTCTCGCAGCCGCTGCACTTCAGCTTGGCGCACAGCCGCGACGTCGGCGTGATCGCGATCACACAGCGCGGTCCCCTCGGCGTGGACGTGGAGTGGCAGAATTCAGCGCGTGACGTCCTGGTCTTTGCCAAGCACATGTTCAAAGCCACTGAATATGCTAAATTATACGACGCTAGACCTGACCAGCGGGCAACGCAGTTCTATGCGATGTGGACGGCCAAGGAAGCACTGGTCAAAGCCGCTGACGGCGATCTGGCCTGCGGATTGCCGGATTTGGCCTCGGTAGATACGGGCGCCGGTTTCAGCGTAGCGCCTTTGGCCGCGCCCGACGGATACGCCGCGGCACTGGCGCAACTTGGGCCTTCGGTGCTATGGTCGCTGGGCCGCGGGGGCGAGCGATAGGCACGATGCAGCAGCCGATTTCCATCACCGATTCCAGTATCTTGTGCGCGCTCGGCGACACACCGCAGCAGGTGCGCAGCGCGTTGCTGGCTGGCCAGTCTGGTCTGAAGACACCGTCGTTTGCGTTGCCGTTTGCGACCATGGTCGGCGAAGTCAGCCAAATCCTTGCACCTTTGCCCGACACCCTGAAGGCCTACGACACGCGCATGGCGCGGATGTGTCAGCACCTGCTGCGCGATTTGGCGCCCGCTCTGGCGCGCGCTGGTCGCCGTTGGGGTGACGAGCGCATCGGCATTTTTCTGGGCACAAGTACTGCAGGTATTTTAGAATCCGAAATCGCCTATGACATTTTTGTCAAACAGGGAAAAATCCCACAAGGCTATAATTTTGTTAAGCAACATGCCTACGACGCCGCACTGCACGTATTGCGCGAGTTAACGCATCTCGCCGGGCCGAGCTACGTCGTTTCAACTGCTTGCTCGTCGGGCGCTAAAGTTTTGGGCACCGCACAACGCCTGATTTCAGCAGGGATTATTGACGCCGCATTGGTTGGAGGTGTCGACACCCTGTGCCAAACAACCTTGCGCGGCTTTCACAGTTTGGGCGTACTGTCACCAACGGCGTGTCGGCCTTTTGCCCAATCGCGCGATGGCATTAGCCTCGGCGAAGGCGGTGCGTTCATGCTGCTGCAGCGCGAAGGTCCCGCCCGCGCCGTGCTTCTGGGGGTTGGCGAATCGTCCGACGCGCATCATGTCAGCGCGCCGCACCCAACTGGCGACGGCGCGTTCGCTGCGATGCAAAGCGCCTTGAATTGGGCGGTGCTGCACGCAGGAAGCGTCGATTGCGTCAACGCGCACGGCACAGCGACAAGGCTAAATGATGCAGCAGAAGCAGCGGCGATTCATCGCTTGGTTGGATCACAAGTGCCTGTCGTTTCAACAAAATCGTACACAGGTCACCTGCTAGGGGCCGCAGGTGCGGTCGAGTGCGCGATCAGCCTAATTTGTTTGGAACATCAGATAATTCCTGCGAATTTGCACGCTGAGCCCCCCGATGATTCGCTGCAAATCTATGTGCCGCGGGTTGCGCTGCAGCAGCCGGTGAGGACAATCTTGAGTAATTCTTTGGCCTTTGGCGGCAACAACGCTTCCATCCTGCTTGGGATTGCGCCATGAAGTCCATTGTTATGTCCGTCGGCGCAGTCGCCGTGACATTGCCCGGTTTTGCCAATGCGGCTGCATGGTTGTCACAGCCACCGCAGGCCGGTCCTTTTTCGCCCGGTGCCGCAATCCTCCCGGCGGCGGTGCTCCGGCGCACCACGATGCAAACCCGCGCCGCGGCAGAAGTATTTGCCCAAGTGCTCGCTGACTCTGGCGCCGATCCGCGCACGATCGCGACAGTGTTTGGCTCGGCTTGGGGGGAAACCTCGGCCTTGCTCGACATTTTGAAACAAATGCACAGCGACGACGGTGCCGTATCGCCCATTCGCTTTGCAGGCAGTGTGCACAACACAGCTGCAGGCCTTTTGTCGATTGCCACAGAAAATCATGGCTTTACGACATCAATCGCGGCCGGGTATGCTACTGTCGCCATGGCCTTGGTTGAATGCGCAGGCCTTTTGGCTACTGGAACCCCCGAAGTGATAGTGGTTTTTTCCGACATCGATCCGCCAGCGCCGCTTGCCGCCAGTTTCGAGCATTGCGTGCCGGTTGCCGTTGCCATTGCGCTGCATTTGCACGATCAACTGGATGCACGGCCCTGCTTGGCGCAACTCCGCAATTTGCGTCATGGTTCATGGGACACACGATCGCTTGGCGCCTTTAGCGCAGACGTGTCGGCCAATCCTTGCGCAAGCGCCCTACTTTTGGCATCGGCGATTTTGCGCGGCCATAGCGGAACCGTCGCGATAAGTGCCGATAGAGAATGGACTGTTGATGTAGCGCGCGTGGCCAAATGAACAAAGCAAGGCGCCTTACCTACCCGCCAATGGCCGATTTGGTACCGCATGAGGCCGCGCTCCGCCTGCTAGATCACGTGGTCCACAGCGAACCGGAACACCTAGTTTGCGACGTCACGGTGCGGAGCGACGCCGCATTCGTTGAGGAATCGGGGGTGCAGATGGTCGTAACCCTAGAATATATGGCGCAATGCGTGGCCGCCTTCGCAGGCATGCAGGCACGGGGAAGCGGTCAAACGGTGCAGATCGGTTATCTGATCGGTTGTCGCCAAATGACCCTAAATGGCGACCGGATCGCAATTGGCACGCGCTTGACAGTGGCGTGCAAACGCGTTTGGGGCGATAACGGGCTGGGCAGTTTTGAATGTGCTGTTCACGACGGCCCAACGTGCGTAGCGTCAGCGCTCCTCAGCGTAGCTCAGCCAGCCACCGACTCCGCAGTATCCTGATATAATTATCATTTTTTTCGACGGGACCCTTCTTGCGATGGCCACACGCGCGCTAATTACCGGTTCAAGCCGCGGCATCGGCGCAGCCATTGCCAAGGTGCTAGCTGCGGCTGGTCATGAAATTGTCATTCAATACCGCAGCAATACGGCGGCCGCGCTGCAAGTTCAAGCGGAAATTGTCGCAGCCGGTGGCCGTGCAGAATTGTCGTGTTTTGATGTCGCCGATGCCGCGGCGGTCAAAGTCGCGCTCGCAGCTTTGGAACTGGAGGCGCGACCGATCGGTATCCTCGTCAACAACGCTGGAATTGTTGCGGATGCGCCGTTTCCGGCGATGGATGAACTGGCTTGGACATCCGTGACGCGCACGACGCTGGACGGATTTTACAATGTGACGCAGCCGCTGGTCATGCCGATGATTC
>CAMDBH010000052.1 GCA_945889325.1 Klebsiella pneumoniae
TATTTTGAACCGTTTTTTAACGCCCACGGCGTTTCGCGCTTTGGCGCGGCAAGCGGCCTGTTCAACAGCCAAGGCGGCACCCAACCGCGGGCCGAGCCAGGCTCCAGCGTCGGCACGCTATTTGGCCTAACCATCATTCCATGGGAAAATATCAAGCAAGATCAGCGCTTTGAGCTGGAGGGCGGCTTCGGCATGGACTACCATTTTCGCGGCCGCGAATACAGTGAAATTTGGGAGGCATTCGCTTCTTCGGCCAATCCCTGCCAAACTTCAACGGGTTGTACCAATACCCAGTTTGCCAAATCCGATGTCGATCCGATTACCCACAAATTGCGCACCACCGATGGCATCACCGACATAGAATCGTACGGTCGCTTCACCGGTTGGGCAGGACTGCACTTTCAACCCATTAAGTATTTTCAGATTTCCGCGCGCGCCGGTTGGACCAGAGAGACCTCGCATTACATCACGTATGGCGATCCGGGCACCGATTTGGACAAAAGCGGCAATGTCGAGGCCAAAAACAGCGCTGGAAAAAATGAGTTTAGTCCTGTATACTTGCCTGCCGTTGACACGTCAGGACAGCGTTTGCGCCTGCAGGACATAAGTGGCTTTGGCTTTATGCTCGCGATTTCTGGCAAGCTCTGATCGCCGCCGCCTCGAAAGCAGAATCACAAAAATACACACACAATAATCACAGAAATACACACACAATAATCACAAAATACACACAGGGCTGAATTTGCGTTGAAACTTCTCACCGCAATCGCTACGCTGTCGGCAGTCGTCCGCGTCCGCGAGCGAAGCTTGTACGTCAACGGTTCTTCGCCACGGAAATGCCTGCTATGATTGCAGTTTTTCGCCAAACGATCGGAAACTTGGGCGCACGGCAGCTGCGGCGCGGCATTTTGACCGACGGCCTGCCGATTCTCAAAGCAGGTCGAATTGCGCTGCTGCTGTTAACCGTTGGATTATTAGCCAGTTGTGGCGCCTCGGTGCCCAACGACGTCACCGCGTCGGCCACTTGTTCGGTCAACGGCGATTGCCCGACCGGTTCGTCCTGCGTCAACCATGTCTGCACAACCTCGCAAGGTTGCACGACAAGTCTCGAATGCAAGGGCGCGCCTTGCGTGCAGGGCAAATGCGTGGTGTTGACTTGTTCCTGCAAAGCCAGTGATTCCTGCACCGCCACCACGGCCAAGTGCAAGGACGGCGGCAGCAGCGGCGACACGGGCCCAACCAAAGACGCTGGATCCACACAAAAAGGTTGCGCCGGACCCGGCGATTGCGACGACGGCGACCCGTGCACCAAGGACGAGTGCTCGGCTGGCAAATGCGTCAATACCGCAGCAAGTGCGGGCACTTGTTGCAAAATCGACACCCAATGCGACGATCAAAACAGCTGTACCAGCGACATCTGCGTCGGTAACCTCTGTGTGCACCCGATGATTCCGGACGCCAATTGTCCGTGCACATCGACAAAAGACTGTGATGACAACAATAGTTGCTCGGTTAATCAATGCTTGAGCGGCAAGTGCGCTTACGCCAAATACAACAATCCAAACGCGCCCGACCCTGCTTGTTGCGATAGCAACGGCGATTGCATCGACGCCAGCGGCGCCACGGTCGGCAGTTGCGTGCAATTCCGCTGTGTTTACAAGAAGGCGGTGAAGTGCTCCGCCGGCGCCGACTGCAACGACGGCAACCCGTGCACCACGGAGAGCTGCTTTGGCGGCCTGTGCGATTTCGCGCCCACGCCCGGCTGCTGTTTGGTCGACGGCGATTGCAACGACGGTAGCAATTGCAGCATCGACAGTTGCAGCGCTGGGCAATGCAGCCACAAATCCAGCGGTGCTTCAGGCTGCTGCGAAAGCAAGGCGGATTGCGACGACAACGTGGTTTGCACCGACGACACGTGCGTCAAGAATTTGTGCAAGCACAGCGATCTGGGTGAAAGTTGCTGCCAGAGCAACGCCAGCTGCGACGACAAAAATACTTGCACGGTGGACACTTGCAACGCCGGCGTCTGCATCCACACCAAGCCCGAAGGCGGGTGTTGCACGACCAATGCCCAGTGCAGCGATGGCAACGATTGCACCGACGACAGCTGCAACGGCGGCGATTGCATCTTCACGCCAAAGGCCGATTGCTGCAAGGCGGATGGCGAGTGTGACGATAAAGATCCTTGCACGCTCGATACTTGTGCCGCGGGCAGCTGCAAACATTCTGCCAGCAAATGCTGCAAGGTGAGCCTACAGTGCGGCGACGGCGATCCTTGCACCAAGGACACTTGCACGGCCGGCGTGTGCGTCAACAGTCCGATTGCAGACTGCACTGGCAACGGTGACAAATGCGGCGACGGCAAGTGCGGTGCAACGGAGAATTGCTCCAATTGTGCCGCAGATTGCGGCGCTTGCGGTGTGCAGTGTGGCGACGCCTCCTGCGATCCGCCGGAAACTTGCAAGACTTGCCCGCAAGATTGCGGCGGTTGTCCGCCGCCGGGCGCGATTTGCGGCGACGGTAACTGCGACGCGCCGGCGGAAACTTGTGGCAATTGCAAGCAAGATTGCGGACCTTGCGGCGGCGGCGCGGTCTGCGGCGACGGCAACTGCGACGGCCCGATCGAGACTTGCAAGACCTGCCCAGGCGATTGCGGCAAGTGCGTCGGCGGCTCCTGCAAGGGCAGCTGCGGCGTGAAATCCAAAGATGGCACCTGCATGTGCGACAATCTGTGCGAACAATTCGGCGACTGTTGCACAGACAAAGCGGCTGTGTGCGGTGCACCTGCGGTTTGCGGCGACGGGGTTTGCACTGCACCTGGCGAAACGGCGCTAACTTGCCCCAAGGACTGCAAGAAACTCGGGAATTCCTGCCAAGGGATTTGCGGCAAGCAAGCGGCATCGGGCTGCTGGTGCGATGACTTTTGCGACAGCAACGGCGACTGCTGCGGCGACAAGATCGCTGTGTGCGGCGGCGGTGGCGGTGGCTGTGGCGGCAATCCGGCCAAAACCTGCAACTTTCTGTGCGGCGGCCAAGGCAAAGGCGGATGCTGGTGCGACGCGGTTTGTGCCCAAGCCGGCGATTGCTGTGACGATTTTGACGCTTGCGGTTGTTGAAGCAAAACGACAGTGGCGCCACGGTACTTTTGCACCTAAACTGATGAAACAAATTCAAACCGTCGTGCGCCGGTACATGCAGCGCTGATGGCCGCGGGAGATCTGAGTAATGTTGAATCAAATTAAAGACCTAGCGGCGCGACAAGTGACCAAAGTCCTGTCGTCCGATGCCACGATGAAAGTGTTGTCGAGCAAGCAACTGAAAACTGTCTTGGTCAAAGCGATCAATTTGCGCGCTGAAGCGCGCGATGCGGTGGAAAACGGCGTGGCCCAAGTGACCGGCGCTCTCGATCTGGTGTCCAAGGGCGACGTGGCGAAGTTGCGCCGTTCGATCCGCGATCTGGAGGATCACATTGCGGACCTAAGGGTTGCGCTTGACGTTGCCCAGGAGGAGGCCAGTGAAGCCAAGGCCCAAGCGACAGCGGCCGTGGAAGCCGTTGAAGCTGCAGCCGAACATGGCGACGCTGTGACCGCTGCGGCGCCAGCAAAGAAGAAGCCAGCGCGCAAAGCCAAGGCAGCGGAATAATTATTTGAAATTGTTTGGAGACGTTTATGGCGACCCTGACGATCGTGACGTATCCGGATCCCGTGCTCAAGCAAAAGTGCACGCCGGTTGAACAATTTGATGACGCGTTGCACGCGTTTCTTGACGCGCTCGCTGAAACGATGGAAACCGCCGACGGTATCGGACTGGCGGCAAATCAAGTCGCTGTACTTCAACGTATTTTCGTGATGGACGTGCCGCTGCGCGAAAATGAACACGGTGAAACCGAATATACAGGGTTGCTCGAGATCATCAATCCGCAAATTGTGGCCAAACGCGGTGAAATTAAATACGAAGAAGGTTGCCTGTCCTTTCCCGGCGTCAACGAGGATGTGACTCGCGCCCATGAGGTCGACTTGAAATTTGTCGACCGCCACGGCCAGCCGCAACACCTAACCGCCAAAGGTCTGCTGGCGATCTGTATGCAGCATGAGCTGGATCATCTGGACGGCATTACGTTTTTGGATCGGTTGTCGCCGCTCAAGCGCAAGATCGCGTTGCGCGATTACCTGCGCGAAAACCGCGAGCAGATCGAAGAACAGGCGCAGCGCAACAGGCGCAGAACTTCTGCCGGTGCTGTCGGCTAATCCTTGATGTTCATGGAGTTGTGATGCGCGTGGTCTTCATGGGCTCGCCAGATTTTGCTGTGGCGAGCCTGCGCGCGTTGTTGACCATGGATCTGCAAGTCGTGGGTGTGGTGACACAGCCGGACAAGCCGGCGGGACGCGGCAATGAGCTAACAGCGCCAGCGGTCAAAATTTTTGCGCTGAGCCACGGCCTTGACGTGCATCAACCGGTCAAGGTGCGCGATGGCGCGTTGGCGCAGTGGTTGCGCGATAGGCAGGCCGACGTCGCGGTCGTGGCCGCCTATGGTCGGATTCTTACAACAGAAGTGCTGCAAGCGCCGCGCCTCGGCTGCGTCAATGTCCACGCGTCGCTGCTGCCAAAATGGCGCGGCGCATCGCCTATCGCGCGCGCGATCGCGGCCGGCGATGCGCAAAGTGGCGTATGTCTGATGCAAATGGAGCAAGGGCTGGACACTGGGCCAGTGCTGGCGCGGGCGATCGTGGCCATCGAGGAAAACGACACGACGGCGACGTTGCAACTCAAGCTGGCCGAATCCGGCGGACAGCTACTGCGGAATTTCCTACCGAAACTTGCAGAATTACACGCCGTTCCGCAAGACGAAGCGCGGGCGAGCTTTGCGCCGCCGCTGCAAAAAAGTGAAGGCGAAATCGATTGGACTTGGCCGGCACAGCGTGTAAGCGCGCATATTCGCGCAATGACGCCGTGGCCGGGTGCGTGGACGCTGTTGCAAGGCGAAGTGCTCAAAGTGTTTGCCGAAGATCTGCAACGGTTGGACGCGCGAGGGCTGCCAGGAGAGGTCTTGCAAATAAAATCGAATTCTCTGATCGTGGCTTGCGGCGCGGGTGCGCTTGAAATCGCGCAAATGCAGCGACCGAACAAACGCCGCATGACGGCGGCTGAAGTGATGCGCGGCGTGCGGCTAGGCACGGGCATGCGCTTTGGCGCATGAGGCGGTAGGATCATGTATAAAATTGGGATCTTAGGCTGCGGAAAAATGGCGCAGGCGATGTTGGACTGCTGGCTCACGCGCGCTGCGCTGCCGCGCGATCAGGTGATCGCGTGTACGTCGCGGGCGGACTCGGCGGCGCAGGTGGCGCAACGGTTTCAAATTGCAGCCATTTGTGATCCGGCATCCCTGGTGCAGCAGTGCGAAATCGTGCTGCTTGGGATCAAACCCCAGCAAATGCTTGATGTTCTACCGAGAGTGGCCTTTCACTTGCGGCCGCAGCAATGGATCGTTTCGCTGTTGGCGGCCAAAACTATCGAGCAAATTCAGGAATTTCTGCCGCCGCATCAGCCTGTGACGCGCTGTATGCCCAATACGCCGGTGCGCATCGGCCTTGGCGTGTTGGGCGTGGTGCACAGCCTGCAGGTGACGCCTGCGCAGCGGCATGAACTTCAAATGTTACTTCAAGTTCTGGGCTTGTACGTGCCGCTGGATGAAACGCAGATGGACGCGTTTACGGCGATCGCGGGATCGGGTCCGGCGTACCAATTGCTGTTCATCGAGGCGCTGACCCAAGCCGCTGAAAATCTGGGCTTTGACCACCAGACCGCGTTGACTTTGGCTGTGCATACCGCGCACGGCACAACCGCACTTGCCGCTGGCGATGATCGGGAACCCGCTGTTTTGCGGGCTGAAGTGACTTCCAAGGGCGGCATGACCGCCGCCGCGATCGCCGCTTTTGAACGCGCTGATTGGCGACACACGGTCACAACGGCGGCGCGCGCAGCCGTTGCGCGGGCGGAGGAAATAGCCCAACCCTCGGCACCGCAAGCGACCCTGTAAAAACAGGCCTTGTCTTGCTGATAGGCCGCGGTATCGGCATGCTGGGGCTGCCGGAGCGCGTTCGGATCGCCGTTGGAGCCGATGACAAATCTGTCGCCTATTCTGAAAATGACTGCGTTGATCATTGCCGCGACGGTCGCTTGTTCACCCAAGCCAGTTGAGCAGCCAGCAGCAGATATTCAACTGTTTGAAATTACTAGCGATATTGTCGACGTTGCGATCACGGACGCCGCGATTCCGGCAGATGTCACGGCCGACGCAATCGACACAATCGACGTGCCTGTTGCTGAAAAAGATGAACAAGACCAGACTATTGCCGATCAACCTGACGAGACAGTCGCGGCAGACACCGAAGTCGCGACGCCCGATGTTGAAGTTGCCCCCGAAGGCTGCGCGATCGAAGTGGACTTGAGCAGCAACGCCGCAGTCAGCGGCGGCGAACTGCGCATCAAGCTGCTGACGCAAACGATCCTAGAAAGCGCCAACATCATGGACGTGATGAACGCGCCGACTTTGCTCACGACGGCGATGCCGGTTTTGCCGGCCAAGCTAAAAATTGCTATGCCTAAAGGCAGTTGGACGCTGATGGCGCTGCAGTTCGTGGGCGACAATCCGCAAGGGGTAGCGATTCCTTGCGCGCAAAAGCAGCCGCAATACGTGACCTGTAACGGCGGCGCGCAAACGCTGAAAATGGTGTTTCACGCAGGATTTAACGGCTTAGCATCGCTGTGTGCCGACGATATTGTGGTGGAGCCGCCCACTGGCGCGTGGATAAAGCCCAAAATTACCGTGCAAACGCCGCCGACCGCGCTTGGCGGTGCGCACTTGCTGCAAGGGCAAGTGGCGGCCAAGCACTTTTGGGTCGCCGGTTCGCAAGATGGTTTCGTGAACTTTGAATTTCCGGGCACCACCCCGCCACCCGACATGGCCAACTGGTTTACGACCAAGACCCCGTTTTGCAATCGCATTACCGCGCAGGGCAACTATTTGTACTGTGCGAGCCGCGTCGCATTTGTCCAAGTGCAGCAATTGAGCGACTTGGGCGTGGCGCAAGGGCAGCCGACGGTTGTGAATCTGGCCAAGGGGCTGACGACCGAGGGTCTGGCTGCTCAGGGCAATGTGGTCTACGTGACCGCACACAGCAATGGTTTGCAAGGATTTTCTGCCCAAGCACCGTTTTCCAAATTGACTGTCACTGCCCCCGAATTCAAGGATGCTTGGGACGTGGCGGCGCTGGGCAGTAAGCAATTGGTCGTGGCAAATGGCACGCAAGGTATCGCGATTTTGGATGTTTCCGCCGATCCGCTGGTGCCTAAGGCGATCGGTTCGTTGGCTTTGCCGGGTCGAGCAGTTTTCTTACATGTCGACGGCACCTTGCTCGCGGTGGGCGCGCTGAGTGGCGGCGCGCATGTCGTCGATCTGTCGCTGCCAACGGCGCCCAAGCTGCTGGGAACCCTGCCCGTTCCTGGCTTGGCCTATGGCGTGACTTTTCACCAGAACCGCTTGGTTGTCGCAGCCGGCCATCACCTGCTGATCGCCGACGTGCCGAGTTCGCCTAGCAATACACCGCTTTTTGCCAGAGGCGGTGTTGCGAGTTTTAGCTACGTCATGGACGCCGACGCGTTTGGTGCGGACCTGCTGAGCGCAGAGTTTAGCCAGGTCAGACAGTTACAGATCGATGCGCCACCCAAGGACAGCCAGCCGGTGCTGCTGGTGCCGACCAAAATGTTTTCGGGCGTGACCAAAGTCAATCAGCCCATGAGCGGCACGCTGACGCTGACCAATGCGGGCGCCAAAGTGCTAAACATCGACAAAATGCAATGGTTTGAGGCGTTGCCCAACGGCGCCCAAAAAACGCTCAACGGGCCGTGGGTGCTTGCGCCCGGTCAAACCCAACAAATTGTGTTGACGGTGCCAAAGACTGCGCAAGGCGTGCTCAATCACGAACTGCATGTTTTTTCAGATGATCCAGCGCTGCCGGAATTTCCGATCCAGTGGATCGAGACGACGTCGCTGCAGCCGGGCGAGGACCTGCCGCCGCTGGAATATGCCGATGCCAACAAGAAATTGGTAAACGTCAATGGACTTATCAAAGGCAAAGTGGGCGTCGTGCTGGTCGCGGCGCCGACCTGCCCGGTCGCTTTTCTGGCGCTGGCTGCAGCGAGTCAGGATTTGGCGCCGCTTATCGCTTCAGGCAAAGTGGCCGCCGCCGCGCTGACGCCATGGGATGAGCCGGAAGTGCCCGAAGCATCGATTTTGCTTTACCCTTTCCCGATGCTCTACACGCCGCTGACCACCAAGGACAACCACAGCAGTTCGGGTTTGCTCGATTCGATCTTGAGCCAATTTGTCGGTTGGGGGCCGCCGATGCCGCTGGTCTACGTGATCGGTAAAGATGGCAAAATCATTACGGCAGGTTGGGGTTACGATTCCAAGATTGTTTTGAGCACAATTAACAAGGCCTTGCAATGAGGTTGCTGGGCAATGTCTGGCTGACCCTGATCTTGCTGAGCGCGTGTGGGCTGGCCGCCAGCCCACCGCCGGAGATCGCCGAGGAAAAGCTGGCCGACAGCGACGACATCCAGGTCAAACCCGATGCGCCCTTCACTGCGGACCAAGACGCCGATCACGCAGAAGCGTCTGATATCGCAGGTGAAGCTCCCGACGCGACTGCGATTGAAACCGCTGCGCCCCTTGCAGACGCGGGTAACGACGCACTCGCGTTCGATGTCACCCAAACCGCCGTGATGACGCCACTTTTTGGTGCTGATCCGCCAGCGACCCAAAACGGCAAAGGGCATTTTTTGCAAACGCTTGTGTGGGGCAACCGGCAGTGGATCGCCGATTCGCACGACGGATTTTTGCATTTTGACATGCAGGCACTCCAACTGCCGCTGCAGAACTGGACGGTGTTGGGCCAACCAGCCTGCAGCCGACTCATCCGCCACAACAATGACCTGTGGTGCGCCAACCGCAGCAGTTGGCTGCTCCATCTGGAAATGAACGCGGGCGGTCAGGACAAACTGGCGTTGAACAAGATAGAGCTCAACGATGTTGTGCAAGTGGAAGGCATTGCTGCACAAAGTGACGCGCTTTGGCTGGCGGTGCACAAGGCAGGTCTAAGGGCCCAAAGCTTGAGTTTTCCGTACGAGAAAATTCCCCTGCAATTGCCGCTCAATCTGGGCGACGTGTGGGATCTGCGGGCGTCGGGCAACGATCGCCTTTTGTTGGCGCGCGGTGCTGATGGCTTGGCCGTGCTCGACGTGGGGGGACAAAATGCAAAGAGTCCACAAATTACAGCGTTTTTGCCGCTGCCCGGCGTAGCCGCGTTTCTGCAGATCAGCGGCAATTGGGCGTTGGTCGGGTCGCTCAGCCACGGCCTGCATGTGGTCGATATCAGCCAACCGGATCACCCCAAACTGCGCGGTACGCTCAAAGTCCCTGATTGTGTTCACTATAGCGCGATTGTCGGCGATTTGATTCTGGTCGCAGGGGGCACGCACATTTACGCTGTGGATGTGCCCAGTCCGGGGCCGTTTGCGCCCCTGCGTGCGCGCGCCGTGCTGGCGAGTCCGCATTACGCTATGGATATCGCTGCCATAGGCAACGATGCCGTGACGGCAGAATTTGAAATGGTCCGCCGGTTGCACCTCGATCCAAATGGCAAGGCGGATGTGCCGCTGGTGTTGCCGCACGTTGTGCAATCGCCCGTGGTGAAATTGGGCGACGCTTTGAAAGCGACGCTGCGCATGGACAATGTGGGGAATAAAACTATTGTGATCAATGAGATTCGTTGGATCGAAACGAGCGGTAGCGGTGAGCAACTGCTAAAGGGCTTGGCTGTCCCAGCGGATAGTGGTCTGACGGTACAGATCAAGCCGATCAAGACTTTTCAAGGGCAACTCAAGCACAAGCTACTGATTTACATCAAAGATATTGCTGAACCTGTGGCGGTTCGTTTTGACGAAGTGACGTCGTTGCAAGCCGGTGACAGCCTCCCTGCTCTGCAATATCAGGATGCCAAAGGCAAAAGTTGGGATGTGGCGCAAATGACCAAAGGCAAAGTGGCGGTGGTGCTGGTGGCTGCAGAATCATGTCCGATCGGTTTTTTGGCCCAAGTCGCGCTGCAAACCGATTTGGCGGCGCATTTGGCAGATGGGACCGTTGCTGCCGTCGCGATCAACCCGTGGGACAAGCCGACGGTTGCGGAGGCGCAAATCCTCACCTTGAGTTATCCCGTGCTGTATACGCCGCTGACGACAAGTGATAACCAAGCGAATTCACAAATTTTGGATGTGAGCTTGAGCCAACAGAATTTGGCGGGACCGCCCATGCCGATCGTTTATGTGCTGGGCAAAGGCGGCAAGATTGTTTTGGCGCAGTGGGGATGGAATGCGGGGGTTCTGCGGGCGGTGGAACAGGCGCTTAAAGTGCCATAGGACGGCAGCGCTGCGCGCGGCTTTTGCCAAGGCGGCGGCCCACCTGCGGCTGGCAGCAAAGCCGGCAGCAGAGGCGCCTGACGACACTTGCGCTGTGCTTGAAAACAGCGCAAGGTAAGGCGATGGCAGGCGTTGCGGCGGAAATAATGGATGCGCCAACCGTTTGGCCGGCGAGCGATGCGCTCAATGCGGCGATGGATCGCTATGCGGCCGGCGATGATCGCGCATTCGCGGCGGTGTACGACGCGCTGGCGCCGCGGCTGTATGGCTTCCTTGTGCGCCGAACCAACGACGGCGCAATGGCCGAAGACCTCGTGCAGCAAACGTTTTTGCAAATTCACCGTGCGCGCGGCAGTTATATGCAAGGTGCCGATGTCGTGCCTTGGGCGTTTGCCATCGCGCGGCGGCTGTTGATCGATGGTTTTCGGCGGCGGCGTCGTGAGGTGCTTGGCGGTGCGACCGATGCGACCTTGGAAAATGAGCGTTCCTCGGCAGAACCTTTGGCCGATGATGCGTTGCAAGCGCAGCAGGCCGCGCAAAGGTTTGAAGGGGAACTCGCTGCCCTGCCCGAAGCGCAGCGGGTTGCGTTTCAACTGCTCAAGCAAGAAGGACTGTCGCTGGTTCAAGCCGCGCAAACCTTGGGCACCACGGTGGCCGCGGTAAAGCTGCGCGCGCACCGCGCCTACGAGGCATTGCGCGGCGCACTGCGCGACGACCCTGCCGCAACAAAACGCAAAAAATCAGTGTAATTAAGCGGAATTGCGCGAATTCGACCGCAGCGATGAAATTTTTGCGAAACTTTTGTGCGGCCGTCGCGTATACCTCAATGAATGGCACTGGCCACTCGCCCGGGACGGGTGGTGCGGCCGATTACACAATAAACAATCATTCTTACGACGCACCTGCTCACCGAGCGCGGTGCGAATGGGAGGTCTTTATGCACACTCAATCGAAAAATCCACAACGGCTTGTTGCGACCGCTTTGACCCTTACGCTGGGCGCCTGCGGCGCTGCATCGGCAGAGCGCGTGGATGGCACGCAGGTTTCAATGATTGCCGGCAACGTCGCCGCCGGTCAACGTCATAGTTGCAGCGTGAGTGAAGTCGGCGCGGTGCGTTGCTCGGGAGACAACGCTGCCGGTCAACTCGGCAATGGGCGCAGCGAAGGCCGCGGCAAATCTGTGGCGGTCGTCGGTTTGGACGCAGGCGTTGTCGCGGTCGGCATCGGCGACTATCACACTTGCGCTCTGTCAGCTGGCGGCGCGGTCAAATGTTGGGGCCTGAACAACTTTGGCCAACTCGGCGACGGCAGTGGCCGCTTTCAAGCCAGCGTTCCGGTCGCGGTTGTGGGCTTGCAATCCGGCGTCATCGGATTGGCAGTCGGCAAACGCCACAACTGTGCGCTGTTGAGCGGCGGCACCGTCAAATGCTGGGGCAGCAATAGCGCGGGCCAACTCGGCGGCGACGCCACCGACCGCAGCGCAGTGCCCATCGCGGTCAAAGGACTAGGCGCAGCGGCAACCGAGATCCGCGTCGCCCGCAGCCAAAGTTGCGCAGCGCTTAGCGGCGGCAGTTTCAAATGTTGGGGCGACAGCGACAATGGCAGCACGCCCGGGCTCAACATCGCCCGCGGCAACCGCTAATCTGGCGGCAATGCTGCACAAAGCGACAAATTTTTCAACATGAAACTTTTTTCGAAACTTTCCGTGCCGTGCTCCGTATCCCATGCTAGCGGCCTTGTACGCCGCGTCTGCCTGAGGAGTCCGTTATGCAACCGCCCGATTCGCTCCGTGACCGTGTTCTCGCCGCCGCCGCCGCAACGCCTTCTGCCGGCCGCGTGCAAACCCGCCGCACTGCGGCGATCGGTTACCTCAGCGCCAGCGCGGCCATGCTCGGCGTCTTTGCCTGGGCCGGTGGCATCGACCACGCAGCCGGTCGACCTCTCGAGTACACGTTGGCCATCGCGTCCGGCGCCGCCGTGATCGCCGCAATCGTTGGCCTTTGGGCGTTCGGGCGTGGCAATTCCATGGTCGGCAGACCGCCGCGCGTGCTCATCGCGGTGGCAGCCGCCGCGCCGGTCGCCGTTTTTCTCTGGCTGGTCGCGTGGCACCCACATTATGTCGATCCTTCGGTCCGCGTCGGTTACAGATGTCTTGGCCTCACGCTGGCATTGGCGGCAGGTTTACTAAGCGTTTCCTTGTATTTGCGTCGCCACAGCGTTGCACTGGCGCCGCAAGCCCACGGTGCTGCGTTGGGCGCTGCTAGCGGCGCGATTGCAGGCGTCTTGGTCGACCTTTGGTGTCCGCTGACCGAGCCCGCGCACGTTCTGGTGGGCCACGTTCTGCCAATTGTGCTGCTGGCGGGCGTCGCGGCGGTGGTGGGTGGCAATCTGTTGCGGGTTCGCGCACAGATTTCTTAAATGCATCGGGATGTTGTGTGCCAGCGTCCGGAGCCGCGGCAAGATCCGATCGGCCACGCGCTACTGCCGCAGAATCCCCAAATGGCCCAAAAGGCCTTCGGCAATCTTGCGCAAGGTGTCGGCGACGTCGGGGTCCTCGAGGGCGTGGGCGACTTCGGTCGCTTCGGCGAGCGCGTCAAGTGCCTCTAAAGCGCGGTCGTCGGCTAGGTAGAAGGCGGGCATTGCCGTTGCGGCCATCAGGAACCCGGTGGCGTCGCCCAGATCTTGCGCGCTCAAGACGGCTTCAGCCAGATTTTGCACCGCCGCGGCAGGCGAGTCGACCAAGCCAATGTCAATGGGGAAACCGAGCCAAGGATCGGGTTGCGCGTGTCGGCAAGTGCTTGCTTTTGCTGCATCTACTGCGGATCGGGCGTGGGCCACGGCGGAATCAAAATCGCCGGCTTGCATGGCAATCGCTGCAATCAGTGCCTGAAGATTTGCCAGTTCGGCGTTCGCGCCATGGGCGTCGGCCAAACGCGCCGCTTCCATCATGGCCATGACGGCCTGCGTCCGCTGGCGCGAGCGCAAATACAGTTGGGCCAACGCCACTTGACTCGCGTAGGCTACAAACGACAGCGCATCATCCTGCGGCAGTTGCATCCGCCCCAACTGCGCGAGTTCCTTGCGCATAAGCCCGTACTGCCCAGCCGCACCGTACCAAGCAATGTGAGCAAGAGCGATTTCAGCCGGCAGCGACGACTCTTCAAACGGCGGCGGCAGTTGGGCCAATATCGATTCGAGCATGCGCACATCGCGCGCCGCATCGACTGGGGCATTGGCGGCCACAAACGGCAAACGCCCAGCGAGGATGGCGACTTGTGCGTCGAGATCATTGGTTTCTACAGCCCGCGACAAAGCCAGTTCGGCCGCCGCAAGGCCGGCACTGGTTTCACGCGCGGCAAATGCAGTGCGGGCAATCGCAGCCAGCAAGCGGACTTCCAGCTGTTCCGGACAACGTTCCTCCAAGCGCACCGCGCAGCGGCGCGCTTGCCCCAGCCACAGGGAGCGCGATTGGACGTGTGAAGAAAAAAGCGGTTGCGCTTCAATGGCATCGAGCATGGCGTTGGCGGCTATGATGTCGTCGTCGGATTGCACGGCCTGTTGGCAATCGGCTGGCAAGTCGATGAATTGCTGTGAATTCAAAAGATTTTGCGGCAAAGCCGACATGCGGAGCCTTCTTGCACCACCGTGCACGGGCGGGCGCTTGGAGCATCGCACAATTGCAGCAAACGCGCGAAAAAACCAACGACTGTGGCAAAAATTGTTGACGACACAGGCGCGAAAACCCTATTGTCCGCGCGGCGAGACCGCCGTGTGCGGCGATGGAATACGAAGTTGTTGAATCCAAACAAATCGCTGGTTATTGGCATCGCGGGCGGCACCGGCGCCGGCAAGACCACCATCGCGCGCGCGGTGGTGCATGAACTGCCCAAAGACGCCGTGTCGCTCATCGAGCACGATGGTTATTACTGTGATCGTCCTGACTTGCCGTTCGAAGAGCGTGTGCTGCTAAATTACGATCATCCAGCTAGCCTGCAAAACGATCTGCTTGTCGCGCATCTGGACAGCCTAGCCGCGGGGCAAGCGATCGATCGGCCGAATTACGATTTTGTCCACCACCGCCGCATGGCCGAAACGACGCGGATTGAACCGACTAAAGTCATTGTAGTTGAAGGTATTTTGATCTTTGCCGAGCCGGAATTGCTCAAGCGCTTTGACATCAAGATCTTCGTGGATACGCCGCCAGATATTCGCTTGCTGCGGCGGATTCGCCGCGACATGGAGAAGCGCGGGCGGACGTTTGACGACATAAGGCGGCAATATTACAAGACTGTGCGGCCGATGCACGAAGCGTTCGTGGAACCGTCGCGGCGCTATGCCGATGTGATTATTCCAGAAGGCGGCAATCAACGCGTTGCCATTGAAATGGTTGTGGAACGTGTGCGCAAGGTGCTGTCACAGCCGTAGGCCGCGGTCGCGGCCGGTTCGATCGGGGTCGCTGCACCCCACATCGACGGATCGGGCAGAGCAGACCGTTGCAAAAGATCGCGGGTGGCGCGATTCTGGGCCTGCGCAACGGGCGCTGCGGGGTCGGAATGACGTCGCAGGCACAACCTTCGCCGCCCAATCGGTCGGCAAAAGGGCCTTAGCGCACACCGGAAAATCTTGGGCGATTGGGTTAATCGTCACAGAATCCGGCAATGTTTCATCGTGCCCCTAACGGGGGTCGGAGAAAATCCATGCCGAATCGTCGAGCATTTGACCATATTGGTAACTTCAACTTTAAAGTTGAAATCGAAGGCGTCACAACGGGCGCGTTCCGCAACGTAGAAGGCCTCGATTCAGAGACCGAAATCGTGGAATACCAGGACGGCGACGACCTGATCCTCCGCAAGCGTCCGGGCCGCACCAAGTACACCAACGTGACCCTCAAGCGCGGTTACATCAACAGCACCGAGCTGTGGGAATGGCGCAAAGCGGTCATCGAGGGCAAAGTCCAACGCAAGTCGGGCTCCATCATCCTCTGCGCCGACGACGGCACCGAGATCATGCGCTACAACTTCTTTGAAGGTTGGCCGACCAAATGGAAGGGCTTCACCTTGGACGGCAAAGGCACCGACGTCAACGTCGAAGAGCTTGAGCTGGCTGTGGAAAAGATTGAGCGCGGATAGCAGCTTAATCCCGAACGAAGTTCGGGTTTAGCGCTGCGTCAGCGTTTACTTTAGGGGGACGTAATCCCCCTCGCGTGCACGGCACGCTCACCCCCTGCCCTTGGTTTTGGGTGGCTGGTTTGTCGCGGCACGGGTTTGAAGCACGGAAAACACGAAGCCGGCAATTCGAGAGGATTGTCGGCTTTGGTGTTTTTGGGTTGTGCCTTACCCAGACGGCTGCGCCGTCCGCCCCTCTCCCTTGCGGGAGAGGGTCCTGAAATTATTACCACTCTCCCGGGCGGGAGGGACCTAGGGAGGAGCTGATGAAACTAGCTGAATTCATTGCGCAGCGGTGTCATGTTGCACTCGATCGGGTCATGCTGCTGCGTCATTCAGGCGAAAACATCGCGGCTCTCCGATATCTCGGTGGAACTGTCGAAGAATATACCGCAATTCAGCCGACTGACTCCAAGTACGATTACCACCGTTTAGGCGAGCCGGAGGTCAAGGTGGTTGTCGTTGTTTTGGACGATCAGGTGTACGCGGTCTTTGAAATAACTGGTGTCGAAGCAGAAGGATCAACCTTTGAGTTGTTCAGCCCTGCGCACCTCGCTTTTGACACGCAACGTGGCAGGGTTGCGCGCGCTGCGCGAAAATATCGGCTAGATCGCGTTCCTACTGCCGTGGATGGGCTCCCAGTCACCGGCTGGGAACGCCGCCAGCGGACGCCGGTTCAGCGTTGCCGCGGGCGTTTTTTCTTTGAAATTGAAGTGCAATCGCCGCAGGTGCGGCCAAGCACAGAAGTTGTCGGCCGACGCAACGAAACTTGAACCGCAAAAGAGGTGAAAAGGTGCTGAACGAATGAAGATTCGACCTCACCGATTGCCGATGCCGATTCAGCGATTTCGGACGCGGGCAAAGTTGCAGACTCAACCGCTCCCGCGCCAGATTCCCTTGTAGATAGTGCAGTTGCGGCGGGATGCACCGACGGCATCAAGAACGGCAGCGAGACCGACACCGACTGCGGCGGAGCGCAATGCACGGGCTGCAACCCAGGCGAAGTCTGCTCGTTGGGCACGGACTGCAAGAGTGCAATTTGCTTGAACAAAATCTGCCAGGAACCGACGCCTTGCAGCAACGGCAAGAAGGACGATTTGGAAACGGACGTCGATTGCGGTGGCGCGGCGTGCTTGCCTTGTGCGGTCGGCAAAACCTGCCAACTGGAGAGCGATTGTGCGGATAATTCGTGCGTCAACGGCGTTTGCTCGGCGGCGGCTACATGTGCGGATGGTAAGAAGAATGCGGCGGAGAGCGACGTCGATTGCGGGGGACCTTTGTGCAAAAAATGCGTCGATGGGGCCAGATGCGGCGGCGCTGTCGACTGCGTATCTGGCGCGTGCGCTGGCGGCATTTGCGGGGCTGGCGGCGGCTGCGCGGATGGGACAAGTGGTCAGGTGGAAAAAGTCATGGCAGCTCGAAGAGTTATGCGATCCTACGCCCTAGCGGGCGCGATGGGACCTCGCGACAAAACTTTGGTGTCGACCGTCGCGGAATCTTACCTGAATCGCAGCATCGGCATTTGACAAAACTACGCCATTGACGTACATTGGCGGCATGGAATTTGTCGAAACCAGCATCTTCACCCGACAAATCACCGCGCTGGTCGACGACGACACCTATCGAGAATTACAGGTGCAATTGGCGCTTGACCCGACGATCGGCCCAGTCATCCGTGGCACGGGCGGCTTGCGCAAAGTTCGCATCGCGGCCCGCGGCAAAGGCAAGCGCGGCGGTGCGCGGGTGATTTACTTTCGTCTGGCCCAACGGTCTAAAATCGCAATGCTTTTGGCATACGGCAAAGACGAGCAGGATGATTTGACCACCGACCAGCGAACTGCGTTGCGCAACATCGTCAAACTATGGGAGTCACAATGAAAAACGAGCTGTTTGCAGAACTTTTGGCAAGCGTCCAAGAAATGGATTCGGTCATCAACTGTACGCTTCAGCCCACGCGTCAGATGCGACTGGACCCTGCTGCTGTGCGGCAAATCCGCGATATGACTGGGTTGCCGCAAACCAAATTCGCGCAGTTGCTGCATGTGGACGTGGCGACGCTGCGCAATTGGGAGCAGGGCCGTCGCACGCCGACCGGGCCGGCGCAGGCGCTGCTGCGTGCTGTGGCGCGTGATCCGGAGCATGTGCTGCGGGCGCTGGCGTGATCCCAATTCCGCTTGATTCGGATCGAACGGCAAGCACAAATCCCCATCGTCATTCCCGCGGAGGCGGGAACCCAGGCTAAAAAGGCGTTGGTTTACACTGGGTCCCCGCCTGCGCGGGGATGACGAGGAGGGGGCAGCCCGGCCGATTTGGTCGGAATTGGCAAGATTGCCAGTGCGAGTTGGGTTGCCACATCGGGCTAAAACTTATGCCAATTTCGGATTCATGTCCGTGCAGTGCCGGGATTTGTCATCGCGCGTGTGAGGCTGCGGTCCCATGCCGATCGGTTAAGGAGAAAGAGCCTAAATGTCAAATGCTTTTCTGTTAATCGACCGTGTGGCTGAAAGCCACCGGCAACATCTACCAAGCCCAGCCTTCGCTGGGCTGGAACAGTCTAAAATTATAAAGTAAACCGGCCCCGCGAAGGCGGGGCTTCGTAGCTGTAGCCCGAGGCTTTTCGATTCCGGGAGATTAGAAAAATTTCGCGAACATAGCCCTAAACTATCGTTTAGAAATGTGATTTCTTAACCGAACGGCATTGCAGCGCGGGGCGGGCGATCCTAACGCGAAAGGCCATGTCGCTCACGCAATTCCGTCATCGCCTCATCCAGTTCCACCACATCGCCGCGCGCCATGGCGGCCAAGCCTTGGCGAATGCCGGCCACCGTTTCAGCCGTTTCCAGCCGGTCCTGCATCGCCTGCCACTCTGGCGCACTTTGCACCACCAACTCAGCCCGACCGTTCACCGTCAGCACAAGAGGCCGCCCGCTATCGTGAATCTGTTTGATGGCCGCCACGGTATTTCGCTTGAAATCGGTGAGCGGTAAGATGTCTTCAATGTGCAACATTTTCCACCTCTGGCGCATCGAAAAAGATGCGTGATGTGAGCATGGCAGATGCGTTGCGGCAGGTCAAGAGTCAATGCCTAGCCTAGTCCACAACGATCTGCCGCCGGTTTGGGCTGGGCGTCAAGTCGCGCAGAGGGTCCGCGCCACGGACGAGCGGTTTTGCAACCTTGCCCGCAGGGGCGTGGCCCGCGCGCGCAGCGGGGGCGGGTCACGCGTCGCGCAACGCGCGACCGTCGGCCGGGCGCAGGCTTGACCGCCGCCGCGAACGTCCGGCGGGCAGGCGCCCAAAAGCTGCGGAAACAAGGAACGATTTCGTAAAAATCCCCAAAGCTGCCCGGGCCGCACCACGAGCGCGAAAGCGCGACCCCAAAAAACACTGTCACCAACGTGACCCTCAAGCGCGGTTACATCAACAGCACCGAGCTGTGCCCACTCATCCGGGAAGCACAGCGGCGCAAAGCGGTCATCGAGGGCAAAGTCCAGCGCAAATCGGGATCGATCATCCTCTGCGCCGACGATGGCAGCCCAGTGCTGGTTGGCGCACCTAAGGTGCGACATGCGCTACAACTTCTTTGCAACCTTGGCCGACCAAACGGAAGGGCAACACCCAAGGACGGCAGGAGACGCGACCAGTTATGGCGGTCAGCGAGGCGCAAGATGCTGCCACCAGATCGCGAGCGCGGCAATGGATTTCGAAATGATGGGGTAGAGAGTGATTGAGACGTGCCCGAGGCACGTTGATTGAGCGAACGAGGACGCAAGCCGCGAGATGGTCGGCAGCTTGCGCTGTAGCTCCGGTATAACCGGTCGCGTCTCTGAGGCAATCCGACGTTGAAGACGCTGCTGGCGGTGCTGAAAACCGTCGGCATGCGGCTGTCGGTGGAGCCGGAGGATCGCGCGGCGGCGTGCCCCCCATTACGCCGGCAGAAACGGGCGCGTTTCAGGGGGTAATTGCAGGCCCTTTCCCGCACGATCTCGCGAATCTGCCGGGCGTAAGACAAGTTGGCGCAGCAGGTGCGTTGGCGTTCGACTTCGTCCGCATCCATTCATCCTGACGCCGCGAGAAGCCCGGCATCAACTGCCCGGTGGCTCCAAAACCAGCCGCATACCGGCCCAAACTTCGCGCAACCGCGTAGCCGAGAGCGCACCGATCCGCTCGCCCAGAAACGCCCGATCAATCGTCGAAATTTGCGTGACATTGACCACACTTGGACGCGGCAGGCCGCCTTCATGGACCTGCAACGCGACATTGCCAGGCAATTCGGCCAGTAGCAGATTGGAAGTAATCGCGACGACTACGACCGTGTTGATCCGCGTGGCATTGAAGCGATTGGTCTGTAAAATCAAAGCAGGTCGGCGTTCCGCCGGTTCAGAGCCGCGGCGCGGTGGAAAAACCACCCAAAATAAATCGCCTTGTTTGATGACAGGTGGCACGGCGGGCTACCATTCCGTGCCAAAGTGACTGCCAGCACTTGCAAAAAGCGCTGCGTCTCCGCGTTGCGCGGCTAAAGCGGCGGGATCGGCAAACACCGCGTCGATCTTCTCGCGGATTTCCGCATCGGTCTTGGCCCGCGCGGCTACGGTGAGCACGTCGGCGATGAATCGGCTCCTTGCCAACCCGCGCTCAGAAGCAGCGCGGCTGATGGCGAGAAAAACATCGTCTGGTAATGAGATGGCGAACTTATGGGCAGGCATCGGCGACCTTTGTGCCGGCGGCGAAGCCGGTATGCAGCTGGCAGAATACCGCGAACCGGGTGCCGTGGCAAGGCAAAATTTATCGAGCCGTCGGAGCGACGTCGCCGCGCAGCCCTCCGATTAACCGCCTGACTCTCCAGCTATTTCCCGCGCCACGGACGAGCGCCCGCAGGGGCGTGGCCCGCCCGCGCAGCGCGGCGGGTCACGCGTCGCGCTCGCGCGACCGCCGGCCGAGTGACCGCCCGCGAAGCGATGGGCGGGCAGGCGCCCAAAAACTGCGAAGGCAATGAATGATCTCGCAAAAACTGCCCGGGCCGTACCACGAGCGCCAAAGCGCGACCAAAAAAAGCACTGTCACCAACGTGACCCTCAAGCGCGGTTACATCAACAGCACCGAGCTGTGCCCAACTATCCTAACAAAACAGCGGCGCAAAGCGGTCATCGAGGGCAAAGTCCAGCGCAAGTCGGGCTCCATCATCCTCTGCGCCGACGACGGCACCGAGATTATGCGCTACAACTTCTTTGAAGGTTGGCCGACCAAATGGAAGGGCTTCACCTTGGACGGCAAAGGCACCGACGTCAACGTCGAAGAGCTTGAGCTGGCGGTTGAGAAGATTGAGCGCGGTTAAGCCGGTTTGATCGTTTGAAGTTTTGAAATTGGCGAAGCCGTCATTCCGCGCCCCTGAAAAAGGGCAAAGGGATGGCGGCTTTGCTGTGTTTTGGCGCTGGGCGTCAAGCCGCATCCGCCGCAATGCTGACGTGTTCCGCCGGCGTGAGTGTCACCAAGATCGCTATGCTCTGCAGCTCCCCCGCCGACAGTGCCAGCCGCA
The DNA here is from genome assembly GCA_945889325.1 of Klebsiella pneumoniae. GTDB lineage: Bacteria > Myxococcota_A > UBA9042 > UBA9042 > UBA9042 > CAMDBH01. Next base: position 21,175 of record CAMDBH010000052.1, read on the forward strand.
GCACGTCATCCAAGCGTTGCTGGCGCGTCCGATCGTCTTGACCGAGGAAGCTCGGCGACGTCACCACGCCATAAATGGTCCCATTAGCCAACGTCTCAAAATGAATCAGCTTAAACTCGCCGCGCAGTGCTTTGCGCAGCTTTGCGTGCAGGGTCATCGTTTCTCCTTGGTGGTCGAACGGACCGGCCAACAGCTTGCGTACAAAGCATCGGCGGCGTTTACCGCGTCTGCCGCCGCCATCCGCACCAGCGCGACATCGCGCCGGGCCAGTCTAGGATACAAGCTCGCCGCATGCAAGACACGCGCGATTTTTGCGTCGCTCATGTAGCGGTAATTGTTGCGCCATCGCCGGACAACCGCCAGAACAGCATCGCGTCGCAGGGTGCCGCGACCATCGCTTGGATCAAAGAATCCAGCGTCACCGCCGATACGTGCCAGGTCGTGGCGACCGTCAAAATGGATCGTGCTGGGCAAGTGCGCCCGCAAGATGCACTCGACGGAGACGCCGGCAAGATAAAGTGCGAGACCAGATAACTGACAATCCAATGCCTTGCGCGCTTCGGCCAAACGCGCCTGCCCCGAATCGCAGTAATCTTCGGGCCGGAACAGGCTCGGTTCGGAGCGACGGATGGGCATCTTCGACCTCGCTTTACAGACGGGCGCGCACCGACCTCAAATCGGGCCCGCCAGAGCCAAGCTGAACCCGAGCAATTTTCGTGCCAACAACGTCACCCTGCCGATCTCATAAATTTATGGTATTTTTCCCGATGGCCGTTCATGGGATCGGTCTCGAGACCAGTATCGAGACTGGTCTCACCAGCGCCGATTTGCCGCCGACATCCGATGCGGCCACACAGCGCCGGTGCGGCACGTCTTGTAATTTGGCGGTTTTTATGGCGTTTTCGCGAGGGTCAGGTATTGTCTTTTGCCTTTTAATTTTTGGACAAACCACCTGAATTCTGTGGTTTAGCTCAGGTCTCCGCCACATAACTGGGATTAAACTGTATTTTTAATTGGAAGCGTCAAGCAGGGCTATCGCAAGAACGATCACGGGGCGTTAGGCTGAGGCCGCGGGCAATAATCGAAGAAAACCTCAATCGCGGCAACCTGGCTATTGCGGTCCAAGCCATGCCATTTGGGGAAAGCTGTAATAATTTCAATAGCCTGTCCCGCAGGGACATCTTGATTTGTAGCGGGGGACTTTAGTCCCACGCGTCCCGGCGATGTTCGCCTACCGTCGCGAGGTCGTGAT
>CAMDBH010000053.1 GCA_945889325.1 Klebsiella pneumoniae
AGCAAGCGAGCTATATTACGGGGCAATCGCTCGCCGTGGACGGCGGTTGGTTGCGCGGGCAATAGAGAAACTTTTCAACCTTTCAATTCGGTGCGCACATCCCACAATTCCGGAAAAAACGTTTGCTCGACAACGGTTTTCAGATACGCCACGCCTGAGGTACCGCCGGTACCGCGTTTGAAGCCGATGACCCGCTGCACCACTTTGACGTGACGAAAGCGAAAAAGCGCAAATTGTTCATCGATATCGACAAGCTTTTCCGCCATCTCGTAGGCATCCCAGTGCTCGCTTGGATGCTCATAAATCGTCTTGAAAACCGCAATAATGCCCGGATGCGGCACGTGTTTTTGCGAAAAATCGCGCTCCATTACTTCGCGCGGAATCGGCAGACCGCGCCGGCCGAGGTGGCGCAGAAATTCGTCGTAAAGACTAGGACTTGCCAGTGCATCTTCCAGCAGTTCGAGGTGCAGGGCGTGATGGCGATGGACCTGCAGCATCGCGGCGTCCTTGTTGCCCAAAAGGTACTCAACCAAGCGGTATTGCACGGATTGAAAACCGCTGGACGACCCCAGAACGTGGCGGAATTCGCCGTATTCGGTCGGCGTCAACGTCGCGAGCACGCTCCACTGGCTGACCAGCTGCGCCTGAATGTGCTTGATCCGAGCAAGGATTTTGAAGCACGGCTCCAATTCGTCGCGCTGAATGTGAAAAAGCGCCGCGCGCAGTTCGTGCAAGACCAACTTGAACCACAGCTCTGTGGTCTGATGCTGAATGATGAACAGCATTTCATCGTGATGTTCCGGATTAGACAGAGGTTTCTGCGCCGACAGCAAAGAGTCGAGTTGCAGGTAACCGCTGTACGTCATGCGATCGGCAAAATCGCTGATCGCTCCATCTGCCAAACCCGTCGCGCTCATATCGTTGCTCCCCCTGAAAGTGACGGCATCTTGCGCGGACCGAGCAGCGCGCGCAACCGGTTTGCGTCACGCAGATGTCAGCGCTCAAATCCGCCCGACTGGAATATTTTCCGCGGCGCATGCTTGCAACTGCACGCAAAATCCGCTGAAGTGCTCGCGCTGTGTGGACCACCCCCACCGAGGCAGCGGAGAAACCGAGAATGAAAATGACCGCGAAACCAGTGCCTTCGGATTACGCAGCGACGCAACAGTTCGCCGAACTGTTCAAAAGCCATTTGCCAGCGATTCCGCCGCCGCCCGCCGCGCGCAGTTGGACCACCCTACCGCTGTTCAGCGGCATGTCGGATGAGGCCAAAGGCCAATTTCGCAAAGCGATGGAATCAGTTAGTTTTGCTGCCGGTCAGACCATGCTCAAGCAGGGCGACACCGGCGACGACATGTTTGTGCTCGAAAATGGCTCGATGCGCATCATTGTGCGTGGGGCACAAAACGAGATCGTATTTCAACGCGTGATCTCGGCGCCCGCGATTTTCGGTGAAATGGCGCTTATCACCAAAGAGCCGCGAACTGCCAGCATTACCGCTGAAGATACGGCGCTTTGCCTGCGTATCACCAAGCAATCCGTCACCGAACTTTTTGCCCGCGATCCCAATACCGCGACATTTTTGACGCGGCTTGTTGGCGAACGGTTGATGGAAACTTCGTCGATTCGCAAAGTTGGCAAGTATGAAATCATCGGTCGCCTCGGTTCCGGCGGTGTGGCGACCGTCTTTGAGGCGCGTCATCCGACGCTGGGCACGCCGGTTGCGCTCAAAATGCTGTCGCACGCGCTCGTGTTTGACGATTCTTTTGCCAAGCTCTTTGCGGAAGAAGCTCGTCTTGTCGCGCAGTTGACTCACGACAACATCGTGCGTGTTCTCGACACCGAGCAAGCGTACGGCACGCAGTTCATCGTCATGGAAAAGCTGACCGGCGATCTGCTGGAGTCGCTGATCGACAACGGCTCGCCGCTGGATTGGCCCAATGTCCGCAGAATTTTGCGTGAAATCTGCGACGCGTTGGCCTATTCGCACGCGCAAGGGCTGATTCACCGCGACATCAAGCCGGCCAACGTGTTCTTGCTGGCAGACGGCAAAGTCAAGATTCTCGATTTTGGCATTGCGACGCACACGGGTGGCAAAGACAACAAAGAGGCAGGAAAGCAGCAGAAAATCATGGGTACGCCCTACTACATGTCGCCAGAACAGATTTGCAATGAGACGCTGGACGGCCGTGCAGACCTGTATTGTTTAGGTATTTTGGCATTCGAATTGATTGCCCGCTCGCTGCCGTTCGATGGCGACACGCTTGACGAATTGTTGGGCTGTCACGTGTCCAAGCCGATCCCGGATCTGCGGCTAATTGTGCCCGGAGTCCCTGAAGATTTAGTGGAATTTGTCGAACGCTCCGCGGCCAAGCGGCCTGGCGATCGCTTTGCGAGTTGCGCAGAAGCCGCGTCATTTCTCAAAGCAGCAGCAGAAGTCCCTGTTCTGGATAGATTTGCCATGTCGACGCTGTCAGTTACCTACCACGGCAGCAAGCGGGCGCTGGTCGAACAAGTCATGGCCGAAGCCAGCCAAAAGCTGTACGAACAGGCAGGCATTGCATTTTTTCTCGCCCACCGCGGCGCTTCAGCAGAGTAAATCCGCGCCGTCAGTCAATTCACTAATTAATTCGACCACTTGACCTGTACCATTTTGGCGTGAATGGCCGTGTCCTTTGGATTGGGCCAACGCCACAGGCTGGCGTGCGGCCCCGCAACGGCAAAAAACTTATCCATATCAGCGACCGTCGCGCCGTTGTAATTGTCTTGCGCCGCCCACACCGGTGCCTTGAGTTTGAGCTTTTGCACACCGTCGATGGCTTTCTGGTAGCCGCCTTCTGGTCCAGTTGACCAAAGATCCCAGTAGGTTTGCGGCAAAAATGCGTCACCGCAGGCCTGATCGAACGCTTCATATGGAAAATCGGTGTGGTACATCACCCAACCGTACGACGTGTAACCCAAGAATACACCAGGCGCTTTCTGGCGAATCTTGTCGCAAAGCTCCAGCGCATCCACGTCGTGTTTGACGTATTCGCCCTCGACATCGAGGATAATGCCTTTAACTCCTGGAATGTTGGCAGATTTTGCAATTGCCGTCGCTTTGGCCTCATTGTTGCCGGGCTTTACGTAGGGCCAGCCGTAGACGTCGATACCGCGCGAAGTGAATTCTTTGACCACGTCGGCGTTGAAGTTTGTGTCGTAATTATCAGTATCTTGACCGCTTTTGATCAAGATAAAGCCCATGCCCAGTTTTTGCATTTCCGTGGCAACGGCTACCGGTGACTCGGCGGTGGTGTTGAACATCCACACCCAAACCCCTTTGCCTTTTCCAGGGTTGCCCGAAGGCGGCGGCTTGCAATAGTCGGGAACCCCCGACGCGGCGATGAAACAGCCGTACGCGCACTTTTGCGCCGATGACGTTTTCTTGTCCTTGCAGATGTAAAGCGTTTCCGTTTCAGGCGACGCTGGTTTAAGCGAATCCGAACAGTAGGCCCCATTGCCCGAAGTTGCGCCCACGCAAGGGTCGGCGGCTGGGCAAGCACCACAGTCTTTGGCGCAGGTTGCGCATTTCTCGTCGCCGTTGCATTGCCCGTCGCCGCAACTGGGCGGGCAGGCTCCGCAATCTTTTTCGCAACCGCTGCACGTCTCGCCGCCTTCGCATTTGCCGTCGCCACAAACGGCAGCGCACGCGCCGCAATCTTTGTCGCAAGATCCGCAGGTTTCACCGTTGTTGCACTGACCGTCACCGCAAACCGGTGCGCAGGCGCCGCAGTCTTTTGCGCATTGGCTGCACGTTTCGCCCATTTGACATTGGCCGTCGCCGCACACGGGCGGAGGCACGCCGCAGCTGTCCTTGCCAGGTGCGATCGCCTTGCAACCCCCAGCGCAGGTTACGTATTTGAGTGTGACGCCGCCTGCGCAGGTAAATAGCACATTGGCAAAATTCGCGGCATCGCTGGGGATTGGTGCAAACGAAGTCGCACAGTAGGTTCCGTCCCCGTGGCTTGCGCCGCTACAGTGATCGCTGCTTTTGCTGTCGGGAGCGACTTTGGCGACATCGATTTCCGCAGCAACTTGCGCATCCTGGCTGTCTGCGGCCGCGATCGCGTCTGTCCCTTCTGCGGCGTCCTCAGGACTGCGGGTGGCCGCCGCATCGTCTTGACCTGCGTCTGATAATGTGGCGCCGCCCGAAATAGGATCGCTGGCGCAACTGGCAACGAGCAGGGCGACCAAGCCAACGCGGAGAACTGACCTTAACTGCATCGCCGCGCGTCCGCTGCGGACGATTGGCCGCGGCCCACATTGTCCGCACTCCGCGTCGCATGCGCAAGCGACGAATATGCGTCTTGCCGTCACACGATGGCGGTTACTGGCCGCTGGTAAACACGAACGGCCATTGCACGACGCACACGCCGGCTTGCGGTGCAGCGAAACGGATGTGGCTCAGCGCACGCAGCACGCAGTCGCTCACCGCGTTGCCACCGACGCTGTCTTCGACGACTTTGGCGTTGGCCGTCGTGCCGTCGCCTTGGATCGTCCAGCGCGCAGTGACCTTGCCGCTGAGGTTGGGCGAGTTCATCAACTGGATTTCGTAGCAGCTGCGGATCGTTGCGCCGCGCGACCGCACATTTTTTGCGATATCGCCGGTGTCACAGCCCCCGTTGACCTCGCCGTTGGTCCACTTGATGATCGGCACCCGCTTTGTGATTTTTTTGCCCGGGCCGACCTTTGCGTCGCGTCCAATGCCCTCGCGATCGCCAAACGGATTGGTACCGCCGATCTTGCCGGGTCCAACCAAGTCGCCGCCGCCCGGACCTGTGCCACGAAAGCCCATGCCATTGCTGCCGTTTCCATCTTGGGTGTACTCGGCTTGGCCGCTTGCGACCGTTTGCGCAATTTTGGTCGTCAACTCATTGCGATCGCCGCTCAACACAGTGGCAATCGCTCCGACAGGGGCATTCAGCGCCCGCAACAGCGTAGAATTTTGTATATTATACGTCTTTGTCATCGTGTGGTTATTCGCGACATGCGTCTCTCTGGTCTTGGCCGGATCACCCGCCCGGCCTTCGGTGTTCTCGGGGCGCTTGCTCGGACCCTTGTCATCGATTTTCAGTTCCTCCGCCGGTTTGGTGGGTTCCGGTGGTGTCGGCAATTCCATAGCAATTTCAATCAGTTCGCTGTGCTTTTCCGCCAGATCCTCGTCGGTCTTGCGATCGCGGTTGGTTCTCCCCGCCAGCAACGCCGCGGTCACGAAAACCAACGTCGCCGCCGCCACCGCCGCCAGCGAAACCCACAGACCGCTGTCGCGCTTTTGCCGCATCTGCGCGAGCAGTTGCGTTTCGGCACCGACAAAAGCCAGCGCGATTTCCAAGCCGTGATCGAACTGCAGTGTGCCACAGTCGGTCGCCGAAAAATCAAGGGGTTCACCATCCAAAGCAACAACTTGCCCCTCGCGTACGACCTTGGCCTGTACGCCGCGCGGCAACAGCAAATGGTACTTCGCGGGCCCAATGGGTTGCAAAAGCGTGTGGTGCGACAACCCCGCCGCCGCCAATTGCAGCGTATTGTCATCGGCTTCACCCACGGTAATTGTTTGAGGTTGGTGAAACACCCGTTCGCTCAGCACCTGACCGCCCCATTTGAGCACGACGTGTAAGAACCGCTCATCGCTGGTGAACTCGCGCGGGGCGACAAGCAGCCAAAGGCCAGCCGTCAGCGTGAACAAACTCGTCAAAATAACCGCGACTTGCCCCAAATCCAACGTGACGAGCGCGCCTTCCAGCAGGCGCCCAGTTGCGCCATCGCACAGGCCGAGCGCGGCATCGCCACACGGCACCAAATGCCAAACTTTGGCATACGTCCACGCCATCAGCGCGATTTGCAACATGGAAACCACGGCCACGGGCGCCCCGAAAATACCCTTGCGCCGCTGGAAGGAAATCGCGCCGACAATCATCGTAACTATGCTTAGGAACAGAGAAAGTTGCCCCGTGCTCATCTGATAGCCGTGCACGGCGATATCGGCCTCATCAATCGTAGCCATCGGCAGCAATTGCGGTGCGATCAGACAAACTAGCCCGCCCAGCACGATCAAAATACTAATTTTTCGCATCTTGTCCCCCTAATTACCTCGGCGCGTGGCCAAGGCTCTGAAAATAACCAGCAAATCGCGCGGGCTTCATCGCTCTTGCTGCGGTAACGCGCTTGACGCTCAAGCCGCCCCATCCGGTTGACGCGCTGCGGCGGGATTCGATCTAGGTACGGGTATTTGGTCGCCAACGATTCGCGCCGCGGCAGGGAATGTTTCACCGTCTAGCGAATTGCAGTTGCTTGCGGACCCGCGCGGCTGCATGCTTGCGTGCGCCTTGGGGGCTGGGCGTTTGTGAAAAACTCGGGACGACAGTGCGGGGGACCATGTCGCAGCCAACGTTGGCGCCGTCTAGGCCGTTGATTTTAGGAGCAGCGCCGACGCACCCACTGGCGCGCGAGGGCCTTTTCTCTCGCGTTGGGCCGTTCCTGATCCCCGCCGTCCTCGGTTTTGCCGCGTTGCTCGGTCCGATGGAAACGCCGATCCGCCGACCGGGGCTTCTGATCGCCGCGGTGTCGCTGGGCGTGTGTTTGGTTGTTGCGCTTTGGGCGGTGCCTTGGACGCGCCTGCAGTCCGCTTGGGCGACGTTTCCGCCATATGCTTATGTATCTATTATATTTTTGCTGCGAGAAAGTGTTTTTGCCCCGCCGTGGACGTTTGCGCCGTTGCTTTTGTTGCCCGTATTTTGGTTGGCGATTTACGCATCGCGGGCGCAACTTTCGTGCGGTTTGTTGTTGGTCGGCGCGCTGGCGATTCTCGGGCGCTGGGTGAATTACGAAGACGCGGAATCTCTGCGTTTTCAATTCCTTGGCTTTCTGGTGATGCCCTTGGTGTGTTTCACGGTGCAACACCTTACGCAAACGATTCGCGAACAGGCGCTGCAACTCGACAGATTGACCCGCATCGATCCGCTGACCGGTCTGGGCAACCGTCGCTATTGGGATGAAATTTTGGCCCGCGAATTCGCTCGGTCGCGCCGCGAAGGCACGCCTCTGACGATCGCGATTCTCGACTTGGACCATTTCAAACGCCTAAACGACGCCCAAGGCCATCCAGCAGGTGACGCGGTCTTGTCTGGCTGCGCAACGGCATGGACGCCCAGCCTGCGCAGCAGCGATCTGCTAGTGCGTTACGGCGGCGAGGAATTTGCCGTCATCTTACCAGCATGTAGCAGCGAAGACGGCTTTGCCGTCGTGGAACGAATGCGTTCGGCGACCCCATCGCCACTGACCTGTTCCGCCGGCGTGGCGACGCTAGGACCCGACGAAACCGCAGCGGACTTGGTTGTTCGCGCCGACGCAGCCCTGTATCTCGCCAAGCAAGCCGGACGCGATCGCACGCTCGTTGCGGACTCCGCGGTCATCAAGCAGACGCTGGCGATTGCGGCGATCTTGCCGTAGCTCAAGCTGCTAAATTTGTACCACAATCTGTGGCGGATCCGCCGGCTCGTGTCGCGTAGGCCTTTGGCGTTGTAGCAGAAGTTCCAGCGCCGCGAGTTCGACAATGCGCGGCAGAACCGCCCGAAATACTTCGCAATAGGGCGAGCGCCCATCGATGTGCCCTTCGCGACGGTGTAGCAAAAGCGGGCACCCTCCGGCACAACTGGGTTTGTGGCGACAGCGGTTGCATTCGGGGTTGCCGGTTTTGCGTTCGAAAGACGCGAATTGCGTTTGATCGCGCGCCTGACGCAGCAGACTCGTGGCTGTAAGTGGCGATGTTCCCTCGTGATGAAGCGCTGCCTGGCACGGGCTCACCGTTCCGGTTTCACTGATTGCAGCATAACTGCTCCCCGCGCCGCAGGCTTTGCGGATCGGCTGCCAAGGCTGCAAATCGCAAAACTTATGCGTTTGGCGAAACGACGGACGCAGCGCGCGGCCTTTTGCATGATTTTGCAGCATAGCTTGTTCGATCAAATCGTAGCATTGGCCAAAAACGCGCTGCATCCGCCGCAGCGGTTCGCCCGAAAGCAGCGCGATCGGGGCATTTTCACGTGTATCATCGCCCGCTTCCGCCGCGCCGTGGCGATCATCGAGCAAGCCGCTGCCCCATTCCAAATCGCGCACTAGGCTGTAGCGAAAACCCAAGCCCATTTCGAGCAACCAGTGGGTCAATGCGGGCAAACCGTCGAGATTACTTTGCCCAACAGTAATCAAAATATACGGGCGGATACCTTGGTCCAAATAGGCTTGCAGGCCATTTTTGAGCCGCGAAAAGGACGAACCACCGCCGACGACTGGACGCATCACGTCCTGTAATTCTTCGATACCGTCGATCGAAACCGAAACTTGGATGTTGTTTACTTTCAACCACTGGGCGGCATCTTTGGGCACAACGGTGCCGTTGGTCAGAATGGCGGCTGAAAATTCCACGCCATGCGGACGACAAATTTGTCGCGCATCCGTATAGAATTGCTGGAGTTGGGTGAAACGCAGCATCGGTTCGCCGCCGGCAAAGCGCACGTGAATGCGGTCCACATCGCCAGATCGGGCGGTTTGTTCAATCGAAATAAGAAGTTGGGTAGCCACATCGCTCGTCATGTGGCCCGAACTTTTGTGAATGTAGCAATAGGGGCACGCCAAATTGCAGGCATTCGTCAAGTGCAACCAAGCGTTAAAGGTTCGCGGTGGTTGCTGCGGCCGATATGCAGCTACGCTAGGCGTGTGCACAAATCCATTGCGCAGCAGCATGGGCAAGTCGCTGAGCAGCGAAGCTAGCGCGCGCGGGTCGCCCGGCGCGATCACGTGGGCGAGTTCGCGCGCGCTGCGACCGTCGGCCAATTGCACAAAATGCCACGTGCGCCTGCTGAGCAAGGCCAATGCATCATATCCATTTGGATTATGCGCAAAAAATTGACCGCGCACTGACCCATGGAGCAAACCCTGCGTCCGCCGCAGTGGCAAATCGGCCAGCGCGTCGCCGGATGGCGAATTCCAATGCGCGACCGCAGTATTCTCTGGCATGTCATGGCGTTTGGCGGCCATCAATCGCCGCCACCGCCGCAATCCCACGAGCAATCGCTGCTGCAATCGCTTGAGCAATCCCACGCGCAATCGCTGGCGGCGCAATCCGCAGCCGCGCAGTCGTAGCTGTTGCCGCCGCCCGTGTCGGCGCCTCCACCGTAACCACCTGAATCTGCGGCACAATCAAATCCGCCGCTCGCAGAATCGGTGCCCGAGTCATTTTGCGCCCAACTGCTAGACGATGCGTCGTAGTTGGCCAAAGCGCGATCGTCCCAATTGGCAGAGCCAAAATCCATATCCGCGACTTGCCCGACGTCGCCCAATTGATGCTGGAACTGATCGATGTGGGCAGCATCGCCAATCATATTGCCGTTATAATTGATAATTTGCACCGGCGCGCCGTAGTTGCCCCAACTGCTGCCGAGGTAGCCGGGCGCGTAACCCCAACTATGGCGCGGGCTTATGAGCGCATCGAGCACCATCAAATTGACGAACGTGTCCATCGGATCGCGGTAATAGGTCGACCACGGGTCATAGTACATGCCGTAATGGGTCTGATAGCTTGGAGCGGCGCGGAGTTGCGCGGCACGTTCGTTGCGCTCGGCGCCCAAGTCGCGCACGTCTTGACCCGAAGGCCGCACGACCTGCACTTCCGCATTGTCCACCTCCACTTCGCCCCGAATGAACACCCTTTGCATGCCGCTTTGCAGCCGCATCATGAAGTTGCTCAACATCGTTCGATAGGTCGGCACCAGTTGCGCATCACCCAATGCTTTGCCGATGCGATCTTTTGCGGCTTCAATGTCCTCATTATCCTTGGGCCGCAACGCGTCGATGCGCGCCCCTACGGCGATCATGGCCGCCGGCGTGCCCTTTTTCGCTTTGGCGAATACGGTCACTTCGATGAGCATGTGCAAACCGGCTTCACTGTGCTCAAAGACTGCGCGCAAAGTCTTGAAACCCGCATTGAAACGCCCCGCCGAGCGGCGCATCGCTTGCACCAACAACTGCGCATCGTCGGCGCGATCCTCCAAGTCTTGATAAATCACGTCATTATCGACAACTAGACTGACCGCATTGGTCACCTTGGCCAATTGCAGGCCTTGTTGCACCTGTTCGGTCGTCGCCAACACGTCGCTGGTGATTTGCAATTCGCCTGTGCGCAAGTCGACATCGGCGCCAAACGCGCCTTTGAAGTTGTCCCAAAAGCTGGGTTTGCGGAACAGTTCTTCGCCGGGCAGGTAAATTCGCGCTTGAGCAGTCAGACGCATGGGAAGCTCCTAAAATGACAGAAAAATATTCAGGGTGTCAGCGGCCGGCGCGATCAAATGCCACACGGACGCGATTCGCTTCATCCTTGAGACCATTGGCTTTTGCGATACCTTCGCGGCTCGGTGCTTGTTTGGCCAATGCTTCGATGCGGGATTGAACCGCGTTGGCCGAATCTAGCAACTGCCCACTTTCATTGCCAGTCATTTGCAAATACACGTCGGCCATGATCGATTGCGGCCCCGACAACGCCTGCTTGAATTCCTGCGCCAAGCCCGCATCGCGGTTGCGGCGTTTGTAGAACACGAAGCCGCCGATGCCGGCGACGACGAGCACGAAGAAAATCCACAATCCCGTGTGGCTTTCAGTGCTTGTGTAGCGTTTGATGGGTTGATTGACCTGTGTCGACGTTGCCGTCGTGCTGCTGTTCGAACCGCTGTTGGTGCTGCCCACGTTGACGTTGCTCGCCGCGGGCATGACACCGCTCTGCTTGTAGTGGGCGTATTCAGTGGACATTTGCGTGTGGCTCCAACCGCGTCCCGCATTCAAATGTTCAAATTCTTGCCACGACACGCGAGCGCCCGTTTGGGTACTGGCCAGAGCGTCGGTGGCTTGGTCCACTAGTTTGCGCATATGATCCAAGGGTTTACCTCCCTCGCGTCCCACGCGGTTCATCAAATCCTGTTTCTGCCGGTCGCCAAGCGCATTGCAGGTCAGAGACGTTGCAGGACCATTTGACGCGATCAGGAGGTCTTTGCCTCGCAGCGACAAATCGGAGTAAAGTTTTTCGTATTCGCGCGGTTCGGTCTTGTTGTCGACGACGAGGAAAACTTTGGCCCCGGTTTTTGCGGCTCCATCTTTGGCAATTTGATCGAGCTGCGCCTTGGTCGCGTCGTCGATGGTGTTCGGGGCCCGGGCGACGCCTGACTGGCCTGATTTGCGCAACAGGTCAGCAACGGGGGACGGGTAGCTAGCTGATACTGTTGTGCTAAACGCGCACGCAAGCAGCGGAACCAAAATCAGAACGCGCGGGCGCTTGAGCATCAAAACCTCCGGTCGCACCTGACAGAAAAATTCTGGGGCAGGGCGCTTCTTCCTGAAATCTAGCGTAAATTTGTGCTGTGGCGCACGGTCGCCGCCTGATCTGGGGTGACGATCGAGCCTTGCGGACTCCAAAACATCAAGTATTTTGCTTGGGCTGGGCAGCCCTCGGCAGTGAGCGTGCCAGTTTTGTCGCAAATGGGCGTGTCGGCAATTGGATCGTGGAGTTTTCCGTCGTACTCGTCGGTGTGCCAGAGACCCATAAAGTGTCCGAGTTCGTGAGCCAGTGTCACGCCCCATCGATCGCCGGCGATCGATGCGCCGTCCGGTCCCAGCGCGACAACTTTTGCCCACTCCTTGTCGTCGATTGCAACGGCCATTCCGCTCATGCGAGAGCCGATATAGCCACTGATACCAGCGAGTTGTGACAGGCCCGCCGCGACTTGCTGGCCGTTGTCGTTCAAAGCCCCGACCAGAAGCAGCGTGGCAGCGGTCGATTGCGGACGCATGGCGCCGGTGACTTTGTAGATTTGGGTCAATTCGTTTTCAAAACCGCCTGCTAGCACATTGTCCAAAAATTTGAATTTCTTGCCGTCGTCTCCGTCGAGATCGATGAACTGAATCTTGCCCAAGTGCAACCCCGCACCGGACCAAATCGATTCCACCTTTTTGACGATCGCCTGCCATTGGGGTGAGGCAGCGATCGTCGCCGCGGGCATGGCCGTTCCGCCGACCAAATACACGTCTATATCTATGGTTACGGGGTCAGCCAGCGGAATTTCCGCGCGACTGACAACGCCGACATGCAGGTAACCTGCGGTCGGGGTGCCGCCATAATTTAGCGGCGCCAACTTGCTGCGGGTAAAGGAAAAATTCCATGGACCGGCCGCAAGGGTGACCTGCGGTGACATGCCGATAAGCGCCGTGCCGCCGCCGATACTGGGCGCAGAGCGGTTAAACGAGGTGGCCCAGCCGTCGGCGGCCAAGACTTCCACAGAGGCTGGCGAGATAATGGATTCAGCCCAGACATACAGTTTTTCCTGATCAATATCGCGGGCAAGCAACGAGATACCCATGTTTTTCGTTGGCGCATCGAACGTTACTGTCGCGACAGGGCCGGTCTTGGCCTGAAGTTTGAGCACGCCAAAATCGCGCCAAGCTTGATCGGGCCGCAAGTTGGGTGCTGGCCAACAGCCTTCATCGACGCGGCCATCGCCATTGTCATCGATCAAATTGCCACATTGCTCAACAACATCAGCAGTTATCTCGCTGCCGATGTCAGCACTGGCAATTTCTTTCTTTGGCACGTCTGGAAACTGAATGTCGATATAATACACGTCCGGCGCGTCACCGGCGATATCAAGCAACTTCGGGCCGGCATCCGGTTCGTCCTGATCGGCGACACGCGTACATGCAGACGCGACAAAGGCGAGCAGCACCCAAAAGGTGCGCAGAATCTTCAAATGGAATAGCGATTTTGCGGACATCCCGACTAACTTTGGTCGCCGTTATGGCTGCTCAACCGTCAAGCGTAGCCGATTTCACGTCCGACGTCACCCGCCCACTCAGCGTGATTTCACCCGCCAGATCGCGGGCAAACCATTGGGCAACGCTGTTTTCCGGCTGCGCCAGCGCCCACATGGCCTTGGTCACGCAGGCCTCAAAAGTCATGTCGCGGGCCTCGATCGCGCCCGCCGCGAGAATCGCGCGCCCAGCGGCGTACAGGCACAGGTCGGTGTGACCGCGCACACATTGGCTCCCGACGATCACGGCCACACCCGCGCTGGCCAGCGACTCAATGAGCGGCAAAAGGCTCGCCTCGCCCAGCATCGGCACATTGCCCACGCCGAATCCGCGGACGATGACGGCGCGCAGGCGCTCGGCGTTTGCGCCGCCGACAACCGATCGCAAGGCGGCCGGATCGAGGCCGGGGAACATGGTCAGCGCCAAAATCCGTGAATCAATTAACATTTTTAGTTCAAATGGCTGCGAACACCGCCGCACCCGCGACCAATCGATCTCGAGTTCCACACCGATCCGGCCCAGCGGTGGCTGACTTGGCGTATCGAATGCTTGGTAATCGTTGGCATCTGCTTTGGTAGCGCGGCAAGCCCGTAGCACCGAGTCGCCAAAAACGACCAGCACCTCAGGAATCGGCAGCGTCGCGCACTCCACCGCCGCGGCGAGGTTGGCCCGCGCGTCGGTGCGCCAAGCCTCCAACGGCCGCTGTGAACCGGTGAAAACTACAGGACGATCTAAGCCACGCAACATCATCGCGAGGGCGGACGCGGCATAGGCTAGGGTATCCGTACCATGGATGATCACGATGCCCGTAAAACCACCGGGTTTGCCGACGCCTCCGCGATCGACAATCAGGTTTGCCAGCGCCTGCCACTGCTGCGGCCCGACATCGGACGAATCGAGATTCCACGGAGCGATCAGTTCAATGTCAGCGATTTCGCGAAGTTCTGGTACTCTGCTGAGCAGGCGATCGAGGTGTTCGGCTGGCCCCAGATCCAAACGCCGATCTTCGGGCAGCGCCATGCCGAGGGTGCCACCGGTGTGAAGCAGCAATACCCGTTTGCGTTGGCTATGTTGCGACATGTCCTAAAAGTGCCAGCCCATTTCAGAAGTGCCCACCGAGCATCAGACGCGGCTCGTAGCGCAGTGTCGTTTGCGGCGTGTTTTGCGGCGGATCCAGATGCGAGATCTGGTTCTTGTCGTAGTTAAAGATCCACTGATTGTAAGTTGCTGACACAATACGCATATCGAAACCCAGCGTAAACGCACCGTCCGGGTCGAGGCGATATTCTGCTGACAGCCCGAACGGAATCGAGTTGCCCATCCATGACTTGCCGCTCGGGTGCTCGCTGTCGAACGCAACTTCATAGTAATACAGCAGCTCAAAGAAGCCGTAGCCACCGTAAAGCGTGATGTCTGCGGGCAAATCCGGCGCGACAAATCGAAGAGGATGAAGTCCAAGGATCCCAGCGGCGGTGCCGTTGCCGGCCGCGTCCGCACCGCCCGCCAGCGTACCATGCCAACTTGCGTCGAACCAAAGGGAAACATAGCCAAAGACATTATAGCCAATTTGCAGGGCCGCCGCTAAACCGGCTCCGCGGTTGGTTGTAACAGCTTTTTTGTAGCTTTCTGGGAACGTAAGACGCATCGCGTTTAGGCCGCCGACACCGTCGACCTCCGGAATCGTCGGCCCGTCTGTGCCGCCAGCCGTGGCGTAACCGATGTTAAAGTTGACGAAAAATCCCTGCCAGGCCCCTTTCTTGCCTTTGCGAGGCTTGGGTTGGTCGGCGGGCAAATCATCCTCGGCGCGTTTGACCGGCTTGCGCACAGCTGGCACTGGCGTTTCGACTGGGGCTTCTTCAACTTGGGCTGGCGACGCAGGTTTTTCGGGTGGTGCGGCCTTTTCGGGCGTCTTTGCCGGCGGTGGTTCGACCGGTTTGGCCGACGCGGGCTTTGCGGCGGGCGCTGGAACGGGGGCGGCGGCCGGTGCTGCCGTCGGAGCGGCAGCCGCGGGGGCGGCAGGCGCCGCTTCGTCGGCTTTCTTTTTGGGCTTTGCCGGCTTCGCGGCGTGCGCATCCACCGCGATCGAAGCGAAAATCACTGCAATGGACGCGACCCAAAGCGATCGCGTGGTGCCGAAGAAAACTCGGCGGGTCGTTCTATTTGGCATCGGCGCTCCTGCGTGTTGGCGCAGCGCTCGCTGCACGGGCGTCAGTTTTTGGCATCACGTGCGATGGGGGCACGATTTGCTAAACCGTTGCATTCTGGATGCTTATCCGCGTTCGCGCGCAACGCGCACGGCCTTCTTGCGACGCCGCTCGGCTTCGCGCTCGCGGCGCTTCTTTTCCTCGGACGGCTTCTCAAAGAAGCGGCGTTTGCGCAATTCCTTGTAAATTCCCTCGGCGGCCATTTTGCGCTTGAGCATCGACAGGGCGCGGTTGACGTTTCCGTCCTGCACGGCCACTTCAATCGGACGAAACTCCACCGATCGCGCCGACGCGCGGTGCGGTCGGTCGATGCGCGGTTGGTTAGAGTTCTGATTCATATCATGCATATCGCTCATCGCTTATCGTTTCTCCAAACTGGCATTTGCGCTGTCAACGGCGCGTTCGTCCAAGTCAATGTGGCCTGCAGTCGCGGCGGTGCCCAGTCAAATCATGGGCGAACGCCCGCAAATAGGCGCGAGAGGGTGCCACAAAAAATGCTACTTTGCAAGTGCGATTGCGACGCTGATCGCGACCACTCAACAAATTTCAAGCAGCAACGGTCATGCGGCGTGACCGCGGCGGCCCATCGCGGTGGCATGGGCGGCAACGCCGGAATCGTTCAAATTCTGGCTTCGTCCGTGCGCATGCGGGGCGATAAACGCTTCCATCGTCAACGAATCAAACTGCTTGATCACGAAATTGTTTAACACAGCCATCGGCTCGCGCAGCGTGCAATTATCCGTGCGGTCGCAGGCGGTTGGCGCATCGCTTTGGCACGCCACGACGGCGATCTGCTCCTCAAACGGGCGCACAACATCCAAAAAGCGAATATCGGCTGGATGTTTGGCCAACCGGTAACCGCCCCCCGAACCTTTGGTCGCGGTAAGAATTCCAGATTTTTTTAGCCCCTGCAGCACTTTGGCCAAGATGTCCGGCGGCATATTTTGCGCCATTGCCAATTCTGCCACTGAAATCAGAGTGTTGCGCGGCTGTCGGCACAAGTGCTGTACGGCGATGAGGGCATATTCGGACTTGCGGCTGACCTTGAACATGCGCGTGCCCCGATTGCCTGGAGTAAAGGCAAGGATATTGCTCGACTATCGAAACCCTCACGGCGGTTGTTCCCAAACGACGCCGCCTTTCCTCGCGTGTTCCAAGAACAGTGTATTCGTTCAGTTCGGCGCAAGCCAGTCCCGTTCGCGGGCGTGCCAGCAAAGTATCTGCGAAATGTCGCCGTCGCGGTAGATCAACGATTGGATTGAAGCGTCGTAATTCGTGAACGCTGCGGCTTGCAGCACCTGTGCTGAGGTTTGAGATGACGCTCCATGAGATGCAGGAAATTCGAAGAAGTCGTGCCCAACGTATGAGTTTAGAAGACGAATTCTATTGTCGCGCCCGCAGGCGGCGCATGACCATCGAGCGTTGCCTGCAAGACTACGTCGATGCAAACGCCTTTGCGGTAAAACGCAGCGCCTGCTCTGGTTGTCATCAGGGTTGCGGCAACCGAAGAGCCTTCGCCGAAGGGATGTGATTGAAACGTCACTATTTTTCTGCGGGGCTACTTGCCAAAGCGGATGCGAGGCTTGAGCAGCAAGGCTTTGCCGCCGATTTGAAAGTCCAGCACCGCCTCCCCCGACTTTCCGGGCGACGGCTGCCAGGTTCTGCTGCAAAGGCCAGTAGCGTCACAGGTTTGTGGTCCAGCCCATTGCCCTTGGGCACTTTTGTTCAGTTCAATCACGACCGAGCCGCCATTGGCCACACCGCTTTCATCAAAACCGGCGGCTTTTACGACTACACCAGCGTTTGCGACACTTTGCACGTAGCGTGCGCCCAGTTGTACGAGCGGGGCCTCCGTCACAGTGATTGCCTGATTCAACTGGCCGATTGCAATTTTTTGATCCCAGCCGCTGGGCCAACTGACGCGTAATTCTACAGGTATTTCACCTTGGCGCACCGCGAATTGCGCCACCGGCGCGTCTACGCTGTGTGACGGGTCGTGCAGCGTCATCTCATTGATATAACTATGTTTATTCGTAATCAGTTTGAGTCGGGCTCCCAAACCCCAAATGTTGCTCACGCTCCCTTTGAGGCGAACTTGCAACCACTGGCCATTGTGCTTGATATCATTGCGATACATTCGCGGCTGCGCGCCCTGACCGCCCATCAACAAATCGAGATCGCCATCGCCATCGGCATCCGCCACAGTCAGCGCGCGGCCAATGAAGGGGTCCGGCAAGCCAAACAAATTGCTGACTTCTGCGTAAACGCCGATGCCGATATTGCGAAACAAAACTGGATGCATGCCGCCCTCGTCCGCCAGTAGAAACGCCCCGAAGTCGTAGGCGTGCATGGCCAACATGTCCATATTGCCATCAAAATCAAAATCTACTGGTTGAATGCTCCAAGCCACCATTTGCGCGCCGGTACTGCTAAGCGGCATGACGATGCCGGCCTGCACCCCAGCCGACGTGAATTTGCCCTTGCCGTCATTGAGCAAAAGTTGAGTGGCTTCCGACGCATGGTTCATTTGTTCAAATAACGTTGGATTGTTGCCGACATAGCGAAAGCCAATGCCGCTTATGACGATATCGAGCGCGCCGTCGTTGTTGAAGTCGGCGACGCCGCCGCCCATGGGAGAACCATTGGCGAGCGCTTTGCCGAAGAACGCCGGCCCCAACCCGATGGTTTCATAGGGTTTATCTAATTGAAATCCCGCGTTGTGCAGGTACGCGTTGCCGCCCACGGGCTCGCAGCCTTCAGAAAGGGTCAACACATCGGAACGCCGGTCGCCGTCTACGTCGGTAACAAAAGCGTTCCATAATGTAGATTTATGGTCGAGGCCCATTTCGATTCCGCGCTCGACAAATTGGCCGTTGCCCTGGTTGATGTAGGCCACAAGTCGACTTTTTTCACTGCAATCGAAGGCGGTCGATAACAGGTCCAACAGGCCGTCGCCGTCGACATCGGCAGGCATAAGCGCCTGAAACTGCGTATTTTTGTCGGTGCTGAGGCCGCGCTGCGCGCCCTCTTCCGGCCACGAGCCATCTGGCTTTTGTTTGTAATAGCGCAGACCTGCAGCTGACACGACGACGTCGCATTTGCCGTCGCCGTCGTCGTCGATCGCGGCGATCGAATTGACGCCGCCGTAAGCCACTTTGGCGGACGTCTGCCACTGCCATTGCCAAGGTCCTTTGCCCTTGCCGAAGCGAATTTCATCAATCCCATCGCTGAGTACGAGATCGAGGATGCCGTCGCCGTCCAGATCAAACCACAGCCCGGCGTTTTGTCGCGGCAGTTTCTTCTTGGCCTCGCCGCCGTTGGTCAGCAGTGGCGTGCCAAAGACGTTGGACACTTCTACAAATTTCCCCGTCGCAGTCAGCGGGCTTGGCACCGCAATTTCACCGACGTCAGATGGCTGCGGCGTTTGATCGGATTGGACCGCGTCAGCGACGTCGGACTGGACCTCCGCGGTATCGGCTGGTTCGGAGTCGGCCAATGCGGCTTCGCCGACGGTGTCAAAGTTGGAGGTTGAATCAAACGAGGCTTCGTCGGCGACTTGGGCAATTTCGTTTATAGTATCAGGTAGATTTGTCTGGTCTGCCTGGTCCGCTTGACCGCTTGCAGTTGGAGCAAGAGCGTTGCAGGCGGCAAGACCCGCGCCCGCGAGCGCTAGCCGCCAATTGCCACCCATTGCCAAACGCGCCCTTAGCATATCAACCGCTTGGGCATGGTGCCCGTTTTCAGCCTACCAAGTTGCAGTTTGAGGTGCAAAAGTCGGCTACAGCAGTCGCAGTTGCTCGCCGGCGCGGGGCGGCAGCCGGAACAGGTCGTTGCGCAGCGCTGCTTGATCGCGGTTCAGCCCAAGTCGCTGTGTGGCCAGTAAAAAACGCTGTTTGAGCAAATCGGCGTACGGACCGACGCCGCGCATGCGAATGCCAAAAGTATTGTCGTAGGCTTGCCCGCCACGCGTGTCGCTGATCAGCGCGCGGACGCGATCGGCGCGTCCCGGATGGTGGACATCTAACCAATCACTGAACAATGTCTTGATCTCGTGGGGCAGCCGCAGCAAGACCCAGCCAGCGCGTACCGCACCGGCATCGCGCGCCGCCTGCAAAATACTTTCTAGTTCTCCGTCATTGAGGCCCGGCACCATCGGCGCCGCCATAACACCGACCGTTACACCTGCTTGGGCCAATTGCGCAATCGCGTCCAAGCGCCGCTCAGGCGTCGGTGCCCGAGGCTCCATTTTACGAGCAAGTTCAACGTCTAACGTCGTGATCGACACGTAAACGTGCGTCAGCCTTTGTTGCGCGGCTTCGGTTATCACGTCGAGATCGCGCAAGACCAAATTCGACTTGGTTATGACGCCGAACGGATGGCCAAACGCCACCAACGTTTGCAATACTTGGCGCGTAATTTGGTACTGGCGTTCAATTGGCTGATAACAATCGGTATTGACACCGACTGCTACTGTGTTTGGCCGATAGTTCTTCTTGCGCAGTTCGCGATCGAGCAGCGCCGGCGCATCGACCTTGGCAAAAAGCCGCGATTCAAAGTCCAAGCCGGACGACAAGCCGAGATAACCATGCGAAGGCCTTGCGAAACAATAAACGCAGCCGTGTTCGCAGCCGCGGTACGGGTTGATCGACCGATCAAAGCCAACGTCGGGCGATTCATTGTAACTGATGATCGAGGCACCGCGTTCTTCCGTGACGATCGTTTTGCGCGACGGTGCATCGTCGGCCAAAGACTCCCAACCATCGTCGTACGCATCGCGGGCACAGGCTTCAAACCGCCCGACTGGATTGGTCAGAGCGCCGCGGCCGTGGATCGCCTGCAACGTCGGACTCGGATCCGCAAAGTCTTCTCGCTCCAAGCGAATCGAGTCGCTTGGCAGACGTTGCCGTTGCAGGGTCGGATTGCTTGGAGCAGCAGAATCGTCGCGCATGAAAACAGGGTAGCAGGCACCTGAACATTTGTCCAGTATTTTTTAAGGCCTTGAATTGGTTCCGCTTAGTCGAAAACTACGCTTTTTTCCGCGCATGCAGAAACAGCAAACCGGCCCCAAGCGCCACCAAACCGCCGCCCACTGGCAGCGCGATGTCCATGCCGCCGGGGACAAACGTGTCTTCCCATTCGGTTTTGACAACGTCGTCGCCAAAATCATCCTTAACCTTGGTTTCATGAGATATTTTCGTCAAGGTAAAAGCATGTTGACCAGAGGCATACCACCAACCGCCAACGGCGATGGCGAGAATAAAACACAGAAATGCTAGATTTTTCTTCATTTTATCCCCCAAAACGTTTCAGAATCGTTTGGCCCGTGAAATTATCGTGCGTTGGCGTACAGCGTGCAATCGACATCAATCGTTTCGCCGACCTTGGCACCGACCACGCCGGCTTTGCCTTTGATGCTGTAGTCTTTGAGCGAAACCTTGAACTTCGCGGCCACTTTCAACTTACCGTCTTTGTAAGTGATTTGGATGGGCATCGACATGCGTTTGCCCACGCCGTTGAGCGTAAACGTGCCATGGGCGGTTGCCGCAGCGGTCGATTTGCCGCCGTCGGCCTTGACGTCTCTGACACCATCGACTTTGTCGATCGCAAACGAAACGTTCGGATTGGCTTTGGCGTTGAGCCATTCCTCAGACTGCAAGTGGCCGTCGCGCATGGGGTTGCCGGTTTCCATTTTGGCCACGGGCACGTCGATCTTGCCAGTGGTCGTGTCCGGCTTGGTCGCGTCGGCCACGGCAAACGAGCCCGAAACACCTTTGGCTGTGCCCTGGATGCGCTCGGCCGGCATGTCAGAAATGAACTTGAACTGGGTTTGTCCG
Organism: Klebsiella pneumoniae; assembly: GCA_945889325.1. Classification (GTDB taxonomy): domain Bacteria; phylum Myxococcota_A; class UBA9042; order UBA9042; family UBA9042; genus CAMDBH01. The sequence continues at coordinate 20,921 of CAMDBH010000053.1, forward strand.
CCGTCGACGGTGAAGTTCAACGCGCCGGTTTTGCCAGCGAAAAGGTCATCCGCGTAGGCGGCACTTGCGCCGACGCAAGTGAGGGATGCAACCGCGAGGGTAGAAAAAAGTTTACGAATCAACATGGTAACTCCTAGTCCGGCCTCAATATTTGGCCGGTATTGACGCAATCAGGGTGTGGCGAACGACGCTCGTCGCCGAAATTCCTGAGCTTAGCAACGTACGGCGCTGTTCGCCGATTCAGAACGAAAAAAGCCTTAGAAGAAGGCGTGCATTTGCAGGGTCCATTGTCCGATTGTGTAATCCTTTGTATCCAAATATCTGTATTCTGGTCGTAATTCCAACATCGGCACCGGAAAATACTGCACGCCAAAAACGGCGCCTTTGGTGTCAAAAGGTGTGCCGTCCACGTCGCTCGTGGCGCGTTCGACTCGGGCTTCAAAAGCGAGCCAGTCGTTCAACGGATAGCCCAATTGCAGCATATAATTCAGGGTCTTGCGTTTGCTGAACTCGGTACGAGCGAGCGAATCTTCGGAGTGCGAAATTTCCGCGATCAAGGTGCCCAAATAGGTCTTGCCGATGCCGAAGTGCCCGCCTTCCATCATGAAGCCATTGGCTTTGAGCACGGATCCGCCGATCCACATGTTGATGCCTTCATCGAGCCATTGCGGCCAAAGCGTCACCCGCCCCGAAAAGATCGGCGCATTCATGGCTTTGTCGCCTTCGGCGCCGGAGGCCAAATCGGTTGCAGAAAACCTCGCTGTGTTGAAATTTCTAGCCAAAAAGGCACCCGCGTCGACTGTAAGCCAGTGAATCGACTCGTAAGTGACCTCTGCTCCAGGGTCGTTGTAAAACGCCGGAATAATCGGTTTACTGAGCGCGGCTGCGTTGCCGCGAATCATGATCGTGTGATCGTCGTGGCGAATGCCAAAACTCGGCTGCAACACGCCGACGCGGATGGCCGGCATTTCATCGTCTGCTTTGAAACGCACCCACGCATCGAAATTGGACTGCCCAGGATAAATGCTCTTGTTCATGACATTTTCATAATACATGCCGGCCAGATTGACCGAACCCGCGACCGACAATTTCTCGCCCAACTTCACTTTTACGCCGGGCGACCACTGCATGGGGATGAGCAAGCGCGCCGGATCGACGATCTTTTGCGTCGGCACATCAAAGCGCGGTCGCCCCAACTTAGCGGATTGCAAACGCAAGTCGCCACCGATTGTCAGCATACCACCGAGCCATTCATTGCTTTCCAGATCGTTTAGCGATTTAAGGCCGAGTTTGTCCCAAGTCACTTGGCCTGTCGTGGCCATTGTGTACCAGCCGAAATTCTCGCGCATACCAGAGCCCTGCGGATTCACATGACAATTGGAGCAGCGCGA